>NZ_QUWV01000008.1 GCF_003403295.1 Komagataeibacter melaceti | reverse complement strand
CATCAGACGATGATCGCCCAGTGGAAACGGCAGGCGATCGAGGGGATGGCGGCCACCTTTTCCGGGAAAGCGACGTCTGAGCCCCCGGTCAGCCCTGCTGATGTGGAGAAACTGCACGCGAAGATAGGCGAGCTTCTCGTGGAACGGGATTTTTTACGCGATGCCTCTGCTCGGTTGGGCGTGATCAGAGGCGGCAGATGATTGACCCGAAGCGAGCGCGTCTGCCGATAATTCGGCAATGCACGCTGCTGCGACTCAACCGGTCGGGCGTCTACTATCGGTCTGTGCCACAGAGTGAGGCCAATCTGGAGTTGATGCGGCTGATCGACGCCCAGTTCCTGGAAAGGCCGTATTATGGCTCGCGGCAGATGACATGGCATCTGCGCCGCCTGGGACATGAAGTGGGGCGCAAACGCGTCCGCCGGCTCATGGCGATCATGGGCCTGCGGGCGATCTACCAGAAGCCACGCACGAGTGTGCCCCATCCGGAGCATCGGAAATATCCATATCTGCTGCGGGATCTGGTCATTGATCGACCTAACCAGGTCTGGTGTTCCGATATCACATATATTCCCATGAAACGGGGATTTCTCTATCTCGTGGCGATCATGGACTGGTTCACGCGCAAGGT
>NZ_QUWV01000091.1 GCF_003403295.1 Komagataeibacter melaceti | reverse complement strand
CGGGCTGACGTCGCAGTTCGCGATGCTCCGCACCACCGCCATCGCATGATGGCGCAGCAGCGCCGGGTCGCGCACCAGGTGCCCCTCGGGAAACAGCGCGGCCAGCGCATTATCGCGGGCGGTGGGCTGGTGATAGCTGGTATGGCTGGTGTCTTTCTTCACCGTCACGTTGCCGCAACCCAACGCCAGAAGGAGTGCGCCTACAAGATCCCATGGATCAACGGCATCAGCCGCCCCGTCCAGCGCCTGGTGCAGGGCCTGCGTGCGGATCTCGCC
>NZ_QUWV01000090.1 GCF_003403295.1 Komagataeibacter melaceti | reverse complement strand
GCATTTCGCTGGAGCGAAAATACGCAGAAGAAAGATACGACAATGCAATCAATGTGACCTCTTGCATCGTAAAGGCCGTCCACATAAGGGGGACATGGTGCATCCCTATCTGCGCAGGCGTGCCGGGCAGGAAAAGGAAATCTACCCGACGCCGGAACTCGAAAAGGTGCTCAGGAAGACGCTGGGCATTCCGCTGTTCCAGGAACAGGTGATGCAGGTGGCCATGGTCTGCGCCGGGTTTTCGGCATCTGAAGCTGATCAGTTGCGCCGGGCCATGGCGACGTTCAAGAATACCGGCACGGTCTCGCGTTTCCGCACGCGGCTGATTGAGGGCATGACGGCGCGGGGTTATCCCGAGACCTTTGCCGAACGCATCTTCCAGCAGCTTGAGGGGTTTGGCAGTTACGGCTTTCCCGAAAGCCATGCCGCCAGCTTCGCCATTCTGGCCTATTCGTCATCCTGGATGAAATGTGCCCATCCGGATGTATTTCTGGCAGCACTCCTGAACAGCCAGCCCATGGGATTCTATGCCCCGGCGCAGCTTGTGCGTGATGCGCGCGAACATGGGGTCGAGATCCGGCCGGTCTGCGTCAACGCCTCGCGCTGGGACAGCATACTTGAAGGCCCGGAGCGGGATGACGGGCTGTTTGCCGTCCGCCTGGGCATGAACCTGGTGAAAGGACTGGCCAATGAGGATGCCGCCCGCATCGTCGCGGCGCGGGGCGACCGGCCCTTTGCCTCGGTCGATGATCTGTGGCGCAGGGCAGGGGTGAAGGGGGCAGCCCTGACCCATCTGGCCGAGGCGGACGCCTTCCGGCCGGGACTGGGCCTGGCCCGGCGCGAGGCGTTGTGGGCGATCAAAGCACTACGTGACGAACCCCTGCCGCTGTTTGCCGCAGCCGCCGTCATGCGTGAAGCGGAAGAACCCGACGTGCTGCTCCAGCCCATGCGGGACGGGGCCGAGGTCGCACGCGATTACAACCGCACCGGCCTGACCCTGCGGGATCATCCCCTGGCCTTCCTGCGTGCCGACCTTATCGAGCGCGGGATGGTGACGTGCCGGCAGGCCCTGGAGGCCCGGGACAGGAGCAGCCTGTCGGTGGCTGGGCTGGTACTGGTCCGCCAGCGGCCCGGTTCAGCCGAAGGCGTGGTGTTCATGACGCTGGAGGACGAAACGGCGGCGATCAACGTGATTATCTGGCCCGATATGTTCGAGCGCTTCCGCCGGATAGTCCTGTCAGGACAGATGCTGGGGGTTGTCGGACGGCTGCAGAAGGAAGGGGAGGTGGTACATCTCGTGACGCGTGAGATTGTTGATCTTTCCCGCCTATTGGCCGATGTGGGAAATCGGTCGTTACAGATACCTCCAGACTTCGATCAGGGCAGGTCTTCCGAAATATCATTGTGAAGGCCCGGAATTTCCATTGAATGTTGTGTCAGCAGGATAATCCAAGTTCGTAATGTCCTCTTACGCTTACAAAGCGGACATCGAAGTGGTGAGGGTAGTTTTCCGAAAGCTGACATTCTTAAGAGAACCGTGATAGACGGCGTTTGAGGCATTGCTGCTATACCAATAAGCGCGGTGGTAACCGACCTCAGAACGATACTTACCCTTGCAGGTTCAGACGTGAAACAATAGCTGTGAAGAGGCGGCGAGGTTCTGGAACAGGATCAAGAACCTGTTTAGATCGCTTTGTCAAAATTGAGGTTGAGTTTCTGCTGATAGACACCGATCCGCTTTTTTGCTCTGTCGATCACGTCGCTGAAATGTAAAATCTCAAAATAGGTTTCTCCCAGCGGCTGGCGGGTAGCCGGATCCATCAGCGGACTGGACTGAAACCAGCCATTCCCGGTCGGAAACGGCGTCCAACTCCCTCCCAAACGCAGGTTGTTAACTGTATCACCGATCAAATATCCGTAAAATTTCCTGAGCTTTCCGCCGGATTTGGCCGCAAGTAGATGGGCATATTCGGTCAGGTCGCCGATATGCTCGTCGGTGGACACGCCGGGAGCCTTGAACTCCACGATGATGGCTGATCCCTCTTTGCTAAACAGGGCGATGTCAGGTCGCTTTCCGCTATTGTCGTCAGCCCGTCGTGCGAGCAACTCCTGAAATTTCTGGTCTATGTCGCTTTCAAAAACCGCCTCTCCATCATTCCACTTAATATTGGCGAGTGGGATGTCGGAAGCGATGTAATCGTAATAGTGGTATTCTTCGCTCAGCAGCCAGATGTCATGGTCGGATACATCTTGGCTGTCCTTCCGCATAGGGAAAAATATGTTGTGAATGATCTGTTCATCCTTACGGCGGACACCTTCCGCCACCGCCTGCATCGCCAAATTCTTGTCGCAGGCCAGAGTAAGGATTTCGACAATCGCTGCCCGGCGGACGATGAGCTGCGACAGGTTGGCCATGTCAAAATTCTTGAGTGATGAGGTATATTTCCACGAGATTTCATCGATCTTCTTGCGGTATTCGTCCGAGTCTGGCTCCGCCTTAAGAATTTCCTCCTTCAAGCTGTAGATTTCCGCTGTCTCGTCAATCACCCGTTCCTGATATTTTTTTAGAACGCGCTCGACAACCGCTTTTGCCGGTTCTCCATAGATGATCCGGGTCGAGGTATCCGCGAGCATAGCTTCGCTGATACCGAATTGATCGGAGATTTCCCTGAGAACATCTTCCTTTTTCCAATCAGCCGGTGTCACCATCGCATAGATGATCGGGTCGATTACCTCGTGGATCGAGCCGTAGGACAGCTTAGCGTCGGAGAACAGATCGCCGGTTGGGATGTTCTCCGGAATGTTGTCGAAATTGTCTCGCTGCTCATTGACATGCCTGTCAAGAAAATCACTCTCAATCAAAACAATATGATGGAAGCCGCCCACCGGGTTATTCTGTTCGGTCCGGGTCCGCAGATACCGGGGGGTGATGTTTCTGACCGGAGAGAACTTTGCACAGAAAGCAATGGCGTTTTCGGGAAGATCATAAATCGCGGCATCAAGCTGGTAGTGCGACAGCTTGAAGCTCTGGAATGTTCCTAGCGGGTCGCCAGAACGCGGGTCACGCTCTTCGACCTGAACGACCGGAGAGGCTGTAACGGTCGGCAGGTCTGAGCGCTTCAGAGTTTCGACCTGATCTTCGCTATTCCAGTGGGACGTCAGAAACTCGAACTCGAAGTCGCCCAAGCGGCTTTCGAGACTCACTAGTCTTTGAAGAAAGGCGATGAGCATTCGCTCTTTCAGGACAGGTGCCGAAAACAGGTGGCTCAGCGTTTTGCCATGAGCGATCCGAGCGCGGGTCGTGTCCTTGAACTGCTCAAGCTGGATAAGAGTCCCGATATCGCCATCATTGCCGGGAGACGATTTGAAATCGTCATAGTCAATCTGCTTTTGCAGATCGGAATAGCGCATCTGACGTCTAACGATGTCCGTTCCCTGACGAAAGGTACTGTCGATCGACAAGGCAGAAAAATGATGAAAATACTGGATGCGGCCAGCACCCTTGCATTGCCCAATTCCCGAGATGAGAAGATCATCCTTGTAGGATGTATCTTTCGTCAGAAAAGCCTTGAGCTGTTCGTCACCAAGCCCGCATCCGTTGTCCTTACAGGAAACCGCCATGACCTCCTCATCGTCCAAGAGATCGCTCGATGAAAAATCAACTCGAATTTTAACGATGAGATTTGGAACAGAGCCATCCTCATGAGTTCGGATAAGATAAAGAATCTATGGCGTTGGAAATAATTTCTTCAAACACGACATAAGGATTGGAACTTAATTTGGTATTCTTAATGCTTCCCCTAACGTCCAGCGTCATGTTCGTTTCAATCCATGCCTTAGGTTTCGATCACTGTCACTTCTGACCGTAGCACGGCTTGCAAGTCAAACACACATCGGTTGATGGAAAAATCGAGGCGCTCCCTTAGGTGTGTGAGGGGTAAGCAGTCTAATGACCGGATAAACGGGGCCTGTGTCTAGCGTCCGCTTTCAACCAGACCAAGCGTTTACCGATGTGGATGGGAACGGCCACCTTTAGTTAGCAGGCGTCATCAACATGAGCGCACGAAATCGCTGCTTTCGGTTATCTCTTCCCATTAATTGACCTTCTGCCTTCCCCCATCATGACCCATTGAGCGTATCGGCCGGGCAGGACGGCAGCACGTGCGCGAGGTAGCGCGAAAGCTGCGGCCCCAGTCCGTCAGAGGGAAAGATTCCGGCGATGTAACCGTCCGGACGCACGAGCACCCACTGACCGGGTTCGATCCCGTACGCTTCGGCGATATCGCCATCTTCGTCGACGAGTTCATGCCCCGCTCCAACGGTGACGATACGAACGCCCGCGATAGCCGACGGCCGGTCATGCGGCTGGTAGCCGAGCAGGGTCCAGTGAAACCCTTGAAAAACCGTGAACAGCCGTGTCCGTTGCCCCGCCTGTCCGCGACAGGGCGCATCGGGGGCGCGATCACCCGCCTGCACTCTGCCGCCCACCGAGCCGGGCGCGCTCAATGATGAGCCGCGATAGCCGAGGTCGAGCTGACGCGCTTCGCGATCGCGCCGCATGGTGCCCTGCTTTGCTTCACCAAGCAGCCGCGTCGAGAGATGAAGCATGTTCGACGCGATCTGCCGGCGCTCCGCCTCGTAGCTGTCGAGCAGCGCTTCCGGCGCACCCGCGAGCACGGAGGCCAGCTTCCAGCCGAGATTATAGGCGTCCTGAACGCTGGTATTGAGACCCTGACCCCCGGTTGGCGGGTGAACACGAGCGGCATCCCCCGCGATGAAGACGCGTCCGACCCGGTAGCGATCAGCCAGACGCGCATTCATCGCATAAACCGAGGACCAGGACACCGCGCGGACGGCGATGTCCCCTCTGCCGGTCCGGGCCCCGATGAGCGCGGTCAGTCCGGCCGGAGACAGGTCGACCTCTCCCTCCAGTGCCACGGGCGCCTGAACCTGGAACAGATCGGTTCCCGCCAGCGGACAGATCATCACCTGTGTCGCCGGTGAACCGAGCTGGAAACGATGCCAGACGGACCGATCAAGACCTTCCAGCCGCACATCGGCAACGATCGCACGCACGCCCAGTGCTTCTCCCGGAAAATCAATCGCCAGGGCATGGCGCACGAAGCTGCGGCCGCCGTCGGTTCCGACGAGGAACCGGGCGCGGATCATATGCTCGCCGGTTTCGTCTCCCATCCTCGCCGTCACGCCATGTGCGTCCTGTTCAAATCCGGTCAGCCGTGTGCCGAAGCGGAGATGATGCCCAAGCTCGGCAAGCCGCTCCCGCATGACGGCTTCGGTTGCGAACTGCGGCAGCATCAGCGGCGCGGCATAAGGTTCGGCGGGAGTGGGGAAGACTTCCGCCTCCGTCAGAAGCGACACGTTGTGGGTTCCATCAGGACGATACTGGCACAGCGGCGGGTAAGGGCCGCCTGCCGCCGCCACGCGGTCGACGAAGCCGAGATCCTCGAAGATCTCCATCGTCCGGGGCTGGATGCCTTTCCCGCGCGATCCGCTGAACGGCTGCGTGTTCTGCTCGACCAGTCGGAACGCAACCCCACGTCGGGCGAGGTCAATCGCAAGTGTCAGGCCTGCGGCCCCGGCACCCGAGATCAGGACGTCTGTATCGAAGGACACTGGCAACTCCGCGAATCAATGTGTAATATTCACGTATCTCAGATCGGCATCCAGGGCAACAAAAAGCGTGAATAATACACATGATCCTGATATCCTGCGCGGACTTCATGCCGCGATCATCGATCTGGTCGATGAAATCAACCGGCCGCGTCGGGATGATCGACTGATCGAAGAAGCGGGCATTCCACTGGATCGCGCCCTGTTTCCGCTTCTGGCGCGCGTAGGGCGTTACGGTCCTGTCGGTGTTGTCGAACTTGCGGACCGTACAGGGCGTGATCATACGACGATCAGCCGACAGATGACCAGGCTGGAAGAACTGGGCCTTATCGAGCGCCACCCGTCTGCCGCGGACAGGCGTGTTCGCGAAGCGACAGTGACTGGAAAGGGACAGGAAATGGTCGACCTGCTGAATGCGGCCCGCCAGAGACTGGCGAACCGCATTCTCGTCGACTGGACGGATGCCGACCTCGATCAGTTACGGACGCTTTTGCGACGCTTCGCTGACGACCTGATGCGATGATAAATCCAGTGAAAATCTGTCACCAGAATCAAACCGGTTGCTTCCCTCGTAAAGCCGTATGTCGTCTTCAAGAATGGAGCAGACAGGCGGCAGTCGCCTCACTGTGATCATACAAATCTTGGAATGATGTTTCGTTAAGCGGACACGATGGATTTAGCTGCCTGCGGCAGGAGTGTCCGTCAGCGGCCTGACCCACTTGCAGCCAAGGAGTTGACGTCGAATGTTATCAAACTCCATTGAACAGAGACTACAGAGTTTTCCGGATGACGTACACCGGCGACCTCAGATACTTCCTGCTCGAAGTAGGTCGACACTGGAAACTCGTCGCGAATCCACCAGCAGCGGTCTCCACGCCACGGTCTTGTCCCCCAACGTGACCTGTCCGCCGAGCCAGAGTAGAGGTAGGCATACTTTGGGGATGCTGCGCGAAAAAGCGACCATGGAAGCGAAGCCCCCGCCGCCGAGTGCGAAGCGCGATACTTTATCTTCATCGGGCGCCGCGCTGCCATCCTGCTTCAGCCATGCCCGCACCAACTGGCGACCAATGTTCTCACACGCAGCGATCTCGTCGCTGGACCAATCGGCTTGCGGTCGAAAGGCGTAACTGTCGACATAGTCGTGGAGGGTGTCATAGTAATGTGACAACTCCATCCCAAGACCAAGGCGCATTTCTTCTGGCACTTTGCCATTTAGGAAGTCGAGCAACTCTGCACGCGACGTATCAATAGAGACGCGACCCGCGAGGTTAAGAAAGCGGATCGCTTGCCGCGCAACAAGCAGACCGAAATCTGTGACGATCCCGTACCGCAGCGTCACCGGCGCGGTTGGCAACTGCGTGCTCATTGCACGGAGGCGCCTAACTACCTCGTGTCCGCTCCACAGCCCGTCTTCATGGATTACAATCTCGTCAGCGGGCGTAGAAGGGAACTCAAGAGTACCGACATCCTTGCGCCAGCGTAACGCGTGAACCGTTCCAGGCGGGAACGTGCGCTCCAGCAGCCCCTTCATTTCGACCCAACTACCACCTTGGTCGTCGTCCTCAATGTAGCACGCGAGCTGCCGAAGGCCGACTTGGTCGGCCTTACGCATGGCGAAGGCACCGCTCGGTAGATCACCTGTGCGAACGATGCGCAGCCGCGCGGCAAGCTTCGGGCCGATCGTGCCGCACCTCAGCTCGGCGAACTGTTGAAGCCAAGCATCAAGGCTCCCGCGCTGGCTCTCGAACCGATTCAGTTCAGCGGTAGCATGGTGGCGCCAGTGCGCGCCTATCGATTGAAGATGCTCGCCAAGCTCACGCCTAATTGCAGCCGGCGCGAGCTTCCTCGTTGCTGCATCACCGAAGTTCTCGGCGCACCACCAATCAATCAAGTCTTCGAAGCTGCACTTGGTCTCACGGTTGATGAAAAGCCGGTTGCGTGGATGCGGTGGGAAGCTCGCGATCTGTCCTATCAATTGCCTAGTGGCGCGTGCACGGTCTGAGCTCGACGCCTTGCCTGCGCCGCCGTAGCCCACGACCACGACTTCCCCCCGTCTGTTCGGCACGATCTCGCTCCGCGCCAGATCCTCGAGTCTGTCGGCGTCCTTTAGAGGCAACACGATAAAGAGCTTACCATTCGTCAAGGCTTTAATGCCGTCTCGCCGTTCAATCGCGATCTGCGTCGAGTACGACGCCGAGTGGAAGTCTAATAGTGCGCAGTTCGTCAAGCGTCATCAGGTCTACCGCTGCATGGACGAGCCGGCGGGCCCTCGCGAACGTATCTTTCGCACCTGCAGACGACGACGCACGGCGAGGTAACTTGGTGGCCTTAGCGTAGGCGCTATAGGCCCCGCGCTCAGCAGCCGTCAGTTGGCCTAGAACTGCTGATTGAATTGCGGGGCTTAGGCCAATATCCATGATCCTTGACCGAAACAACTCGGCAAGCTTTTGGCGGCGAAACTCTCCCCAATCCCGGACGGATCCGGGAACTGCTCTCCTTAGGGTTGCGATCCACTTATTGAAGTCGGCATCGGCTGCACCGCTTCGCTCCAAAGCCGTGGCCGCGACGGGAGGCAGTGTATCAGCGAACGCGCGACGGATCGCATCGTGTTCGTCTAGGTCGGCCTTCCGGATCTCAATTTCGGCTTCGTCGCCATTGGCAGGAGCGTCTCGCGCGAGCAGAAGGGGAATGGACTGTTTCAGCACCAAGTGCTTGCTGGAACTGGGACTGACGAATGTACGCCAGATCTGCGAGGCTGCACCGTCGGGTAGCTTAGAGGCTTCGCGTCCTTGGATGCTATAGAGGACGTCCTTTCCTTGATATCCGATCTGTTCGAGATCATCGGATAGATGTCTAAGCACGAATGCCGCTAATGCACCCGAACCCGTGGGCATACCCACCATCGCTCGGATATCAAGATTTGGAGCCGCACCTTGAATTAGCTTATTTAGCTGTCCACCGGTTATTGTCGCCTCGGGCCAGTTACTCAGAGCCTCTAATATTGCCGCAATATGGACGTCGAGCATAATAATAGCTTCAGTCTATTGTGCCCGCCGCCCCATCGACTGGGACGGCGGGCGAAATCAATAACAAGCCAGCAGTTACCGGCTAGGAGCTAGACAGCATGGGTCTCAAACCATGACCGCGTCCGGATTCCGTGGACACCCGATCCGGACCGTTGACAGAAATAATGCCCATGGAGACGAGTGCAGCAACAAAGGTCAGCACCATCTCCTGTCAACAAACTAAGTTTAGGCCTTGTGGACAAGATTTGCAAGACAGCTCGGACGGCGGAATTGGACTTAGAACTGCCAAAGCGGTCGGAGCACTCAAATGTCTGTATCTTCATATTTAGGGCTTGAAACCGGACATTCCATTTCCCCCCCAAAGACGACATTATGAAGGCTCTTTTGGCAGCGTCTTTATACAGTTCTACCAATTCTGAATGTGCTTCCCTATCATCGGTGGCATCATGTGGCCCATTGTCTTGGATGGCCCGAATAGCGTGACCAGCCTGCATCCTGCCGGTCGCAAGTTTTCTTATCCGCGCGCCCTATCGCGCAACTGACTTGTTGCGTTTGCATGGCCATGTCTTTCTCTAATTGACCTTGTTACGTCACTGCCTCGCTTGCGAGGCTTGTCGCCGGGGTCTTCCATGTCCGTCATTTCTCCTCGTTCCGAAGCGGCTGCCCGTGGAGCGCGCATGCTGCGTACCGCACTGGGAGCCGCAATTGCCTGTCACCTCGACGATCCCGCCATTGCCGAGGTGATGCTCAACCCTGACGGACGGCTTTGGATCGACCGTCTGACAGGCGGCATGGAGGATACGGGCACCCGGATCAATGCGGCCGATGCTGAACGCATCATGCGCCTGGTCGCCCATCATGTCGGGGCAGAAGTCCATCCCGCCTGTCCCCGCGTTTCCGCCGAACTACCGGGAACAGGGGAGCGGTTCGAGGGGCTGCTGCCACCAGTGGTCGCGGCACCCTGCTTTGCGATCCGACGTCCCGCCGTAGCAGTGTTTTCACTGGGTGACTATGTCGCGTCCGCGATCATGACCGCCACGCAGGCTGACATTCTGCGTGAGGCTGTCCGGGAGCGCCGGAACATCCTTGTCGTCGGGGGCACCTCGACGGGCAAGACGACCCTGGTGAACGCCCTGCTGGCGGAGATCGCCACCAGTGGCGACCGCGTCGTGCTGATCGAGGACACCCGTGAACTGCAATGCGCGGCTCCCAACCTTGTCGCGCTGCGGACCAAGGACGGCGTTGTCACGCTGTCCGACCTAGTCCGGTCGTCGCTACGCCTGCGCCCCGATCGCATTCCGATTGGCGAGGTGAGGGGAGCCGAAGCCCTCGACCTGCTCAAGGCCTGGGGTACCGGCCATCCCGGTGGCGTCGGAACCCTGCATGCCGGATCGGCCATCGCTGCGCTCAGGCGGCTGGAACAATTGATCCAGGAAGCTGTCGTCACGGTGCCGCGCGCCCTGATCGCCGAAACCATCGACATGATCGCCGTGCTGGCCGGTCGCGGCAGCGCGCGTCGTCTTGTCGAAATCGCTTCCGTCGAGGGGCTCGGCCCGAACGATGATTACATCCTCAAATCCGTCGGAGACGTGTCATGATGACCCCGTCCGTCCTGCGCCGTCGCGCGGCCGTAGCGCTTGCGCCCGTATCCACCCTTCTGCTTGCCGTCCCGGCCTACGCATCGGGGTCAAGCATGCCATGGGAAACCCCGCTCAACGAGATCCTGGAATCCGTACAGGGACCGGTAGCCAAGATCATCTCGGTGATCATCATCACCGTGACCGGCCTGACGCTGGCTTTCGGGGAAACCTCGGGTGGTTTCCGCCGCCTGATCCAGATCGTGTTCGGACTGTCCATCGCCTTTGCCGCCAGTTCGTTCTTCCTGTCCTTCTTCTCGTTCTCGGGGGGAGCGCTGATCTGATGGAAATACCTGAAAACGCCCCCGGCTATTTCGCCCCCGTGCATCGGTCGCTTGTCGAGCCGATCCTGCTCGGCGGCGCACCGCGCACGGTCGCCATCGTCAATGGCACGCTGGCGGCAGCCCTCGGGCTTGGCCTGCGGCTGTGGGTCGGCGGCGCTGTGCTCTGGCTGCTCGGTCATCTGGCTGCCGTCTGGGCTGCCAGGCGGGATCCGGCCTTCGTGGACGTGGTGCGCCGGCACCTGCGCTATCCCACCCATATGGTCCGGTGAGGGGTCATGCTCAATCTTGCCGAATACCGCCATCGTCGCGACCGTCTGGCTGATTTCCTGCCGTGGGCAGCACTGGTCGCCAAAGGCGTGGTCCTGAACAAGGATGGTGCCTTCCAGCGCACCGCCCGCTTCCGGGGGCCGGACCTGGACTCCGCGACCGAAGCCGAACTCGTGGCCATCACGTCACGCGTCAATAACGCGTTCCGGCGCTTTGGCTCCGGCTGGTCGCTGTCTGTCGAGGCCCAGCGCCGTCCCGCACGGGATTATCCGCTGTCGCAGTTTCCCGACCCGGCTTCAGCCCTGGTCGATGCCGAGCGCCGCGCACAGTTCGAGGAAGAAGGGGCGCATTTCGAAAGCCATTATTTCCTGACCCTTGTCTGGCTTCCGCCGGCCGACGATGCCGCTCGGGCAGAATCCTGGCTTTACGAGAACCGGGCCGGCACGGGATCCGACTGGCGTGCGGTGATGGCCGGGTTTCTCGATCGCACCGACCGCGTGCTGGCCCTGATCGAGGGCTTCATGCCCGAGGTTGCGTGGCTCGACGACGGCGAGACCCTGTCCTACCTTCATTCCTGTGTCTCGACCCGGCTGCAACGCGTGCGGGTGCCGGAAATTCCGATGTATCTCGACGCCATTCTGGTCGATGAGGATCTGACCGGCGGCCTCCTGCCAAGACTGGGCGACGCGCATCTTCGCATCCTGACGGTTACCGGGTTTCCCACCCGGACCTGGCCGGGCCTGCTGGACGACCTCAACCGGCTGGCCTTTCCCTACCGCTGGTCCACGCGCGCGATCTGCATGGACCGGACGGATGCGACAAAAGCCCTGGGGAAGATCCGCCGCCAGTGGTTCGCCAAACGCAAATCCATCATGGCGATCCTCAAGGAGGTGATGACCAACGAGGCCTCGGTCCTGACGGACAGCGACGCCGCCAACAAGGCAGCCGATGCCGATGCGGCATTGCAGGAACTCGGCGCCGATCTGGTGGGGCAGGCTTATGTCACCGCGACGATTACCGTGTGGGACGAAGACGCGTCCGTGGCTGACGACCGGCTGCGTCAGGTCGAAAAAACCATTCAGGGTCGTGACTTCACCTGCATGCGCGAAGGGGTCAATGCGGTCGAAGCGTGGCTGGGCAGCCTGCCGGGCCATATTTATTCCAATGTGCGCCAGCCCTGCCTCTCGACCCTGAACCTTGCGCATATGATCCCGTTTTCCGCCGTATGGGCAGGGCCGGAACGCGACGGCCATTTCCGCGCACCCCCGCTATTTTTTGCGAAGACCGAAGGGGCGACGCCATTCCGTTTTGCCCTTCATGTCGGTGATGTCGGGCACCTGCTGATCGTAGGACCGACGGGGTCTGGCAAATCGGTCCTGCTGGCCTTCATGGCGATGCAGTTTCGCCGCTACGGGAATGCCCAGATCTTTGCCTTCGATTTTGGTGGCTCTATCCGGGCGGCGGCTCTTGCGATGGGCGGTGACTGGCACGACCTGGGCGGCGGTCTCGCCGAGGACATGTCGGAACCGGTCGCCCTGCAACCCCTGCGCGATATTGACGCGGCAGGCGAGCGGGCCTGGGCTGCGGAATGGGTGGTGGAACTGCTTGGTCGCGAAGGCGTCACCATCACCCCTGATATCCGCGATCATGTCTGGTCGGCCCTGATCTCGCTGGCATCAGCCCCCCTGCCAGAGCGTACGCTGACCGGCCTGTCGGCGCTCCTGCAGTCCAACGCGCTCAAGCAGGCCCTCCAGCCCTTTACCGTCGGTGGCCCGTGGGGACGACTGCTGGATGCCGAGCAGGAACATCTGGGCGAGGGGGACATCCTTATTTTCGAGACCGAGGGGCTGATCGGAACGGCAGCAGCCCCTGCCGTGCTGTCCTATCTGTTTCACCGCATCGAGGGGCGGCTGGATGGTCGTCCGACCCTGCTGCTAATCGACGAGGGCTGGCTGGCACTGGACGATCATGGCCTTGCGGGACAGTTGCGCGAATGGCTCAAGACGCTGCGCAAGAAGAATGCCTCGGTGGTGTTCGCGACCCAGTCGCTGGCCGATATTGACGGCAGCCCGATCGCACCCGCGATCATCGAAAGCTGCCCGACCCGGATCCTGCTGCCCAACGAGCGGGCGCTGGAACCCCAGATCACCGCCATCTACCGCCGGTTCGGCCTCAATGACCGCCAGATTGCCATTCTCGCCCAGGCTACGCCCAAGCGCGATTACTACTGCCAGTCCCGGCGTGGTAACCGGCTGTTCGATCTGGGCCTGTCCGAGGTGGCGCTGGCCTTTACCGCAGCCTCTTCACCCACGGACCAGGCCGCCATCACCCATGTCCTCGCCGAAAGCGGGGCCGACGGCTTTGCGCGCGCCTGGCTGGCCCATCGGGGGGCTGACTGGGCGCTGGACATGCTTGGAAGGGCGAAACCGTCATGAAAACGTCCCGTATGAAGGCGGTTTTCATTATCGGAGCGGGCCTGCTGCTGCCCGTTCTGGCAGGTCGTCCAGCCCGCGCCCAATGGGCCGTCTATGACGGGGCAAATCATGTCGAGAACGTCCTGATTGCTGCCCGTGAACTGCAGCAGGTCAATCAGGAGGCCCAGAGCCTCCTCAACGAGGCCACGATGCTCGCCAACCAGGCGCGCAACCTTGCCAGCTTGCCGTATTCCACCCTTGCGACGCTGGAGCAGTCCATCGCCCAGACCCAGCAGTTGCTCGGGCAGGCACAGGGGATGACTTACAGCACCACCAGCATCGATCAGGCCTTCAGCGGCACCTATCCCGCAGCGCTTGCCAGCCCCACATCCGCGAGCCAGATGCAGGGGGATGCGCAGACGCGCTGGCAGAACGCGCGGGCGGCCTATCAGGATTCCCTGCGGGTGCAGGCCGGGGTGGTGGGTAATCTCGATGGCACGCGCGATCAGGTCACGGGTCTGGTCTCCTCCAGTCAGTCCGCTGAAGGGGCATTGCAGGCCCAGCAGTCCGGCAACCAGCTGGCGGCACTCCAGACCCGGCAGCTTGCCGATCTGACCGCGACCAGTGCCGCCATGGCCCGTGCCCAGGCCCTGGAAGGGGCTCGACAGGTCGAGGCGGAGGAACAGGCCCGGGCACAGCTGACGAATTTCCTCAACTACGGCACCGGCTATCAGCCCGGCTCCGCGCAGATGTTTCACTGATGCGCTGGCCCCGGATCACGGTGCCGGTCGGCGCGCGGATCATCGCCGCAGTCATGGCGGCGGCAATCTTCGCCGTAGCCGGATGGCATGCTGGCCATAAAGCAGCCCCGCCCCTGTCCGGCGTGCCTGTGGGGATCATGACCCCTGTTCGGTCCTCTGATCCGCTGGCCGCCGGGCTGGCGCGATGTGAGGCGCTCGGTCTGCGGGCTGATGGTGACGCAGGCTGTGCTGCCATCTGGGCCGAGAGCCGGCGGCGGTTCCTCGGTGATGCGAAGGGCCACTGACCATGCAGGGCACCGGCGTCATCGACAATTTCCTCGGGGTCTTCACCACCTATATCGATTCCGGTTTTGGACTGGTGCAGGGGGACGTGCACGGGCTGGCCTCGATCCTGATCGGCATCGATCTGACCATTGCCGCCCTGTTCTGGACGCTGGCCCCTGATGAGGACATCCTCGCACGCCTGATCCGCAAGACGCTCTATATTGGCGTATTTGCCTATCTGATCGGCAATTTCAATTCCCTGGCGGGCATCATCTACAATTCCTTTGCCGGGCTGGGGATCGAAGCGGGCGGCGGCACGATGACGGCGGCGCAACTGCTGCAGCCGGGCCGTCTGGCGCAGGTGGGCATCGATGCGGGGCGGCCGATCCTGGCCTCGATCTCCTCGCTGGTCGGGTTCGTCGCAATCTTCAACAATTTTATCCAGATCATCGTGCTGCTGCTGGCCTGGCTGATCGTGGTGATCAGCTTTTTCATCATGGCGATCCAGCTTTTCGTTGCGCTGATCGAGTTCAAGCTGACCACGCTGGCAGGTTTCGTTCTGGTGCCTTTCGGCCTGTTCGGGCGCACGGCGTTCCTGGCAGAAAAGGTGCTGGGCAATGTCGTGTCTTCCGGTGTGAAGGTACTCATGCTCGCCGTGATCGTGGGCATCGGCTCCACCATCTTTTCCCAGTTCACGACCGGGTTCAGCGATCCGCCGACCATCAACGATGCCCTGACCTTGATCCTGGCGGCCCTGTCCCTGCTGGGTCTGACCATTTTCGGCCCGGCGCTGGCCAACGGGCTGATTGCCGGTGGGCCGCAACTGGGGGCGGGGGCCGCGATCGGCACCGGTCTCGGTGTCGCGGGCGCTGGTGCCGCGGCCCTTGGTGTCGCTGCTGCCGGTGTTGCCGGCGCCGGGGCAGCAATGGGCATGGCGGCGGGGGCCGCTCGTGGTGCGGCCTTTGTGGCCGGCGGCGCACGGGCCGCCTATGGCGCGGGGGGCCTGTCCAACGTGGTTGGCACCGGCGCTTCGGCGGCGATGAGTCCGCTGCGCAAGGCGGCCGCCAGCATGAAATCCAGCTACGCCGCCGGCGCCTCCGCCGCGACAGGCGGGGCAGGGGGCGCGCAGGCCACAGGAGGCGCTGGTGCCACGGGCGGCAGTTCCGCCCCGCCAGCCTGGGCCAGCCGCATGCAGCGCAATCAGCGTATTCGGGGCGGGGTTTCCGCTGCCGAGCAGGCCATCCGGGGTGGTGACAGGCCGAGCGGCGGGTCCGGTGTCGATCTGTCGGAAGGAGAATGAGCATGTTCCGTCGCCCGACCATCCGCTATGGCAGCACGCCCGAGCCGGAAACCCCCTACCAGAAAGCCGGTCAGGTCTGGGACGAGCGTATCGGCTCTGCCCGCGTGCAGGCGAAAAACTGGCGTCTGGCCTTCTTTGGCAGCCTGGCGCTGGCCGGAAGCCTCGCCATGGGGCTGGTCTGGCAGTCCGCGCGGGGCACCATCACGCCCTGGGTGGTCCAGGTCGACAAACTGGGACAGGCGCAGGCCGTCGGCCCCGCAACCGCCGCCTATCGCCCGACCGATCCGCAGATCGCCTGGTATCTGGCCCGTTTCATTACCGAAGTGCGGGGCATTCCCGCCGATCCGGTGGTACTGCGCCAGAACTGGCTGGACGCCTATGATTACGTCACCGATCGCGGCGCGCTGGCGCTCAACGATTACGCGCGCAGCAACGATCCTTTCGCCCTGGTCGGGCGGCAGCAGGTCTCGGTCGAGATCGCCAGCGTCATCCGCGCCTCGGATGACAGCTTCCGGGTCGAATGGGTAGAGCGTCGCTATGTCGACAGCGCCCTGTCCGTCACCGAACGCTGGAGCGCGATCCTGACGGTCGTGGTCCGGTCGCCCGATAATGCCGAGCGGCTGAGGAAAAACCCGCTGGGCATCTACATCCATGCCCTCAACTGGTCACGGGAGCTGAACTGATGCGTGTCCTCTCGCTTGTCCCATTGCTCCTTGCCACCGGCCCGCTTTGCGCCTGCGCCACCTGGAAGCCGCCAGCGGTGCCCTATGACAATACGCCCCGGCAGGCCGTGAGGCTGCCTGAGCCACCCAAACCGGTGCAGGTGGTGGCACTTCCCCAGCTGCTTCCCCTTCCGGGTCAGCTCAAACCGGTCCCGTGGGGCCGCTCGCATGCTGAAGCCGCCGATCCGCATGTGCGCGTCGAGGCGGCCAACAATGCTGCGCGGGTGCAGCCGACCCGCTCGGGCTACCTGAACGCCATTCAGGTCTATCCGTTCTCCGATGGAGCGCTCTACCAGCTTTATGCCGCGCCCGGCGAGATCACGGATATCGCCCTCCAGACCGGCGAGAAGCTGGTGGGCACGGGGCCGGTAGCAGCAGGTGATACGGTGCGCTGGATTATTGGCGACAGCACCAGCGGGACCGGGGCCGAACGCCGCGTGCATATCCTGCTCAAACCCACGCGGCCGGATCTGATGACCAATCTCGTGATCAATACCGACCGGCGGACCTATCATCTGGAACTGCGTTCCGACGAGCGGACTTACATGGCATCGGTGTCGTGGGATTATCCGCAGGACCAGCTTCTGGCCCTGCGCCGGCAGGACACAGATGCCGACGAACAGGCGGCCGTAGCCACAGGCGTCGATCTCGATGCCCTGAATTTCCGCTACCGGATTGAAGGAGCCAACGTGCCCTGGCGACCGCTCCGGGCCTATGATGACGGGCGACAGGTGTTCATCGACTTCCCGAACGGGATCGCGCAGGGTGAAATGCCGCCGCTCTGGGTGATCGGACCGCAGGGGGACGGGCAACTGGTCAATTACCGCGTACGCGGCACCCATATGGTCGTGGATCGCCTGTTTGCCGCAGCCCAGCTCAAACTCGGGACCGGGAAACAGCAGATGGTGCGGATCGTCCGCACGGATGGCGCGCGGCGGTCATGAGCGGGAACGATGACACGGCCAGCGAGGAACGGCCGCCCGATACGCTCCGTCCGCCGTCCGAAATGCGGCTGCGATCGACACGGCCGCCGGTCACAAGGCTGTCGCGACGGGTCCTGCTGTCTCTCGCCGCACTCGGCGCGACAGGCGTGGGGGGCGCGCTCTATTACGCGCTCCGGCCGTCAGGCCCTGTGAAACCGCCTGAACTCTACAATACCGGCAACCGGAACACGCCCGATGGCCTGGCAGGGCTGCCCCGCGATTATTCGCAACTGCCCCATGCCACACCGCGTCTCGGGGCGCCGCTGCCAGGTGATCTGGGTGGTCCCATGCTCAGGGCCGGGGTTGCCGGACCAGTTATGGCGACACCAACCCGTGAGCGTGATCCGCAGGCCCAGAAAATGGCGCAGGAACGCGATGCCGCCCGGCTCAGTCGGCTGTTTGCCCAGACCCAGACGGCGCATGAAGAACCGGCCACGACCGGCACGACGTCCACGATACCGGGTGCGGCCGATAAGCCGGTGCCTGCAGAAACTGATGGCAAAGAGCAGTTTCTGAACGGTCCCGCAGACCGCCAGACGGTCATTACCGATCGGGTCGGGGCACCGGCAAGCCCCTTCACGTTGATGGCAGGGTCGATCATCCCGGCTGCCCTTGTCACCGGGATCCGTTCGGAACTGCCGGGCGACATAACCGCCCGTGTTACGGAGAACGTCTATGACAGCCGTACCGGTCATATCCTGCTTATCCCGCAGGGAAGCATCCTGTCCGGGGTCTATAATTCACAGGTCGGGTTCGGCCAGACCCGGGTGCAGATGGTCTGGACCCGCCTTATCTTCCCCGATACCCGCGCCCTTGCCCTGCAGCGCCTGCCCGGGATGGATGCCAGCGGCTATACCGGCCTGCACGACAGGGTGGATAATCACTGGGGACAGGTCTTCGAGGCAGCCATCCTCTCGACCATTCTCAGCATCGGCTCGGAAGCCGATATCAGCAGCGGGCAGGGGGGGATCGCCCAGGCACTGCGGATGGGGGCATCGCAAAGCTTCAATCAGGCCGGAGAGCAGATTGTGGCGCGCTCGCTCTCGATCAAGCCGACGGCGATCAACCGCCCAGGCCTGCCCATGCGTGTCATGGTCAAGACTGACCTTGTGCTCAGGCCCTATGGGGAGACAGGAGAATGACGAAGCTCAGGCTGACGACGATCGAGGTCGAAAAACCCGTACGCCTGACGGTGGACCTGCCCGCGGCCCTGTACCGGGATCTGGTGGCTTATGCCGAAATCATGGCCCGTCAGGACAATCTGTCCGAGCCTTATCCGCCTGCACGACTGGTTGCGCCCATGCTGGCTCGGTTCATGCAGGCGGATCGGGGTTTCCGGCGTCTGCGGAACGGGCAGACGAGGGAGGGAGGCCGGTCCGGGACACCGTCCGCATAAACCGGACAAACCGACCCAGCAGGGCATTCTCGGCTTCGGCGCGCCAGGCCAGGTGCATGTCGAATTCAGCCTGAATGTCGGCAATATTGCGGAACGCGAGGCCCGGTGGCTGCAGGTCGCGAATGGCGGTACTGGACAGGGCAAGCCCGGCGCCAGCGCGGACCTGTGACAGCAGGGTAAGCATGCCGCCCCGATGCATCACGATGCGCGCCTGTGGTCCGAGCAGTCCGAGCTGGAAACGGGCACAGCGGTCGTCCTGTGCCATGACCGGCACCAACAGGTGTTCCGCCCTCAGATCCACCAGAAGCACCGTCTGGCGCTTCGTAAGACGATGGCGCTGGGGCATTACGGCAATGATATTTTCACGGTACAGCGCAAAGGACGCAAGGCTGGCAGTCAGCGCATCCGGGTGGAGAATCGCAGCGTCGACGCCCCGGTTCAACAACAGGGCCGTCACGCTTTCTTCCAGCGGTGCATATAACCCGATCCGTGTCCGGGGATGGGCTTCATTCCATCGCTGCAGCCATGTTTCGACTATCGGATGCAGCGGCGGGCAGGCGAGGCCAAGGCGGATTTCGCCTTCGAGGTTGTCCATGGAACCGCTCCCGAGCGCAAGGAGATGATGGGCTTCGGCGATCATGCGGCGCGCATGTTGCAGGACGCGGCGTCCCGGGGCGGTAATCACCGTGCCGTTCACGCCGCGTTCGAAGAGGGTCATCCCGAGCACGTCTTCGATCCGGGTGAGACGGCGGCTCAGCGCCGCAACGGAGGTGCCCAGTTCGGTCGCCGCGCGGCCAAGGCTGCGCGTCATGTCGAGTACCTGCAGGATATGCAGGTCGCGTATACTCAACGAATGGAGGCGTTTCATCGCGAAATCGTCCTGTCCATTAACCCCTATGGGATAAAGACGTCTGACGACTGTCATTTCAGTAACGCAAAGAAAAAGTACCATTTGCGAACGGTTCTTAGTTGTGTTAGGGGAAGTCTGTATCACGGCAATCAGGCGACCCGCAGGGTGGACAGAATACGAATCAGTCGGCTGTTTTCGAGCCACCAGCGTGAACTGGCCGACTATGTCGGCAGGCAACTGAACGACCGCGACCTCGCCGCTGACTTCGTGCAGGAAACCTTTGTCCGGTTTATGGAGCATGGCGATGCGCTCCCGGCCGGAGCCTGCCGTGCCTTTCTTTACAGTACGGTGCGCAATCTGGTGATCGACCACGTCCGGTCACGGCAGCGCCGCAAGACGTCCAGTGTCCCTGTCGATGATCTTGCCCATATCGCCGATGATCGGCCCCGGGCCGACGAGGTGGCCGCCGCAAGGGAAAAGATCAGGCAGATCGCAGCCCTCCTTGATGAACTGCCCCAACTGACGCGGCGCATCTTCGTACTCAATCGGGTAACCGGGCTGAGTTACCGCACCGTTGCAACCCGGCTGGACGTATCGGAAAGCACTGTGCAGAAGCATCTTGCCACCGCCCTACGCCATCTTCTGTCGCGTCTGCCGCGCTGATCCACGTGTTTTCTTTTACTGGTTTCGTGATGTCCGGACGTCTTATCTGTAACCGCCCCGTCGCACCCGGCAAGCAGGGCCAATGACAGACAGTACGGACGATCAGCAGGACAGGATTGATGCGGAAGCCGCGGAGTGGGTCATCCGCCTGGGTGGCGGAAAACTGACGCCCGAAGAAAAACGGGCGTTTGCGACATGGCGATTGGCGTCATCCCTGCATGAAGCGGCGTTCCAGCGTGCTTCCAGCCTGTGGTCTGATCTGGACGTCGGTAGCCGGGAAAAGAAGGCCCGTCATCGTCGAACCGCAACGCATGTCACGAGCGCCGGTATCGCGGGCCTGTTTGTTCTGGGGCTTGGCATTGGCACGGGATGGGTCGAACCGGGACGCTGGCTGGCGGATTACACCACACCCGTTGGCGAGATTCGTACAGTCCATCTTGCCGACGGCAGCATGGCCGTCATGGACAGCCATACGGCCCTGAGCGTTCGCTATACCGCCAGTGAACGCCGGATCGTGCTGATCGGCGGAGAGGCTTATTTCACGGTTGCTCCTGTAACGGTAGACGAACGTAGGCCCTTTGTCGTGGAATCAGCCGGAGGCACGTCAACGGCGCTGGGCACTGAATTCATGGTTGCCCGCGAAGGCGCTGGCGTCGATACGACCGTGACCGAGCATAGCGTGCGTGTCGCCACTCGCGATGTGGGCACACTACACCGTTCCGTCATCGTTGAAGAAGGGCAGAGCGTTCATTATGGCCGTGACGGGACGTTGGGAACGCCCGTCTCCGTTCCGGCTGCCTCGATGACAGCCTGGCGCAACGGCCAGCTTGTTTTTGACAACGCCACTCTGTCTGACGTCATCGGCCGCCTCAACCATTACAGACGCGGGCGTATCATGCTGATGAGCAGCGGTCTTGGCGCACGACGGGTTAGCGGTGTCTTCTCTTGTACCGATACGGATGGTGCTGTGACGGCCATTACCCGCCAACTGGCACTGCGTTCAGTTTCGGTCGGCGGTCTGGCCACGGTCATCTACTGAAGCCAGTCTTATAGACCGAACAGCCTGCTGCAGCGTGCATACGCAACAGACTGATATCACGAAGAAAACCAAAAAAATGCGATCTTTTCTCAAAAACTTTTACTGAGTCCGGGTATCCCAGCCGTCTTACTCATTAACGCAAATGCAATGCATTCTCGTTTTCTGAGGATGCTGTCGGTGATGAGGTAAGAAAATGAGGGCGTTTGGTAAAGCGCGGAACGATATGGAGCGCGGACGCAGCGCGCTGTTGCGCCTGTTCATGTCAGGAAGTGCCCTGGCCTGGGGTGTCGTTGGCTTATCTCCGGAAACTGGTCTGGCACAGGAAGTCGCCGCGACTGTCCCCGCGCGCACATTGTCCGTGAACATACCGGCAGGGGATCTGAACCATTCGCTTTTGGCCTTCAGTCAGCAGGCGCATCTTCAGATATTCTTCGAGACCAGCCAAGTGAAGGGACTGAAGGGAAACGCTGTTTCGGGTACGATGACAGAGGATCAGGCGCTTTCCCGTATTCTTGCTGGAACCGGCTATACATTTGCGCGATCTACAGGAAACCATATTTCCCTTGTTAAGGCGTCCGCCAATATCACGCTTGGTCCGGTGCGGGTCGGAGGTAGCTTTAACGCACATGCAGCAGCTATCGGGCCCGGGAACGGTTATGTCGCAACCTATACTGATGCGGGTACGAAGACTGATACGCCCTTATGGGAAATTCCCAGTTCTGTTTACGTAATTACCAAACAGGAGATTCAGGACCAACAAGCACAAAATATCCAAGAGGCACTTCGGTACATGCCCGGTGTGTATTCTGAGAAAACGGGTACCGGAAACAACGGAAACGCTGGTACGTCTGGTGGAGGATTTATGCAGCGCGGTTTTCAGTCCACGCAGTATGTTGATGGTATTCAATCCAATTCTATGTCCGCGGGCGAAACTGCTTTTGTCGAACGGGTAGAAGCTCTGAATGGTCCTGCATCAGTTATGTACGGGCAGACAGGACCCGGAGGTATCATCGCAACACGTTTAAAACAGCCAACTGACACGCCTATCCGAAATGTTTCAGTCGGTTTTGGGAACTGGGGTCGTTATGAAGCGACATTTGATGTAAGTGATAAAATCACAAAGTCTGGTAATCTCAAATACCGGATTGCAGGAATCGGTGTGACGCAAGGAACGCAAACGGATTATGTGAATTATAAGAGAGTGGGAATTCTGCCATCCATCAAATGGGATATCGATAACAAAACGAGTGTTACCCTTGTAGGGAGTTATGTATACACACCTGATAACGGCTTTTATGGCACAGGTTATCCACTGATAGGCACGCTAGTGCGCGGTAAGGGAGGATACCTACCTCGAAGCCGTTTTCTAGGAGAGCCGAGTGCTAATGAGTTCAATACATCGGAAGCGCGGTTTGAATATCAATTCTCCCACAAATTTAACAAGCATTTTGAATTCCAGCAGACATTTATGTACGAAAGTTCGACTGCGAAATATAATTCCCTGAGTGGAGCTAATCTAGATAGTGATGGTTCTACATATGAGAGAACAGGGAATAAAGCTTCTCAGCCTAAAAAAACGATTGGTCTAGATAGCAAGATAATTAGTCATTTCTCTACTGGACCCGTTAATCACACCATTGTGGCTGGTATGGATTTTCGCCAGGTTAAAGTAGAACAGAATATTTATTATGATCTTAGCGCATCCTCAATAAATATATGGCAGCCTCAATACGTATGGTCTCCTAATTATAGCTTCTCGGGATCCGACATGGTTACGAATCAGGATTTGTTCCAGACGTTAAATCAGAAAGGTGTATATTTTCAGGATCAGATGAAGTTTCATAAGCTTACTGTGACCTTAGGAGGACGACAGGACTGGTATGGTTATGATGGAACTGTTTATGCCCAGCGCCATATTGGTGCGACAAATGTGGCACGACATATAAGTACTGAACATAAGGAACCTGCCTCCGCATTTACATGGCGTGCAGGCTTTACTTATAATTTTGATTTTGGGCTGACGCCTTATTTCAGCTATGCAACCTCTTTCATGCCTCAGGTTGGATATTTCGACGCGGCAGGAAAGTTGTTCAAGCCCAACCAAGGCGATCAGTTCGAGGCGGGACTAAAATACTTAATCCCACATTCCGATATTTTTCTGACTGCCGCTGCGTATCATATTAAAGAAAGTCACTACGCCATCACCGACACGACCAACCCAGGTTATCAGGTTGATGCCGGGACTGTTGTATCTAAAGGGGTTGAGTTATCCGCGCATGCGAACATTACCAAGGATCTTCATTTAACAGCGTCATATAGCTTTAATGACACACGAGTAGCAAAGAGCGATACAGTTGAAAATCAGAGGGATATGTACGGGAACGTCATTGGCGAAGTCTCAGAGAAGGGAAAATATATAGCCGGTCTACCTAGAAATATGGTTAATATGTTTATTGACTATACTCCATCTGCAAGAATTCTGCACGGTTTTGGTGTGAATTTCGGCGTTCGATATATTGGAATGACCTATGCCGATAATGCAAACTCGTTTAAAGCGCCTGCGTATACTATATTTGATGTCGGCGCCCATTACGATTTTTCTGCATTAACTCCTACTCTCAAGGGATTGAAAGCACAGCTGGCGATCTCAAACCTCGCGAACAAGAGATACGTTACATCTTGTAGTTCTAGTAGTGGTGGGGGAGCTTGCTACTACGGACAGGGCCAGCGCATATATGGAAATCTTTCGTATAGTTGGTGAAATTTTACCGTCCGAAACTGCACCGACTTTCCTTATTTAAATTCAAAGTATTGCCCCGCGTTCTAATGCCAAAGTCGTGGGGCGGCGCTGCTACAAGTTCCGGAGGGGCACGCCAGCAAGAAGCATGCGCTGTTCCTATCTATCAAACGAAGAAGACCAGTAGCAGAGCACTTTCATCTGAACGCAGTATGCAGGTGATTGCGGCTTCCTGAATGTGTTGTGACAGCCCCAATCTCGCTTCCACCTTGCAACGACGGGCAACGCCGAAACGGAGCTCCTGATTCTCTATGCATTCAAAGCATTAGAAGCCGCACACGTGCCAGATTCGTGAGGTCACGCCATGCAATCTGCGTGAGGAGCCTCCTGCGATATCCGTGTAATGTTCCGTGCCAAATTCGTGGAGTAGGGGTGTGCAGCATTCACGAAGCCGGGATGCGAGAAGCGTGGTGGGTGGCGACGCAAAAAACGTGAGGCGATCCTGCCGAGTTTATGATGAGACCATGACACGATGCGCGAGGCTGCACGGTGCCCTTACGCAAATGAGAGCTTCGACGGATTACCATCTCACGATCTTTTTTTGATTTCTGTTACTGAAAACATCCAGTTCGCTCGTCTTACACATAGTAAGGCGGCGTTCGCTTAACCGTTCGGCCGCTCACGATACTATCGGAGCCGCAACGGGAATTGGTTTCCCACGGAAGGAGTGGACGTGGTCATTTGTCATTTTATCGTTTGCGACTCACTCTTACACGCATTTGTGAGTGCGCGGCTTTCATGACCACCCGCACGCTTCGCCGCTGGTTCGTGGTCCATAAATGGACGAGCCTGGTCTGCACGCTGTTCCTGCTGATCGTGTGCGTGACTGGCCTGCCGCTGCTGTTTTCCGAGCAGATATGGGACACATTTGTGGGCGACGATGACCCGCCTTACGAGGTTCTGCCAGCAGGCACGCCGAACGCCAGCTTGGATGTCATCGTGGATAAGGCGCGTGCACTCTATCCCGGCCAGATCATCACCAGCGTCAATCCGGATGATGATGAACCGGCGGTGCTGGTCTCCATGGCGCCGAGTTGGCAGGCCCTGAAGGACGACGAGAACTATCCCGACCGGCATTCCGGACACTGGATCAAGTTCGACGCCCGCACGGCCAAGGTGCTGGAGCAGTCGCGCCCGGCCGATGCGCCCAAGGAGCCGCGCACCTGGACCGGCATCATCATGGGCATCTGCAATCGGCTCCATACCAGCCTGTTCGCCTATCTGCCCGGTCGGCTGTTTCTTGGCCTTATGGGCGGCGTGTTCGTCGCCTCTCTCATTTCCGGTACGGTGCTGTATGGCCGTTTCATGAAGCGGCTGCCGTTCGGTTCGGTCCGAACGGATCGGGCCTCGCGCCTGACATGGCTGGACCTGCACAACCTGCTGGGGGCCGCAACACTGGTCTGGGCGACGGTGGTGGGCTTCACCGGGCTCGTCAACGAACTCCAGACCCCGCTGTTCGGTCTATGGCGTGTGACCGATGTGCGGCAGATTTTGCGCCCCTACGCCAGTCTGCCAGTGCCGTCGCAGGACCATCTGTCCTCGGTGCAGGCCGCGTTCGATACGGCGGCAAAAGCGGCACCTGGCAATGAGGTGACCGGCCTGTCCTTCCCCGGTGCCTCCTTCGGCAGCCCGGTGCATTACGTGCTCTGGACCCGGGGCGCGACCCCGCTGCGGGCGCGACTGTTCACCCCAGTGCTGGTCGATGCCCGTACGGGCGAGTTGACCGGGGCCTATCCCATGCCGTGGTATCTGCGTTTTCTGGAAATTTCCCGCCCCCTGCATTTCGGCGATTACGGCGGTATGCCGCTGAAAATCCTCTGGGCGCTGCTCGATGTGGTGGTGATCGGGGTGCTGGTCAGCGGTCTGGTGCTGTGGGCGGCCAAACGGAAGATCGCCACCGACGCCCGTCTGCAGGCGCTGGGATATGAACTGGATGATACGTCTGAGCTTGTCCCGTTGCCTCACGCTGCAGGGGAGGGAGCAAGATGATCCCCGCCTTTTTCATCCACCCCGCCAACGGAACCACCAGAAACCGAAGTCGGAAACCTGCGTGGGCTCAATGGGTTGCGCCCCAGACTGATGCCAGATCCGTGATGTTTCCCCCTGCAAGATTCGTGATTTACCCATGCCAGATTCGTGACCTGGGTGTGTGCAAGAAACGTGATCTGGGTGTGCAAGATGCGAGAGGCGCCGCTGCAAGATTCGTGACGTCCCCCTGCAATTTCGTGAGGTGGAGCGGTTTGAGCCCGGAGGTCTGCCGGTGAACGCCATGTCACCCGATCCGCTCTCACCGCAGGTGCCCACCACCCGCCATCCCGTCGCTGTCTGGCCGTGGCCGATCGCGCTGGGCCTGCTCACCATCTTCGGCCTGCTGTCCGCCCTGCTGGGCCAGCATGGCGTCTGGCTGGCCCTGTCATGGGCCGCCCTGTCTATTCCCCTCATCGTGACGGTCGCCTGTCTGTTCAAAGCATGGTGCCGCACATCGTCTGTCAAAGGAGGTCAGTCATGACCCCGATCTCGTTTTCCCCGTGGGATATGTTCCTCAACGCCGGTCCTGTCGTCCGCTGCGTGATGATCCTGCTGGCTGTGGCCTCGCTGCTGACCTGGACCATCTTCATCGCCAAGTCGATCGAACTGCTGCGCGTGCGCCTTAAACTCCAGAAGGCCGAAAAAGCGCTGGAAGAGGCCAATACGCTGGACCTTGGCGAGGAATGGACACGGGGGAATTCGTCCATCGCCCACACGCTGGTCATGGCCGCCGAGACCGAGCGCAAACGCTCTGCCGACATTCCTGACGACAGCGAGGGGCTGAAGGAACGCATCGTCCTGCACCTCGAACGTCTTGAGGCCGCTGAAGGACGCAGGCTCCTGCGCGGCACCGGTGTGCTGGCCACCATCGGGGCCACGTCTCCCTTTATCGGCCTGTTCGGCACGGTCTGGGGCATCATGACCTCCTTCACCGGCATCGCCGCCAGCAAGGCGACCAGCCTCGCCGTGGTCGCCCCCGGTATTGCCGAGGCCCTGCTGGCGACAGCGCTCGGTCTGGTTGCGGCGATCCCGGCGGTGGTGATCTACAACCATCTCGCCCGTCAGACAGCGTCCTGCCGCGCGCAGGTTGCCGACCTCACTGCGCTGGTCATGCGTCTGGTCTCACGCGATCTGGGCCGTACGCAGATGCTCATGGCGCAGGGCAATATCGTGCGCATTGGCCCGCAGGCGCGGGATGTCCGCACGGCGGCCGGGGAGTGAGCCGTCATGATCCGCATGCGCCATACCGATGAAAGCCCGCACGAAGCCAGCGAGATCAACGTTACGCCGTTCATCGACGTGATGCTGGTCCTGCTGGTGATTTTCATGGTCACCGCCCCGCTGACCACGGTGAACGTGCCGGTGGATCTGCCGTCCTCGAGCGAAAAGCCGACGCCGCGCCCGGACGACCCGGTGTTCCTGACAGTGAAGGCCGATCATGGTCTGGCGCTGGGAGAGGATGACATCACGATGGACGGTCTGGCGGGGGCTCTGGAGACCGCGACGCAGGGCAACAGGGACGAACGCATCTTTCTGCGCGCCGACAAGACGGTGGACTACGGCACACTGATGGGCGTGATGGATAAACTGCGCTCCGCTGGCTACCTCAAGGTTGCGTTGGTCAACCTGCAGGGACAGGAGGAAGGCAGCGAAGCTGGCACAACAATGGTGCCGACCGCCTCCACAACCTCGGGTAGTGCTCCTGCTACGGCTCCCGTTGCGGCAGGCACGCCGTGAGCAGTTCGACGGATATGGCGCAGGGGGCGGATATTTCCGTGCCATCGTCCTTCTCCGACTGGCAGAGGGGGCAGGCCCGTCTGGCCCGACGTCACGATGCGCTCCGCTGGGGCCTGTCCTTCCTCGCCGTGCTCGCGGTCAATGGCGGGGCGGTCTGGTGGATCATGCGTCTGCCGCCGCCCGTGATGGCCGTGCCCGAACCACCGCCTGCCGCCATTGCCATCGACATGGCGCCGGAACCGGTCTCAACACCCACCCCGCCCACAGACCTGCCGCCGGGACCACAGCAGACCCAGTCCATCCCCGATCCGGTGCCGGTCGAGCCGCCGAAGATCACGGCTCCGCCGTCGCCCGCGCCCAATCCGCCAGTCCCGGTGCCCAAGCCCGAGAAGCCGCGCAAGATCGTCAAGAAGAGCAAGCCGGTGCCGATGCTCAAAAAGCCCATCCCGGACAAAACGCCGCCCGCCGAGGCTACGACCGCGCCGCCGTCCTCGGAAGCGCCACCGGCGCCCACGCAGGCGGCTCCCGCTCCAGGCGCCTCATCTTCCAAGGCATCGCATGACCCGGTGACCTGGCAGGGCGCATTGCTGGCGCAACTGGAAAAGTTCAAGCGCTACCCGTCCGATGCCATGGCCGACCATCAGGAAGGTGTTCCGACCGTAACCTTCTCCATGGACCGCAAGGGGCACGTGCTCTCGGTGACGCTGGCCAGCAGTTCCGGTCATACGCTGCTGGATCAGGAAGCCATAGCGCTTCCCAAACGCGCCCAGCCGCTCCCCATCCCGCCGGACAGTGTCGCGGGGGATCCGATCACCCTGACCGTACCCGTCGAATTCTACATCCACCCCGACAGGAACTGAGGTTTCTGGCCATTCCCTTATTCTGATCGTGACAGGATCATCACCATGCTCGCCTTTTCCGAACACCGTCGTTCTCCGCCCGCCCTGAACCAGATCCGTCCCGGCATGGGCGCCAGTCGCAATGCGGTGCGCAAGCTTGAGGACCGCTGCCGGGAGGCGGGCGTGAAGATGACCGACCTGCGCCGGGTGCTGCTGCATGGCATCCTTGAGGCAGGCGCGGGGGCCACGGCCATCGAGATCTGGAAGACCCTGCGCACCATGACCGACGGCCATCCACCCAGCCAGGGCTCGATCCAGCGCAACCTGAACCTGCTGGTCGCCCGCGACATCCTGCGCCGCGACGTCTCGCCCGACCGGCTGTGGCATTACAGCATTGCGCCCGAACGCAAAGGCAGGCTGGCCGTCACCTTTGTCGAGGCGGGAACGGGCCGAAAGATTCCGTGCCGGATGCCGGAAGTGGCGGCCCTGTTGCGTCGGGCCGCGGCTGAACACGGGCTGGCCGTGCAGGCCGCCGCCATTACCGTGACGCCGGTACCAGCCGCGGGTGATGCGGACATCCGCTGAGCGCTGAAGCATTTTTTCATCCGGTCGCTGAAAAAACGCAGTGGCCGATCGTCTTTATAGACAGAGCCCTCCCGCAGGGACGGGACATCTTCCTTGAAATTCATTGCCTGGTTCGTCCGTCGCCCGGTAGCGACGCTCCTTCTGCTGCTCTCCGCCGTGCTGTCGGGCCTGATGGCGCTGCCTCTCCTGCCGGTCTCGGACCTGCCCGATGTTGACCTGCCGGTGATCTCGATCTCGGCGTCGAATGCCGGTGGCTCGCCCGAGGTCATGGCCCGCACGGTGGCCGCCCCACTGGAGCGGCATCTGGGCAATATCGCGGGCGTTACACAGATGATGTCTTCCTCCACACGGGGGCAGACCTCCATCTCGCTGGGCTTTGAACTGGGGCGCGATCTCAATGGCGCGGCCCGTGACGTGGAAGCGGCGATCAGGGCTGCCCGGCGCGACCTGCCGACCACGCCGGGATCGGACCCGCAATACCACCGCGCCAACCCCAACGCGACACCGGTGCTCATTCTGGCGGTGACACCGGGCATGCAGTCCATGGCGAAGCTGTATGATCTGGTGAACACGACGCTGCGCCCCATGCTGCTGCAGGTGCGGGGTGTGGGGGACGTTACCCTTATGGGCAGTTCAGCCCCCGCCGTGCGGGTGGAGATGAACCCGCTGCTGTTCTTCAAATACGGGATCGGGTTTGAAGACCTGCGTGCGGCCCTGGCCTCGGCCAATGCGCATACGCCCAAGGGCGTGATCGACATGGGCGACCGGCGTTACCAGTTGGCCGTCAATGATCAGGCCGAACACGCCGATGCGTATCGGGATCTGGTGATTGCCTACAAGAGCGGGCGTCCGGTCCGGCTGCGGGATGTGGCCACCGTGACCGACAGCATGCAGGACGTGAATGCCGCCGCGTTCTTTGATGGCAGACCAGCCCTAACCCTGATGGTGCGTGCCCAGCCGGGGGCCAATCTGGTCGGCATTGTCGATGCGGTGAAGGCCCGCCTGCCGCAACTGCGCATACTGATGCCGACCGGTGCGGATATTGCGGTCGCGCGGGATGGCTCGGCCGTGATCCGCTCCTCGCTGCATCACACGCTGGTGACACTGCTGGCCGCCTGCATTCTGGCACTGACCGTGGTGTGGGTGTTCCTGCGGTCATGGACGGCATCCATCGCAGCCGCGATCATTGTGCCATGCTGCCTGATCGCCAGCCTCGGGCCGATGCATCTGGCGGGGTTCGGGCTGGACAACCTCTCGCTCATGGCGCTGACGGTGGTCACGGGCCTGGTGGTGGATGACGCCATTGTGGTGATCGAGAACATCATCCGCATGCGCGAGCGGGGTCTTTTCATCGACGAGGCCGCCATTGCCGGGGCGAGCGAGGTGGCGTTCACGCTGCTCTCCATCACCGTGTCGGTGCTGGCGGTATTTCTGCCGATTGGACTGGCCTCGGGGCTGACGGGACGGCTGTTCCGGGAGTTTGCGGGCACCGTCGGCATTGCCGTGACCGTCTCGCTGGTTCTGTCCTGCGTGGTCACGCCGTGTCTGACGGCGTTGTGTATGCGGTTTGCCGAGGGAAGAGACGCCCGCATCAACGAAGAACAACCGACCGTAGCGGAAGATCATTCCCACGGCGTCGATGCCGCAGATTTTCTGGATCATGAAAAACACAGTGGCAGTCTGTATCGCCGTATTTTGGAAATCTGCCTGACCCACCCCGGCAAGACCGCGCTGCTTTTGCCATTGACCCTGCTGGTGGGCGTCTTTCTGTTCACCCGCATGCCAAAGGTCGTGTTCCCGCGTCAGGATATGGGCATCGTCTCGGGTGGATCGCGGGGCAGCGGCAGTTCGCTGGCCCAGACCAAGGCGCGGCTGGAGCGGTTCAGCAGGGTGTTGCTGGAGGATCCCGCCGTGACGCATGTGATCGCCTATCTGGATACCGGCGAAGGTTCCAGCCACGGTATGGTGTTCGCCACACTGCGCGACCTTTCCACCGGGCGCGCTTCAGGAGCGGAAGTCGCGGCCCGCGTCGTGGCCCGGATGGGGAAAGATATCCACGCCGAATATCATGCCCAGGCGCCCGGCAACATCATGATGCGGGTCGGCTCGAACAGCAGCGGGGTCAGCTACATCCTGCGCAGCGAGGATGACCGGCTTCTGGGACCGGCAACACGCAGGCTGGCAAAAGCCCTGCGGCATCACCCGGAGTTCACGGACGTGGACCTGGACGTCGATCCGCCCGGACAGAGCATTACGCTGGCGATCGACCGCGATGCCGCCGCCCGCGTTGGCGTGACGCCGCAGGTCATCGGTAACACCCTGTCCGATGCGCTGGGCCAGACCACCGCCTCAGTCGTCTACACCATACACGGCCAATACAACGTGGTGCTGACCGTGGAAAACCGCTTCCAGCGCGATCCCGAGATCCTGAAACAGTTCTGGGTCAGTCCGTCCGGGGGATCAGCGTCGGGCAGTTCGGCGTCCAACACCATCCGGGTGGTCACGTCGGCCACGGCCAGCACCACGGCATCGACCGGTGCGACGGCGTTTCGAAACCAGATCGCCAATTCACTGGCGGGCGGGGCGAATGCGTCCACCGGCTCGGCCGTGGCGACGGGAGCGGAGACGCTGGTGCCGCTGTCGGTGGTGGCGCGAATTACCCCCAGTCTCGACCCGGTGGCCGTGACCCATATCGGCTACGCCAGTTCCGCCGCGCTAGCGCTGGAACTGGCGCCGGGTGTCAGCCTGTCACAGGCACAATCCGTTATCGATCAGGAATGGCGCAGCCTGCATCTGCCGGAGACCATCACCGGGGAATTGCAGAGCGATGAAGGGGATGTTGGAAAAAGCACCCATGACAGCGAGATCCTGATCGTCGCGGCCATCCTGGCTGTCTGGATCACGCTGGGCATGCTCTATGAAAGCGTGTGGCACCCGCTGACCATTCTCTCCACCATTCCCTCGGCCGGGATCGGAGCCATCCTGGCGCTCAATCTGTTCGGGCTACCGTTCTCGGGCATGGCGGTGATCGCCATGCTGCTGCTGACCGGCATCTCGCTCAAGAACGCGATCCTGCTGGTGGATTTCGCCATCCACGCCGAACGCGAACGCGGCCTGACGCCGCGGGACGCCATTCGTGAGGCCTGCCTGCTGCGGCTGCGGCCGATTGTCATGACCACCTTTGCGGCGGCCCTTGGGGCACTTCCGCTGGTGCTGATGGGCGGCTACGGGATGGAACTACGCCAACCGCTCGGGATCGCGCTGATCGGTGGCCTTCTCGTCAGTCAGGCCCAGACCATGTTCACCACGCCGGCCCTGTATTTGTTGGTGGGGCGATGCGCCTCTTTTTTCAGGAAAGCAGAAACATCATGAGATTTTCCGGTCATGCGATCAGGGCAGGGGACTGACGGATGGACTGCCTGCGGCGGCTGAAAGGGCGGGTTTATCGGGAATGATAAAAATATATTCCGATATATCTTGACGTAAGATATATCGGAACGTATATCGGTAAGCATGAAACACAGAAACAGACACGCAGGCGGTCGTAACCGCCAGACTTTCTCCGCCGAAGGCATGGCCAGCGGTGGGGAACCCCGCCGCCATCACGGTCGCGGTGGACACCACGGCGGTGGTCGCCGTGGCGGGCGTCACCGGCTGTTCGATTATGGCGAGATGCGGCTTCTGGTCCTCTCGCTGATCGCTCAAAAACCAACCTACGGCTACGAACTGATCCGCATGATCGAGGAAAAGTTCGGTGGCAGCTACGCCCCCAGCCCCGGCGTGATCTACCCCACGCTGACCTGGCTGGATGAAGCGGGCTATGCCCGGATTGTCGAAGCCGACGGTCGCAAGAACTACCACATCACGCCGGAAGGCGAGGCCTTCCTTGCCGCCAGCCGTGCGGCCCTTGAGGAAATACTGGCCCGCGCCGCGACCGGCGCGGCAGAGGGCAGGGGTGGGCGCAAGGATGTCCCGATGCCGGTCATGCGCGGCATGGAAAACCTGCGCACGGCACTGCGCCTGAGGCTGCGCAACGGCGGCCTTGATACGGAAGCCGAAGAAAAGATCGCAGCCCTGCTGGATGACGCCGCCCGGGCGATCGGACAGGTCTGAAAGCGAGATTTCCTGCCCCGGTTGGCCAACAGGTCGCCCGGGCAGGGATGCCCCATAATCCCGCCATGTATGGATCTGTTGTTTATGGAATGTCATGGCGTGGTTTGTGAGTAACCGGACAAATGTTGCTCACGTTCCAGAATATCCATCCGGCTATCTGGAACATTCACCGCAATAGTCCTGGCCCATGTAGGAACATCAGTTCCGGCCCGGATATTCCCGATACTGCCCATTACATCATACGACCTCACATTCCAGTCCCCATGGCGCGACGGACCCGAGGTCGGATTGAAGGATATATCATGAAGCGTTCAATTCTGTTTGCCCTTGCCCTTGGCATCTCCCTTCCGCTGGCAGCCCAGGCCCAGTCCCCTGACCAGAACCAGGGCAGCGGGCAGGGCGAACATCGTGGCCATGGCGGTCACGGCCATCACGGTGGCAGGCATGGCGGCCACGGCAACCATGGGGGCCAGGGCGGCGACCGCCAGAATGGTGGTGACCAGAACGACGGTCCCGGTGGCCAGCGTGATGATCGCGGTGGTGAAAACCGCGGCGACCAGAACAATGGCCCCGGCGAGCGCGGCAACCGTGGTGGCGGCAGCCAGAATGGCAACTGGGGTGAACACGGCGGTGGTCGTGGCGGCGACCGCAATGGCGGTTGGAACCAGAACAGCAGCAGTTCCAACTGATCCCGTCCCTCAAGCGGAAGGCCCGGCGTATTGCCGGGCCTTTTTTGTTGAAAACACCGGAGACGCGCCATGCTGCCCGGTCATTGTGAACACACCCGGCAGAAAAGCACGCTGACAGGCAGGAACGCGCATGCAACCTGTCACCGGCCCTTTCCGTTGCACGTGGACCTGTCAGAGGAGGAACGTCATGTTCAGGATGCAGGTCAGAAATAATCCGGATATTCCCGTGCCGTCTGAACCGCCGACCACGGTGCCACCACCCACACCCATTCCGGATCCCGGGCCTGACCCGGATGACGGTCCGCTGGATGATCCCCGACCGGATATACCGGACTGGGGCAGTGATGACGAACCGCTTGATCCGCCCACGGATGACCCGCCTGATCCGTTTGCACCCAATGAGAAAGACAGGGGAAGCGTCGAAGACTGGTAAGCTGCGGGTTTACATTTCGTGACGGGAACACAGCCGGTTAGCGGATTAAGGTTGGGGTTCCAACAGGTGAGATGCCGCTACTCTCCATGTCCAACCATAATACAGGACGTGTCTTCACGTTCTTCGTACCTGTCCTCGTGATGGCTATATCAGGCTGTCACCAACTGCCCGACCATACCGATAAATGCTGGCGCGCGCCATCGTCGCACAATAGTAGCGTGCATGGCAGCATAACCACGGGCTTTGGCGTCGGCAGCGGGCACGGCATGATGGGTGGTTTTCCCATGGGCGGCATGACAGGCGCAGGCGGTATGCCCGGCCCGATGCCGACGGGTATGGGGCCCGGCATGGAGCAGAGCAGTCCCTTCACGGAAGAACAGACCGCCAGGAACAGCCTGCCAAAAGACTGCATGCCGCCTGATTTCCCCATGCGCGCACAAAGTTCCGCCCACCAGACGACCACCCCGCCAACCCAGCCTGCGGTCCAGCAGGTTCCCGATACGGTAGACGTATCCGGCATCCGCATCGGTCCGTGAACTGATCCATGTCTTATATCCATTCTGAATGGAAATGATCAGTTCTCATGTCGCATATACAGTACAGTCGCGACATAGAGTCAGAGGGCTGCGCGGGAGTTCGTGACGGGATGAGAAGAGGGGAGAGAGGCTCGCCTACGCCCGTCATGGAGTTCACCGTCATGACGATCCGAATGCCTGGATCAGCCAGGCCCCTGTCTGATCCGTTAAAGCCGATGTGCGATATCCGACTTCTGCCTCATCAGTCAGGCAATCGGCCTGCAACCCGAAAACTCGGGGCAGGACATCCGGCACGACCGTTTTTCAGACCGAAACCGGACAGGATTCCCATGGAGATCCTGCAGTCCAAGCAGGCTGCCGCCTGCAAGTCTTTCTATCCGGTTCCCCTATCACCGGCCAGATCGGTTGCGGCCGCGTAGCTTCGTGCCGTCTTAATCAGTTCCGTTCCGTAACTGCTTCACAGGCAGTCGGGAACACTCCGGTATGCCCCGGAAGCAGCATGGCATCGCCATTCATACCGGGAAGTCCTGCAGACATCAGGAACACGAAACAGATTGATCCCAACAGACAAGACATGGAGGATCTGAACATGGACGCAACGGAATACAGACCCGACAACAGACTTCTACGTCTACGGGAGGTTACTGAAAGAACCGGACTGAGCCGGGCAACCATTTACCGGCATATCAGTAAAGGGACGTTCCCCAGACCACGCAAACTGTCCAGCGGCACAATTCGCTGGCATTCCGGCATTATCGAGGACTGGATCAACACCGCTGGAACATCAGGCACCTGACCGGCGTTTTGTCGCAATCAGTTCCCCGAGGCTGACCTGGCCTTCGCTGACCAGGTCAGCCCAGACCTGCGCCAGTTCACGCCGCCGCTCCAGATAGATCGCCCGATTGTACGCGCCTTCCACTTTATCCTTGAGCGAATGGGCCAGCATCACATCGATCACCTGCCGGTCACTTCTGAAACGCTCGTTCATGATGGTGGAAAACGATGCCCGGAAGCCATGCGGTACATGGCAGTGATGGAAACCCGCACGGTTAAGCAGATAACCCAGTGCATTTTCACTCATGACCTGTCTGGGGCGACGCGTATTGGGAAACAGATGCGGCCATCGCCCGCTGAATGGCCGGAGCGCCTCAAGGGTCGCAACGGCCTGCCGGGAAAGCGGCACCAGATGGTCGCGCTTCATTTTCATCCGTTCCGCCGGAATATTCCACAGGGGCTTTGGTCCATCGAGACCCTCAAAGTCAGCCCATTGTGCGAACCGTAATTCGCCTGGCCTGACAGCCGTGAGATAGAGCAGCCGCAAGGCCAGAAGGGTCACGGGATGAGCCTCTTCGGCTTCTGTCCTGTGGACGAGGCTGCGTAAGCCTTCCAGATCCGTAATGGCGGGCTGCCGACCTCGTATGACGGGACGAAGGGCAGGCGCTACAACCGCAGCAGGATCGGAGGAACCACAACCAGATGCGATGGCATGCACAAACACATCGCTCATGCGCTGACGGATGCGGTGGGCCGTCTCGATTGCCCCACGATCCTCGATCTGCCTCAGCACTGCAAGGACGACGGGAGGGGTAATCCCATTGATCGGAACATGACCGAGTTTGGGAAAAATATCCCGTTCCAGACTGCGGATCACATCAAATGCATGGCGCGTGGCCCACAGAACCTTGCGCTGTTCATACCATTCGCGCGCGACAGCTTCAAAGGTCGTTGCCGTATTCACACGCGCGGCAAGGCGCACGATCTTTGCCTCCATCGAAGGATCACGACCTTCGCGAAGAATACGCCGGGCTTCTTCCCGCTCGGCCCGCGCTTCGGCCAGCGAGACACCAGGATAATGCCCGAGCGTCAGCAGTTTCTCCCGCTTTTCGAATTTGTAGCGGTACCGCCAGATCTTCTTTCCCGCCGGGGTGATATGCACGAATAGTCCGCCCGTGTCTGCCAGTCGCCAGGCCCTGTCTGCCGGCTTGGCCGAGCGGATTTTTGCGTCGGTCAGCATCGCAATCTCCATACCCGCTATGCCTGTTCTTCATACCCGCTCCATACCCGCTTTCTGACGAGATAGGATGAGACAAAACAGGAACTTTCGAGATGAAGAATGCGCCAAAACTGGCTGAAAACCAAGCTTTTTGACGCTATTTCACATTGTCTGAGAAGGAAAATTGGCGGAGGGGAAGTCCTCCTTACTAGCGTTCATGATCGTCCGCAGTCATTCAAAATCCGCTGTTTCCCGTCACATATCTGCGCCTGAATTATTCGCCATAGTCCCTATTTGTTCACTGGCAGCCGGATGCTACTTTGGGGCTGATTTGGGGGCCAGACCATGAGCAAGCTGACAGCGATAGCCGTAAAATCCATGACCATCCCGGGGCGATATGCCGATGGCAATGGCCTGTATCTGCATGTGAGATCGGCCGACAGGAAGAACTGGGTGCTGCGGTTCATGCTCAAGGGGCGCAGTAGGGATATGGGGCTGGGATCGTTCCCGGATATCTCTCTGGCCGCCGCCCGCATCAAAGCCCTCGAGGCTAAGGCGCTTATTCGGGAAGGAGTAGACCCCATTGAAGCACGGCGCGTTTATCGATCCCCGGAACCCGAGATGGCAAAAACCTTCCGATATGCTGCCCAAGCACTGATCGAAGACAAGCGGCCCGGGTGGAGAAATGAAAAGCACGCCGCCCAATGGAGCAGCACGCTAGAGCGATTTGCTTACCCGGTCATAGGAGATACGCCGGTTCAGGATGTAACCCTAGATCACGTTCTGGACATCCTGCGCCCGATATGGCACTGCATCCCAGAAACCGCATCACGGCTGCGAGGCCGCATCGAGAACGTGATGGACTCGGCCTATGCGCGCGGGTGGTGTGCGCAGGAAAACCCGGCCCGTTGGAAGGGGCGGCTCTCCACGATCCTGCCAACGCAATCCAGCATACGCGCCGTTGAGCACTATCCATCATTGCCATGGAGAAAGGCGCCAGATTTCTTGCTGGCCCTCTCTGAGCGTGAGGGAATGGCCCGATGGGCTCTCCTTTTCGCCATCCTCACGGCAGCCAGATCAGGCGAGGTGAGGGAGGCGACATGGGGAGAGATTAATCTTCATTCGCGCACGTGGACCATTCAGGCCGGACGCATGAAGGCCAAGCGGATGCATCGCGTACCACTCTCATCTCATGCCATGGCGGTGCTGGGCATGATGCTGCCTGACAAGGACGGCCCGGTTTCTTATGTGTTCCCGGGCAGGAACGGCCGGCCGATTTCGTCCATGGGCATGACCATGCTGCTGCGTCGGATGAATGGCATAGGCACAGACGACGCTGCTCATTGGAAGGATGGCCTTACCGGCGAACCTATCGTGCCGCATGGATTTCGATCGACATTCAGGGACTGGGCCGCTGAGGCGACAAACTATCCCCGCGAGATCGCGGAGGCGGCTCTGGCACACGAGAAGGACAATAAGGTTGAAGCCGCCTATGCCCGCAGCGATTTGCTGGAGCGTAGGCGGCCCATGATGCAGGAGTGGGGAGACTGGTGCGTCAGTCGGATACCTGGCGCCCATCAGGCTGATGGTAGGGCAGGGAGTTGATGTAGCTTTCCAGGCTATCAACCATGATCAGCGTTCGGCGACCGCATTTCCGGGCCTTGATCTTCCCCTGGCTCAACAGGCCGTAAAGGGTGGTACGACCAATGCCGCTCATTTTTACCGCGTCTTGGATGGATGCGGATATAGGCGATGCTGTCCGGTTCATTGTTTCACCCATTCCCCACCTCCAAAACCCGCCCGCTCTCCACCATAGCGCGCCGGGCCTGCGGCCGCGCCGCGACAATTTCCCCACGCCACCGCAGAAACACGCGGTCCTGGGTCTGGGCGACCAGCTCGACGGTTTCAGTCAGGTCGCCTGCTATGCGTAGGGTGTAGGTCATGCCGCCTCCCGCCGCGTGATCTCGTCATGGATCAATGGAATGACCACTTCATGCATTCGGCAGCGTGCATCCTGTTCACCGGACACTTCATCACCGACGATGTCGGCCCAGAAAATCTGGCGAAGAATAGGACGCTTCCATGCGCAAACGCCTGCAAGAATATGGGCAGTCTCAATATCAAGGTGTTCAATCAGCCTATGCGGCATGCGGTTTCCAGAGGGCGGAATGTCCTGATGCGCTATCCAGTCCTCAATGAAGTCCACTGCCTTCCGAAGATCCGTGACAGCATCCTGCTCAGACCCCTTACGCCCGCAGCGATAGACATACTGCCACGCCTGAGCCATGTCGCCGGACAGGTATCGGGTCACATCCCACGCCTGAAACTGCCCGGCCTGGTAGTGCGCGCCGCGTGTTGCGGCTGTTCCTTTCGTGCTGTCCCATCCACGATACCAGTCATCTTTTCCGGTATGGGCCTTGTGAATATCATCGGGAACCACTCGGGGCGCCCCACGCTCAGCCGCCCGGCGGCCGCGCTGGTAGGGAGTGTGTGTTTCGGTCACAGGTATTTCTCCATCAGGGCGCGGTTCTGGACCCATCCCCGGAAATTGCGTTGGTCGGTTTCGTCGTGGAAGCCGGGAACATAGGGTGTGGCCTGCTGCTCGAATGGGCTGGCGTGGAATGGCCGAGAGCGCGTCAAGCGCTCCCCAAGCGCCACATCCTCAGCAAGCGTAGATTTCCGGCCATCATGCGTCAGGTAGGACGTGCGGGCGCACCGGGCGGAAGATACGGCCCGTAGGTTTCCGGTCGGGTCCATCAGCCCTTGGTATTCGCGGATTTCCTCTGGCGTCACGAAAGGCAGATGCCACTGGCCGATATCGAGGGATTGCACGCGCGCGCTTTCCATAGCTTCCTTCATGGCCTGAGCCAGCGCACGGATTTCCGGCTGGGCGTCCTCATGGTCGCGCAGGGCGAAGAAATTGTCCCATTCCGTAGCCGTCACCACCACGTTGATGTGGGCGAACGGCTCAAGGATACGGTTGACGATCTGCTTGTGAGCACCGATCTCAGCCATTGCACGGGCATGCTCAACCGCACTGAGGAAAGCCATGGTCCAATGAGACTTAGCCACCCGCAACGCAATGCCGGTCAATGCCTTCTTGGCCTGCATGCCAGGCTGGTTGGCACCCCAGAATAAGGGTTCCACAGGATCGCGCTCCACATCCGCGATCATGCGCAAGACAGGGATCGCCCGGCTGCTAGAGGCATTGCGCGATAGATCCTCGCAATACATCATGCCATCGGCGATAGCCTCATAGAACAGACATTCGGGCTGGGTCTCGATGATGCGGTGCGTCAGTTCCTCGGCATGGATAAACCGAGGATACCTCAGCAGCAGCGTGTCGATCCGCTTCCCCGCCGCATCAACGCTGGCGAGGATTGAAGTGGCTGTGATGGTCATGCATCGCGCTCCGGCTGATCTGGCAGGCCGTTCCAGTCGCTCATTCCACCACATCCCGAAGCATAGAAATCAGGTCGGCCACCGTCATGCTTTCAACGCGGGCATCTTCGCGAACCATATCAACCAGAAGTTCTTTCGCCGCCTTGGCGCGGTCAACAGAAACGCTCTGGTATTCGTCGCGACCAGCCATATCCACTATATGATGGAAATCATCAAAATCCGGCTTATTGCTCATACCGCCGCACCTTCGTTGAGGGCTTTCTTCCTGAGCGCGTGGACATAATCCACGACATCCTCCACAGCATCACGGTATCCGAAATTATTGGACCACTCCGGGTATTCGCCCATAGCGGCATGATACAGGTCAGATATTACCTGCTCGCACTCGTCGCGCTCTTCAATTACTTGAGTGAGAGCCTTGTCGTCTTGTGCTTGCATCAGGGCAACTGCTCGTTTCAATTCTCCATTTTCATGAACAACCCTGTCATGGAGAGGCTGATTCGCCAGCAACCGCGCAATCTCCGCATCGCGGTCGCGTATTTCAGCTTTCAGGCCGCGAATAAGCGCCTCGGATGCCTGCGTTTCCATGTCGGCGCGGAGACATTCAATCTCCATATCCCGAACCGCAATTTGCGCGGCCATGTCAACGCGACGGACGAGAGGGCACCAGTCATCAGGGCCTGTGACCGTCTCCACATCCGCGCACGGCTGGATGGGGGAAATACCGGAACCCATCGCATGCAGCATCATGCAGAAGTTGGCTACATCTACTGGGTCGCCTTTTTCGACATGCTCATGCAGCATACGTGATAGGTCTGCGGGAGCGCATTTCTCCCATCCTCCACGGCCTTTGGTCATTGCTTTCTGCATCTTCTGAAACATCACGCCAGAGAATGCGTCGATCGCATCTTTATCCCTCGCCAGTTCCGCGCGCTGTGCTTCCGTCAGCCGCCCCGGCACAAGATACATCGGTGTTTCGTTCATCTTTATCGCTTCTTCCAAATCAACCTGGCGCTCGTCGTGGATCAGTTCTTCAGAACTGCACACTGTCACCAACCACCAGAACAAATGCGTCCCATGGGGACATTTCGATTTCCTGACAGACATGCAGCCTGAACTTGTCGCCTGAGTTGAGCGCGGTTATTCTATGCGCCCTCATGTGAAGCCTGACCTGCTCCATCCATGGTATTTCTGCCGTCAGATGGGCGGGTTCGGCGGCATCGCTTGTCACGCTTTCACCCCATCGCGGATGTGAAAGAACAGGCGAGCGCATGCGCGAACGTCAACCAACGCATCATGCGCCCCAATAAGCTCCTCTCCGAAAAAGTGGCGATAGCATTCGCCCAGCTTCGGCGCTTTAGGCTTATCTATGCCCGCCGCGCGCATGCGATCAGTTGGCGGCAAGTTCACGATCGGAGATGATTTCTCCATCGTGCAGGCGCGCCCAGACGGAAGCCGCCAGTTACGACCGGCGCGGGCATACATTGTCCCGATGATTTGCAGATCAAACTTAATGTTATGTGCCACCAACAGGTTGGCACGCTGGCTCAGGTCATAGAATGCAGCGGCGGCTACAACCTCACGGATGCCACACATATCAGCTATTGTTTCTGTAATTCCATGCACGTCTGAAGCCTGTTTTGGTATGTCCCACCCATCCGGCTTGATGATTACATTCATGCTGGCGCGCTCTGTTCCATCCGTCTCGGTAAGTATCGCCGCAAGCTGCACGCAATGCGGCTGATCCTCATGTCCTGACGCGATACGATAATTTGGCAGGCCTGTAGTCTCGGTGTCGAAAAACAGAATCATGCCGCCGGTTCCTCAATCGGAGCCGCTGCCAGTTCTTCGGCCTTCTGGCGTTCGGTCTGTTCGACCTCGCCCATGCGATCGCCAAGCATTTCTTGCACACGCTCGATGATGTCCGGCGCAATGGGGCGGCCAACTGCTTCGGCTTTCTCGATCGTCGCTTTCCATTTCTTCCAGAGGGCATCCACACACGCGATATTGCGGCAGTCAGCCAGCTTGTTCTCGAAATAGGCAATATGGTTGAACGGGCGATCCTGTTCGACGCGGCGCGTCTGCGGTGTCACATCAACAGGCCGCTGATTGGCCACGCTATTGCGGAAGTCATCCTGCGGAATATCGGCCGCTTCCTCTGCCGTAATCAGGCCGCGCAGCACATCGGGGAACGCATCACGCAGAGCAAACCCACGAGCACGCATCTGTAGCATACGCTTGGGATACTGCTTCCACGGACCCTGCTTGCTCCACAGGCCCGCATTCTTGGCATTCTCAACGCTGAACCGCGCTTCGACCGGGGATTTTCCTTTGCGTTTGGCAACGCAGATGGCGGTCATGGCATCGCCTTCGCCTTCCATCGTCTCAACCACGTCATCGCAAACGACAGATGCCTTCACGAGACCAAGCAGGGCATCACCCCAGACGCTCGGCCTGCCGTTAATGACCGCGATATTCTGAAGGGACTGCATCGGCGCAAGACCAAGCTCGGAACCCATCTGCACAGCTATCAGAACAGCCTGGGGCTTGCCGTTGTATGCAGCCGGAACCATGCCGCTACGTGACGCGATGTCCGCGAACTTCATAAGCTGGTCAAAGCTGGAGATCTGAATGGCGGGCGTATGGCCCTGCGCGGTGAGAGCGTTCATGCTGCAATTCCTTTCTTGCCACGGATCACGAGGCGCATTGCGCCGCCGTTGCTCAACGTGGCTCCATCAATTCTTTCACCCTGCTTGAGTGCTTTGGTGAGTTCAGCGCGATTCAGCTTATCCGGCTGCGGCTCGAACAGGTCGGGGCGCGCGGCGCGTAGGGCCTGTTCGTTCGTCACGGTCGCGGTCTGGGGCGACGTGGCCAGACTGCCGGTATAGTGCTCGCTCTCAAACGCGAGGACGCCGGTGCCCTCCATATCTCCTGCCAGCACCTTGCGCAGTGTGGCTGCCTGCGCTGCGGCTTCCTTGCCCCACAGCTCCAGCATGGCGATCTGCTCAAGCGCGATCTGGTCCACGTTCGCGCCGGTTGCTTTGGAAGCGACACGCGAGGCATTGAAAGTCTTGATTACCGGAGCGACCTGTTCGACGTAGATCCGGTCCATTACCGTTGCGAGACTGGACATCAAATCCGTCCCTCACCAAATGGCACCCGCTGGCCACCCGGGAGCCACACGGCGTTGTAATCAGGGAACGGCCACGCGGGGATTTCCAGATCGTCGCGGCCGGTGATGCGCTGCCAGTCGGTGCACGGGTCCATCATGCGCAGGTTCCGGCGTGCAGCCTCAAGCTGGCGGGGAGTGAGGTAAGTCATGGCTGGACTTCCTCAAAACGACCGTCGAAGAAATCCGCCGCCGGGCGCACCCAAACGCGGCCATCCGTCGTACTGGAATAGATCACACATTCCGCCATATCGTGCGGCCCCTCAACCTGAAGCGTTGCCCGACCGTGCACGACATACAGGCCACCACGTTTCTTGTGGCGATACATGGGTTCGCTCACAGCCCCTTCCTCCCCAAATGGTTCATCATGGTGCGCCGGTTGATCCGGACGCGGGCGTACTGGTGGGATGTCAGGGGGAAGGTCATTCCGCAGCCTCCAAGAACATAGAGCGCGATGCTTCCCATTTGTCTTCGAGTTCGATAAGGCCGCTATCAAGGCGTTTTACTTCGCCTTCAACCTCAGAAATACAATCCGGAAGCCAATCAAGTGTTTCCGCGCAACCATCGTTGCCGAAAAGCCATTTCGCCTCATAGAGGCAGTCCTTGAGCATCTTGGCCAGCTTTTCGGCACGCCGCGCCTTATCCGCAAGCGCCGAATTTTCCTTTCGGAACTGGCGGTCAATATCAGTCTGCGAACAACCGTCAGGAAGATTACTGCACATAATCAATTCCTCTCATTACTTGAAAAATACTCGGCCAACTCGGCCAGACTGCCGGGACCGCAATCCCGGTGGCCTGGGCGTGTCAGGGCATTGCGACAGTGGAAAACGCGTAGAACACCGTTCCCAGAAGCATGGCGCCGAGCAGGGCCATGCCGAGGAAGCGGGCCAGAAATGTATCCATGATCGGTGTGGTATTTTCGGGAGCTGCTTGGCGCTCAACCGGGGTATCTGTCACTGCCCATCTCCGTGTTGGTGATGGGAACATCATGCGGCCAAATGACCGCGCTCGTCAACGGTCAAATGACCGCACACAAGATTTTTTTGGTCATCTGGCCGCAACGTGGAAAACAGCTTTCCCGACTCTATGAGAACGCAATAAGAACATGGGGAGGAGATTCGCCATGCATACGCCCCAGAATGAAGCCTACGTGTTCCAAGCCTATAAGATGGAGGGGAGGGAAGGTGCTCAATATGCGTGGCCGACTGGCCTGGTGAGCTGCAAATCCAAGCAGGAGGCACTGATGCGGCTCTATCAGGTCAAATCAGGGCTGACCGATGATGTGGGAGCCAGCGTGTTCCGGTTCTATGTGGGGGAGGATGGTGCGCCACGGACCGAGACGCTGGAGGAAGTGGGGCGCGTGGCTGTGGTGCAGGCATGAAAAACCCCGCCGAAGCGGGGTAACTCTAGAACAGTCCGTGTGATACGCCAGCATGATAGAGGGCGGCTAAGATCCCACCAAAAAGGGTTAACCCGGACCCTATAGTGACAATTTTAGCAGTTGTCGGCAGCGCATCGACGCGACCCTTAATCTCTGCGACATTTGCGGCTGTGGCTTTAGCGGTCAATTCGCCTTTAATCTCAGATATATTGGCACTAATCGCCGCAATGTCATCTTTCGTCGCTGTAGACGATTTAATCTCGGCAAGAGTTTCCCGTATGGCGCTCAAGGTGTCCTTGATGCCGTCAACTTTAGTCTCTAAAGCTCCAACACGGCGATCCATATCTGGATCATGGGGAGGGCCTCCGCTTCCGTCAACTCCGTCTCCGCCAGATTTTTTGGTTTTTGATTTATCGTTATCGTAAACAAGATGAAATATATTGCTTAAATCATGATCTTTACTCATCTTTATCTATTCCGAGTAATTCATGGCAAACATCGATAAGCCTTTCGTGGTTCATTTTTAAAATTTCGAAGCGCTCATCTGTTATATTTATTCCTGCTTCAGATATTATTCCTTTAATTGTGAATATTGCCTGAGCGGAATTAATGGCAACTTTTGTTATCGCCATCCTGATTTGGTTATTAGTTAGAGGCGGTAAGTCTTCGATACTCATGCATTTAATCCTTGCGCCTATTTATTATTTTATTCGTATAACCCATATCCAAATTACGTATATCAATCACGCGGTCGGTTCTGCTATCGTTCCATGAGAACGAAAGGGAAACAATGGACGGGAACGCGGCAAAAGACCTACGGGTGCTTGGGGATGGGTCAGGCTGCATTGATGTCGATTCTGGCCTTGAGAAGCGCCATCAGGCCAAGTCGCTCTTCCTGGCTCATAGCGCGCCAGATCTTGAGGAGGATGCGCTCAAAGTCATCATGCGCGACATCACCTCCCTCCTGATCCGGAGAAGGACCGAAGAGCATGTTCGGAGTCAGCCCCAGAGGCTTCAAGAACTCAAATGGCGGCACATTCAGGGTGTGAGCTATTTTTACCACTGTGAGCAGATCAGGCGAAGTTCGGCGTCGGCGATGATTTCTCAATGCGTCGATACCGACGCCTGCCGCGCGCATGACGGATGACTCCGATGGCGATCCGGCGGCTTTCAGGGCTGCGTCATAGACGCTGAAGAACTCCTCTACGCTCATGTGGTCTTTTTGCCGTTTTTTGAAGAAATTTGCATGCGGTAATACGACCGCACTTTCTTGTTGACGAAGCGGTCAAATGACCGCATTGTTCCGTTATGGAACTCACAGAGAAGCTCGCGAAACTGACTGATGCCTACTGCGAGGCGCGTGGCGTATCGGTCGCGACAGTTTCGGGGATCATTTTCAAAAATAGCCGAACCCTTCCACGAGTGAAGTCTGGTGGGGATCTTAAGACACGCAGCTATCACCGTGCGGTCGCATGGATAAGCAACCACTGGCCTTCCGATAAGGAATGGCCGTCCGATATTGCGCGCCCTGTAGCCGAGGGAGGGCGCGTGTAATGCCTGTGTACTTCATTCGGTCTGGAAGTGATGGACCGGTAAAAATTGGCAGCACGAACAATGTTCGACGCCGCATGCAGATGCTCCAGACGGGTAGCGCGAACCAATTGGTATTGCTGCGCGCCTTTGTTGGGGGCGAAGCGGAAGAAAAGGCTATTCATAATCGTTTGTCGCGTTTCCGGGTTTCTGGGGAATGGTTTGAGGCATCTGACGAAGTTCTAACAGCCTGTCGGATTGGGCATTTGGGGGCTGATAACGCCGCGGCTGAGCGGGCTTATGCTGCCTGAAGCCGCGCCATTCTTTTGCAGTT
>NZ_QUWV01000089.1 GCF_003403295.1 Komagataeibacter melaceti | reverse complement strand
ACAGGTTGACCGATGGCGCCATGGGCCAGCCGAAATTGGCGTTGAGGTAGAGCGATGCGTAATCGCTGATCAGGAATTCGGTATCAAGATCCTGCTGGCCGATCTTCACGTCCAGCTTGTCCCCGAGGAAGGACTGCTGGTACCACAGCTCGAACAGGCGGGTGGACCGGTCGGCCTCGAACCCGCTGACGGGGTTGAAGTTGGCCAGGTGGTCCTGCGAGATCGAGCGCCCGCGTGTCTGCAGCGCACTGACATTGAACAGCCCGCCCTTCAGGCCGAACAGCTTTTCGGTATCGACGGTCAGGGTGGGCATGGTCACGCCGTCATAGGCAGGCCCGGTGCCCGAACCGGCCGCCCCGTCATTGCCCGATGCCGAGCCGCCGGTGCCGTTGCCCCACAGTTCATCGACTTCCTGAATGTCGAAGCTGATGCCGTGCTTGTACAGCCATGGCCGCGCGCCGCCCATGTCCCCCAGCAGGTTGCCGCTGGTGTCGAGTTTGTCGCCATCGCCTGCCGCCTTTTCCTGCGCATCGGCCTGTGCGCGTTCTGAATCGCGCAATGTGGCGGGGTCGGTTTCGTTCAGCAACGGGGTGGAATTGCCCAGTCGCGCCCGGTCTTCCTCAATCTGGGTCGGGGCCTGGGCATGACCGGAATGCGGAAGCAGCAGCCCGAAGCAGAGCATGCCGGACCCACAGCATAACCGGATCATGTTACTGAAATGCTGGTCTTTACACAATGGGGTGGAGAGGGTGGACCTGCTCATGGCTTGCATCACGCGCCTACGTAATTAATAATTTGTATCATTGAGATTAATTATCATTTACGGGGCAACCATTTTTCGGTCAACCCGTTTTGCAAGTCTTTCTCAATAAGAATCCGTGTCAAAAAGCCGGTCACGCGCATTTGTGGCTGGAATGTCACATATCAGGGGCAGGGGACCGGCGCGGAGTTTTTCCCTGCACCCTTCTCCCGATCACGTTCCGGTGGTACCATGGTCCATACAGGATCAAGGTGAAACGGATGCCACGACACAAACAGTCGGCGCAGGAAGCCGCCAGTTGTCACCATTGCCCGCCACCAGCGGCTGAAACGAAAAAGGTCGAGCAGCCGAACAAGAAGGCCCTGATCAACCGTATCCGCAGGATCGAGGGGCAGGTTGGCGGGGTCCTGAACATGGTGGAGGAAGACCGCTACTGCGTGGATATCCTGACCCAGATTTCAGCCGTGAAATCCGCGCTGGACGGGGTGGCGGTCCAGATCCTTTCCACCCACGCCACCGGGTGTGTGCGCAGGGCGATCATGGAAGATGGCGGAAGTGCCGAGATTACGGAACTGCTGGGCATCATCCGCAAGATGATGCGCTGAACGCTTCCGCCATGGGTGGTCACATGAAATTTGCATATCCCCCGGCGTGAGATCGCACTAGATTGTACCTAAATAGAGCGTACGGCGCATTTTTGCCCTGTGGAATGCTGGCGGCCCGGATGTCACGGGCCGGGCAGGGGATGCGCGCAGGAAAGGAAACGGACCATGTCAGACACGGCGCATCTTACGGTTGAAGGCATGTCCTGCGGTGGGTGTTCAGGCAAGCTCAAGGCAGCGCTGGAGGCCGTGCCCGGCGTATCCGCGGTGGATGTTGTGCTGGAAGGGGGCAAGGTGACGGTGCAGTATGATCCGGCCACCGTCGATGTGCCCCGGCTGGTCAGCACGGTTGAGGATACCGGGTTCGACGTTGTCTGAACCGACCGCCCGCTGCGGGAGAAAATGCTTTCAATCATACCCCCAACGGGTATAAAGGCTGGCATGCCCGCATGTGGTTCATCTGTGCACGGGAGCCCTGAATGGTCAGGAGACATGGCCGGATACTGATTGTGCTGTTCACCTGTCTGCTCATGCAGTTCGGGTTGCTGGTCGGTACCCTCCCCGTGTCGGCACAGGAGGCCCATGCCCATGCCAGCATGGCGGGGTGTGATGACATGGCAGGGGGGCATTGCTCGTCGTCCCCACATGCCATGCCGATGGAACATACGCATCATCACGCCCGTCATCAGGAACCATGCTGCCATATCCACGCATGCGTGTCCGACCTGTCATTTCCAGCGCCGGTCCATATGGTGGACCAGCCGCCGGGCGTGAACCGGCATGCCTTCATCTTTCCCGCTCAGTTGCGTCCTGTCGGGGGGGACTGGCTGCCGCCCCTGCGCCCACCCAAATCCCGGAATAGCTGAGGGGCCATAGCGCCCTGTCGCGCCACGCTGTCCTGCTGTCGGATGGCGTCTGTACCAGCTTGATTTTTCCGGGTTTTTCATATGTTCATACCGTCTCGTATCCGGGGCGGCCTGACACGTCGCCGTTTTGTCACGGGCCTTGGGGCCGGGGGCATGATGGCCGCACTGTCCCGCCCCGCGCGGGCCAGCCGGGCCATATCCGGCATGGTGCCACCCGCGTCCAGCGCGGTGTGGAACATGACTGTCAGCCGAAACCGCGTGGAAATTGACCGCAAGGTCCTGCATCCGGCCTGTATGGAGGGAAGTGTTCCCGGTCCCATCCTGCGCTGGCGGCAGGGGGATACGGTCACCATCAACGTCACCAACGCCCTGCGTGATGAAGATACCTCCATCCACTGGCACGGCATCCGCCTGCCCGCGAACATGGATGGCGTGCCGGGCCTGAGTTTTACCGGCATCCCGCCCGGGGAGACATTTACCTACCGCTTTCCTGTCAGCCAGAGCGGAACCTACTGGTATCACAGCCATTCCGGCATGCAGGAGGCACAGGGCCTCTACGGCGGCATCGTAATCGACCCGCCACGGCCGGACCCCAATGCGTGTGAGCGGGATTATGTCATCCTGCTGTCCGAATGGACCGATGTGTCTCCCATGGACATCATGAGCAACCTCAAGATGCAGGATGACTATTACGTCTTCCGCCAGCGCACGGCCGCTTCCTTCCCGCGTGAGGCGCGTGCCGCCGGGAGCGCCATGGCGGCACTCAGGGACCGCCTGGCCTGGTCGCGCATGCGTATGGCCGCGACCGACATCGCGGATGTTACGGGCATCATCTACACCTACCTGCTTAATGGCCATGCGCCGGACATGAACTGGACCGGCCTGTTCCGCCCCGGTGAAAGGGTGCGCCTGCGGTTCATCAACGGCTCGTCCATGACGTTTTTTGATGTCCGTATCCCCGGCCTTGAAATGCTGGTGGTGCAGGCCGATGGCAACGACATCGAGCCGGTGCCGGTGGATGAATTCCGCATTGGCGTGGCTGAAACCTATGACGTGATCATCCAGCCGAAGGAGGACCGGGCCTACAGCATTTTCGCCCAGAGCGAGGACCGCACGGGCCACGCGCGCGGCACGCTTGCCCCGCGTGCGGGCATGGTCGCGCCCGTCCCGCCCATGGATCCGCGCCCCGTCCGCACCATGATCGACATGGGCATGGGTGACATGAAGCCGGGTGAAAGCATGAAGGGCATGGATATGTCCGACATGAAACCCGATGATGACATGGCGGGCATGGACATGGGGGATATGGACATGAGCCACATGGCCCATGCGGATACCCCGCCAATGGAGGTGGATGACCCCGGCCCGCCGCCCCTGAATGTTGAAAACCAGAATGTCGCGAAAATGCCGGTGGACCGGCTTGGCAGCCCCGGCGACGGGCTGGAGCATAATGGGCGCAGGGTGCTGAATTACCGCCAGCTTCGCGCGCTTCGTCCCGGCGTGGACCAGCGCCCGCCCACGCGGGAGATCATCCTGCACCTGACTGGCAACATGGAGCGGTACATATGGGGCTTCAACGGGCGGAAATTTTCTGAATCGGGACCAATCCGCCTGCGCCGGAACGAACGCGTGCGCTTCACCCTCATCAACGACACGATGATGGAGCACCCCATCCACCTGCACGGCCTGTGGAGTGAACTGGAAAACGGGCAGGGCGCGTACCGTCCCTACAAGCATACGCTCATCTCCCAGCCGGGGTCGCGCATGAACTATCTGGTCACGGCCGATGTGCCGGGCATGTGGGCCTATCACTGCCATCTCATGCTCCATATGGAGCTGGGCATGTTCCGCACGGTGATCGTGTCATGAGGCGGGTATTCTTTCTGGCGCTGCTTCTGCTGGCAGGCACGGGGCAGGCGGCGCATGCGCAGCCGGGCAGCACCACCTACCATGCGGCCGATGCCCCTTCGTCCACGCCTGTTGCCTATCTGGGCGGCATGCGGCCCGTCATGGATCAGGCCAGCTATTTTCACGGCATCCTTGACCAGCTGGAGGGACGTTACGACCCCGGTGGTTCGGATTTCCGGTGGGATGGCGAGGCATGGTACGGCACGGATTACAACCGCGTCTGGCTCAAGACCGAAGGCACGCTGGAACGCGGCCGTTTGCATGACGGGGATCATGAACTGCTCTACAGCCGCGCGGTCTCGCCCTATTTCAATGTGCAGGGCGGGGTCCGGGCGGATATTGACGATGGGCCAACCCGCACATGGGGCGCGCTGGGCGTGCAGGGGCTGGCGCTGTACCAGTTCGAGGTACAGGCCACGGCCTATGTCAGTGACAGGGGGCGGTTTGCGTCCCGGCTTGAAGGGTCATACGATTTCCTGCTGACCAACCGGCTGATCCTGCAGCCACAGGCGGAATTCAATCTCTATACCAAATCCGACCCTGCCCGGCAGGTGGGCGCCGGGCTGTCCGATGTCGATACGGGGTTGCGCCTGCGTTATGAAATATGGCGGAAATTCGCGCCCTACGTGGCCGTGACCTATTCCGGGTACCTGACACAGGCGCGGCGGATCGTGCATGACCAGCATGAGGAAACCGGCTCGCTCAGGTTCAGCTTTGGCGTGCGGAGCTGGTTCTGAAAACCTGCCCGCGCGCCGGCTGGCTGCCCGGTGGCCCTGAATAGACAGCCACCGGCCGGGCAGGTTGCGGGCGGGATATATGGTAGTTACGGATTGTTTCTTTTCTGTTGACCTGCCTGTTTTTCGATGACAAAGAATTGCGAAATGGATGGTCTAATTTAAGCGTGAGAAGCATACCCGACTATGAAGGCAACCGGCCAGGATGATGTTCCCAAACTCTGGCATCGGGGTAGGCTGTCCAAGCGGCGTTATGCCTGGTACGCCTGGCTGGGCCTGCGGGGCGTGGGGCTGCTGCTTCTCTTCTTCATGTACTGGGTGGTTTTCAAGTATATCGACCCCGTAGGACTGGAAAGCGCGACCAAATCGGCATCGGGCCTGTTCTTCTCCGCCATTACGGAACCGTTTTATGGCTACGGTTCGTCCGGGCGTTCCCAGTCACATGTTGCGGTTGTGGAAATATCGGATGATTCCCTGCTTTACTTCGGGGAGACATGGCCGATTTCCTATCATCACCATGCTTACATGCTCAAGCAGATACTGGATGCCAAACCGGCCGCGATCCTGGTTGACATCTACTTCAACGGTGAGCGGCAGAACGATAACCTGCATGAGTTTGATGGCGTGCTGGCGCAGGCGCGCGAGATGAACGTGCCGATCTTTTTCGTGCACGGCATCCCCGGTGACCCGACCAGCATGCTGCCCGCGCCGCTGACGCCGTATCAGGTCTATTCCGGCTGGACGGATGAAAAACCGGGCATGTACCCCCTGCATGTGGAAGTGCCGGGCAGTGAGGAAACTGCCCCGACGGCTGCATTCGCCATGTATTCAGCGCTGTGCGCCGGTAAATGGAGCAGCCTGTGCCACGTGAATGAAGCATTCGAGGAACCGGCCTTCGTGCGTTGGGGCGTGTATGTCGATCCCGCCCAGAAGCAGGTTTTCGACAGTTCGGGCGGATGTAAGGACGCAACGGCGGACGGCGGGTCCCGCCTGTCCCGCGCAGCCAAGACCGGGCTGCATGCGCTAAGGGGGAAGTGGACCCCGCCCAGGGAAAATGCCTGTTTTTACCCTGTCACCATGGATGCATCGCTGCTGAACCGGATATCCCCGCGTACGAACCGGGCCTATACGGACGTGCTTCAGGGCCGTGCGGTCTTTTACGGGGGCGACCTTTCCGCCATGCATGACGTGGTCATCGCGCCAGCCATCGGGCAGGTGCCCGGTGTGCAGTTGCATGCCATGGCGTTTGATAACCTCATGACCTATGGCGAGCATTATTTCCATGAAGCGCCCGCTTTCATAAAAAGCCGCTACCTCTCGCTTGATGAGGCGGAGGCGGTGGAGCTGGTATTATGGATGGCGCTCAGCCTTACCCTGATCATAAAGCACTTCAGGGCCATGGGCAGGAAGGCCGCAGCCACCACGGCCGCCCCGGCGCGAATCACGAAGGAAACTGAAAAGGAAGTCCTGCTGCAGGAAGAACAGCAAAAGCAGGCCATGATCACACGCCACCGCATGCTCCGTCACGCCAAGGTCTGGGCGGGGGCCGTGTTCTGTAGCATCTGCTGTGTCTTTGACCTGACATCGCGCCACATGTTCTCTCCGGTTCTTGTGGGTCTGTATGTGGGTGTATTCATCCTGATCGTGCTTATGCCGATCGAGTTCGAGACACGGACCTATCTGAGGAAGCTGCGGCAGGTCCTGTGCATCAGCGCCGTGGCCTTCTGTGTAAATGAACTGTTTTTTCACTGGCCCAATACGGACTGGATCGGCCTTGCGCTGCTCTGGTTCACGGTGCCGGAAGTGAACGAGGATAACAGCCCGGTGCAGAGTATATCGAACTTCAGTTCGTCTCTGTGGCAGAAGGTTTATTCCCGGTACGAAAAAACAAAGACATTCATGAATCTCGGTCATGGGAAATGACCCGGAAATTACATTGGATTACATCAGGAAAAATGAAATGAAGTCCTATTTTTACGCTGCATTGTTTGCCGGTATTGTCATGGTAGGTGTTTCCGGTGTTGCACGGCCGGGTCATGCGGCCACGAATAATGTGGTGACGGATGTATTTTCCGATTCCGTAACGGTATTCGGGCCGGACCATAAGCCGATGGGCAAGATGCCCGCTTCCGCCCTGCTGCACCACCCGGTGGTGGGCGAGGACCCGGCTACCGGCCTGCTCCGCATCCGCACTGACAGCGGCATTGTCATGGTCAAGCCGGGCAAGGTCGGGACCAGCGCCAAGGTCGAACTCCCGGCGGAAGGGGACTGCCGCCTCCTGCGTCCCGCTTCCGCCAGCCGTGAGGATAGCTCCACCTCCGGCCTGGCGTCCGGCTGCAACTGATCCCGGGGCAGGACAGCATGAAATACCGTTGTGGATTCAGGCATCTGGCGCTGTGTGCCCTGGCGTCTGGCACCCTTATGGCCGGGCAGGCTTCGGCCGCGCCGGATGTCCCGGCCAAGGGTAAGTACATATCCGTCATCACGCCGGTCACTTCCTACCCCGCCATGCAGCCTGGTCCGCAACTGCTGGACCCGAACAACAAGATCCCGGTTGGCGTGCTGTCCGAGCCCGTAACGGTTGCCTACCTGAAAAAGATAGCCACCAACCTGCTGGCGGGCTGGTCCGGGGCGCGGCCGCCCATCTATATCTACATCCAGCCCAATGATCAGTTCACCAGTGACGCGACCATCGGGGGCACGCTGGTCTTTACCACCGGCATCCTGAATTATTTTGCAACCACGCCGGGTTTCCAGTCGGAAGACTGTATGGCGTTCGTGGTGGCGCATGAACTGGCGCATGTCCTGCTGAACCACCCGGCGGACATGCGACATTCCAAGAAGATGATGGACAAGACCAACGGGGCGCTACAGCTCATGTCCATCATGGCGCATATGGCCAAATATGCGCCCGTGGGCGGGGGCGCGGCGCTGGCCTATGTTGCGGACAGCGCCCTTGTACAGCTGACACAGGAATATATTTTCCCGATCTGGCAGCGTGGGCAGGAAATAGAGGCGGATACTCTTGCCATCGACCTTATGGCGCGCGCCAATTATTCGGTGGAGGAATCGCTGAAGGTTCTGGAAATCTTCAAGCAGAAAGAACAGGAAGAACGCGCCAAACAGGCCGCGATGGACCGGAATTTTTTCAAGGACGTGCTCAATACGGGCAATCCGGTTACAGGCTTCTTCAACCAGGGCATAGGCTGGCTGGGCCGGAACGTACAGTCAGGGCTGCATGATATCGCAGCCGACCATCCCGGCGGAGGCAAGCGGCTCAAGAACGCCCGCAATTACATCAACCGTGAATATGATGACCAGATGGTCACGCTGCGCGCCGCCCCGTTCCGGTCCTTTATTGCGCAGCAGCCGGTCAGGCAGCTCCTGACGGATGTAAAAAGCCTCAATACACTCCAGACGGAAGCCCTGGACAAGAAGAACGCCCCCAGTGCCGACGCCACATTGCGCGCCCTGCACGACATAAAAAGCAGCGCGGTGCAGCGCAGCGAATATTATTTTTACATGGAATACGTGGCCCGCAAGGAAAAGGGGCAGGGGAACCAGATGCTGGGCCAGTTGCATCAGGCCTACCTGCGGCCTGACGTGACGGAGGACATTGCCAAGTCCTATGCCGAGACGCTGGAATCACAAAAGCAGTACACGCAGGCGCTGAATGTCTATGAAAACATCCAGCAGCAGTTTGGTGATGACGGCATGTATGCCTACCGCATCCGGGTCATCAAGAAACAGGACCCGAAAAACGGTAATACGGCGGTGCTGATGGCCAAATGCATCGCAACGGGTGATGAAGCCATCAAGACGCTGTGCAATGACGCACAGAATAACAAGCTGTAGCCAGCAGGTATAAGGGCGGTCCGGGCGGGTTTTCACGCCCGGGCCAGCCTAGCCGTTCATCAGGGCCAGTCCTTCCGCCACGGATACGAACTCGCCCCCCGTATCCACCCGCTCATGCCCGAACCGCCTGACAAACAGGTCACGCACGGCAGGTACGAATGATGTGCCGCCGGTCATGAACACCCGGTCAATCGCCGTTGCGGGCAGGCTGGCGCGATCGAGTGCGGCTTCCACCGCGCTGTCAAAGCGGGCCAGGTCGGGCGCGATCCAGCTTTCGAATTCGGCGCGCGTGATTTCACGGTGGATTTCCAGACTGCCGTAGGAGTAGTCCAGCACAGTCGCATCGGCCGAGGACAGCGCACGTTTCGCCGCCCCGACCGCACGGTAGAGTGCCTGTCCCTGCTGGTCTTCAATCAGTTTCATCAGCGCATGGAGCCTGTCGGGTTCGGATGCGGTGCGGGCCACATCGGCAATGGCGCGCAGTGTCTGCGGTGTGCGCATCAGTGCCAGCCGGTGCCAGTGGCCAAGGCTTGCGTACCATTCCACCGGCACCGGCAGGGGCTGCCCGCCCATGACCCGATAGGTCGTATGCCGCCCCAGCTCGGGCGAGATGACGTTGTCGATAATCCGGTAGTCAAGCTGGTCCCCGGCAATGCCAACCCCGGCATATCCAAGCGGCGTGGTGCCCTGCGGGGCATCCGGGTCGAAGCGGAGGATGGAGAAATCGCTCGTGCCGCCGCCAAAATCCGCAACCAGCACCGTGGCCGGTTCCGTCAGCCGCTGCGCGAAACGCCACCCGGCGGCTTCCGGCTCCAGCGCCACATTGACCTGCCCGAACCCGGCGGCGCGGAAACTGTCACGCAGCCGCTGTTCGCCAAACGCATTGTCACTTCTCTCACCCGCAAACTGCACGGGCCGCCCCACCGTGGCGCTGACATGGGCCGGATCAACCTGAAGGGTGTTCATAAGACAGGTGAGGAAACGCGCAATCAGCATTTCCAGCGTCATGACCTGGCCCAGCAGCCGTGTCTGCCGGAAGGAAGACTGCGCCAGATAGGACTTCATGGACATGATCAGCCGGCTTTCCGCCGGATCTTCCAGATAGGCGTCAATCGCGGCAGCCCCGATGGCCTCATGCAGCGACGGGCGGCCGGGTCCGGCCTCCTCATGCCACAGGCACAGCAATGAGCGGCAGGTCTCGACCGGCGCGTGGTGGGGAAAGGAAAAGCGCATGGGGTGCGGCTGCCCGTGCGCATCCAGCATGACCACGACCGTATTGGTCGTGCCGAAGTCAATGCCAAGCCTGACTGCGGGGGAAGGAGAAGTGATGGAAGACATGCGGCCTGATTAAGCATCCCGCCGGTTCGTGTCCATCCGCAACAATGGGGTCATGGCCGTCTTTCCCGCGCCACCCGTCGCCCGTCCGTTCCGATAATGCGCGGCCCGAAGCACAGGCCGCAGGCCACCACCAGCCCTGCAAGGGAGGCGGTCATGCACCACACCAGTATTCCGGCAATGGCGTCATGGCGCGTCGTGACCAGAAGTGCGAGCACGGGCGCAAGCAGGCGTGTCCCCCACAGGGCAGGGCGGTAACCGGGCCGTGGCGGTGGCAGGCCATAGCGCCCCGGCTGCAACCACGCATGGCATGACAGGCAGATGACCCACAGCAGCAGGGAAACGGTAATGCTCATGCCACACGCCCCACCCGCCGGGCCGCGTAGAGCGCCACGGACCCCGCCAGCAGGCTGACACCACCCACCGCGGCATGGAGACTGGGGCACGCACCCCATGCGCCGGGTGCCGTCAGGATATCAAGCAGCGGTAACCCGCACCCCAGCACCCCGATCCCGCCAAGCTGTTCACGCCAGCCCGATGCCGCATGCCGGGTCAGCGCGCGACCCATCCCATGCAGCAGGCACAGCCCCCATGCGGTGAAGAACAGGTCAATTTCCCACATATCGCGCCCGGGCAGGGCAGGGGGCAGCAGCCGGTTGGCCCACAGGTACACAAGCATGCTGAGCGGCAGCCCGGCGGTTACGGAAATGGTCACTCCCTCCGCCAGGCGGAAGGCCACGAGATGGCCGGACTTGCGACGGCGCTTCATCAGGAACACCACCAGCCCGGTTGTGATGACGGCCGTACCCGCCATGCCGGAGATGAAATACAGCCAGCGCAGCCCGGGCGGGGCAAAGCGCGCGTAATGCAGCCCGCGCACAAGCTGCATGGTGGTGGCGACCCTGCCCTGATTGAGCGTGGTTGCCAGCAGGCGGCCATCGGGCAGGCTGAAATCCACATGGTCACGGCTCATATACGGACCAGCTGCGTCACTGGCCGAGATGGTGATGCGGTCAGCCGCAAACAGGATGAAACCACAATCCCGCCCCTGCATGTTCTCGCGCGCCTGTGCCAGCAGCGGCCCCAGTGGCGGCACCGGCAGCAGGGCCGCTGCGTCGGGCGGTGGCTGGCCGTGACCGTGGCCGTGATGCCCCGGCCCGCCGTGATGGTGGGCGGCAGCGGATTGCGCGGGAAACAGCCGGTCGGCATGCACCAGTACGCCCGTATAGGCGCACATGATCATGAAGGGCAGGAACAGGACCCCGGCCAGAAGATGCCCGTCCAGCCATGACCGCAGGGGCGGGACCGACAGGCGCAGCATGACCAGATCAGGCAGCAGGGCGCGCAGGTGAATCACGATGCCCGACACCACCGCGACCAGAAGCCCCACCCCAAGGATATTAACGATCCTTACCCCGCCAATATCCGCGCTGCGCAGGGTGTAATGGAAATCGTAGAAGAATTTCCCCCCTGCCGTTTCGCGGGCCTGGATCAGCGCGCCGCTGCGTGGGTCAAGGATATCCCCTGTAAATTCATGGCCATTATAATGCAGTACCTGCAATACGGGAAAGCGGTGCGAGGGCAGGTTGAGAAAGGCCGAAATCCCCTGTGCCTGCTGGCTGCGCACGATGCGGGCAGCTTCGCGCAGGGCGGTATCGGTGGGGGCAACGTAGGTATTGACGTTGATTTCGGGCTGCATCCACCGCGTAAGTTCCGTGTCGAATACCGTCAGCGTGCCGGTGGCAAAAATGCACGCAAGGCACAGCCCACACAGGAACCCGACCCATCCATGCAGCCAGCCCATGCGTGTGCGCAGGGTCTCGCGCGGTCCCTCACGTTCCGTCTGGCGCATCATGCAAAACAGCCAAGGGCGGCCAGAACGCCCAGTGCGCCCACCGCCAGCAGGCCGCGCCGCCACGCACGCCCCCCGAAGCCGGTCACGATCAGCACGGGCAGGCAGGCAGTGGCGGCAATATAGCCCAGTGCCGCGGCATCGGCCCGGTCAGGCCCGGCCCACCGGATGAAATCAAGCAGCACCAGATAGGCGGTCAGGTAGGAAAGCGCGCAGGCAGCAACCGCGGCGTAGAACCTGTTTAGCGTAAGGCGGGAGCCGGGGCGTGCCGTGGTCCGGGGCATGGGATGTCCCTGTTACAGATTGAAACAATAATGCGACGCATTTGCAGATTCTACCTATGCCACAGATTGCCAATATACGAAAAGCTTTCAATCAGGGCCAAGGCCGCGCTGCACGCATCCGGGCCGCGTGGTGGCCATGACCGGCCTGACGGTGTAAATGGCTGTATCTTGCAGCAGCACCCATCGGTTCGGGAGGTCAGCATGACACGGCCGGTCACATCAACGGATGTCGCCAGGCGGGCGGGGGTGTCCCAGTCCGCCGTGTCGCGGGCTTTCTCACAGGGGGCAAGCATTGCGCCAGAGACCCGGCGCAAGGTGCTGGAGGCGGCGGCGGAGCTGAATTACCGGCCCAACCGCATCCCGGCCATTATGCTCTCGGGGCGTTCGCGCATGGTGGGCGTTGTGGTGGGGGGACTGTCCAACCCCTTTTATGCCTCCACGCTGGAATGTCTCGCCACATCGCTGCGTGCGGCAGGGCTGCAGATCCTGCTGGTGCATGTTGATGATGCGCTGACGCTTGATAGCGCGCTCGACCAGCTTCTGAGCTACCGTGTCGATGCGGTCGTCACCGCCCTGGCCATTGGCAGCCAGCGGGCCGCGCGCATGCTGTCCGATCTTGCCATACCGGTCATCTGTTTCAATTCCCGCCTGACAGGCCCGTGGATTTCCACCGTTGTTTCCAACAACCACGCGGCGGGTCTTACGGCCGCGCAGGTGTTTGAAAGCTGTGGCGTCACCCGCCCGGCATGGCTGGCCGGGCCGGTGCGCAACGCGGCGTCCCGCGCGCGGGGGCATGGGTTTATTGCGGGGGTCAGGGCAAATTCCGCGCGCTGGCCCGACGGTGTGCTCGAAATGCGTGGCGATGACAGTTACGAAAGCGGCTATGACGCGATCCGCCGCCTGCTGGCGCGGGGCGAACGCCCGGACGGGCTGTTCAGCAGCAATGACCTTATGGCCTGCGGGGCGATGGATGCCCTGCGTCAGCACGGGAGTCTGAACTGCCCCGATAATGTGGTGATGATGGGTTATGACAATATCCCGCAGGCGGGCTGGCATGCTTATGGCCTGACCAGCTTTGACCAGCAGGTGGACTGCCTTGTCGATGCCGCGACGCAACTGCTGGATGCGGCGCTGGGGCCGGATGGTGGCCCGGTATCGCGCACCCGCGTGGTGGATGCGCGGCTGGTAACGCGGCGCAGTACGGCGCGGCTCATATAAACGTGACCTGTTCCGCCATTGTTTGGCGGCCCCATAGCTGTGCATAGCTATGCAATAATCATACATCGGCATGGCACGCGGGAGTAAGCGCATGGGTGACAGGAATTTTCGCAGTATTCTGACCGGCTCGTTCTCGACGCCCTGCGCCGATAACCCGACAGTCGCGATGGTCGAGGCCGCCTACCGCCATGCCGGGCTGGACGCCCGCTACATCAATTGCGATGTGAAGGCCGAACATCTGGCGCAGGCCGTGGCGGGCGCTGTGGCAATGGAGTGGGTTGGCTTCAACTGCTCCCTGCCGCACAAGGTCGCGGTGATTGAATACCTTGATGAAGTGGCGGACTCCGCGCGGATCATCGGCGCGGTGAACTGTGTCTCCATCCGTGATGGCAGGCTGGTGGGTGACAATACCGATGGCAAGGGCTTCCTCGCATCGCTTAAGGGTGTGACCGACCCGTCGGGCAGGAAGGTGGTGGTGCTGGGTGCTGGCGGGGCCGCGCGGGCCATTGCGGTTGAACTGGGGCTGGCCGGTGCGGCGCACCTGACCATCGTGAACCGGGATGTCGCGCGGGCTGAAAATGTGGCGGCGCTGGTGCGTGACAATACGCCCTGCGCGGCGGAGGCCATGGCGTGGACTGGCCCGGTCGCGGTGCCCGAGGGGGCCGATATCCTCATCAACGCGACCTCCATCGGGCTGGGGGATGGTAATGCCCTGCCACCGGTCAACCTTGATACCCTGCGCAGCGGGCTGGTCGTGGCCGATGTCATCCCCAATCCCCCCATGACGCACCTGCTGCGCACGGCAAAGGCGCGTGGCTGCACGGTGCTCGACGGGCTGGGCATGCTGGTCAATCAGGGCGTGATCGGTGTCGAACTCTGGCTGGGCAAAAAGCTCGATGCGGGCGTGATGCAGCGCACGTTGCAGGAGATTTTTGAAGTCCCGGCCTGAATCCGGCGGGACCGGCACGAAAGGGAAGGCTGGATATGACAACCGCTTCCACCATCAGCGGCACCCAGGCCGCCTCACGCCACCGGATACGGCAGCGCGTGATGGAGGTCCTGCCCCAGTTCGCCCATCTGGATGACAGGCGGGTGGAGGCGCGCCGTTATGTCGGCATTGCCGCTGCCGTCGCGGCGGTGGGGGGGCTTCTGTTCGGGTATGATACCGGCATCATTGCCTCCGCGCTGATTTATGTGACGCAGAGCTTCTCGCTCTCCACCAACGGGCAGGAATGGGTGGCCGCCGCCCTCAACCTCGGGGCCGTGGCGGGGGCGGTGATCAGCGGCCCGGTATCGGACCGCTATGGCCGCCGCCCGGCCATCATGCTCGCATCGGTTGTATTTATCCTTGCATCCTTTGGTTGTGGGCTTGCGCCCGATGAAACGGTGCTGATCATCGCGCGCCTGTTCTTGGGGGTTGCGATCGGGGCGACAACCCAGATCGTGCCAGTCTATGTGGCCGAACTCGCCCCGGCGGAACGGCGGGGCAGCCTTGTTTCCCTGTTCCAGATGGTGTTCTCGCTCGGGCTGCTGGTGGCCTTTTTTGTCGGTTATGAACTGGCGGGGCCGCCGGACTGCTGGCGGGCGATGTTCATGCTGGGGGCGGTGCCTGCGGTGCTGCTGGCTGTAGGCATGCTGTTCCTGCCCGAAAGCCCGCGCTGGCTGCTGCACAGGGAGCAGGAAGTGCGCGCCATCGCCATCCTGTACCGCCTGCGCGGGCACCATGACCCCGTGCGGCAGGAACTGGATGCGGTCCTGTGCGTGGAGGGGGAAGACGCAGGCGGCGCCGACACACGGTGGAGCGCGCTGCGGCAGGCATGGCTCCGGCCCGCGCTGGTCGCGGCGCTGGGCATTGCCGCCCTGTCGCAGCTTTCGGGGCCGAATGTCATTGTCTATTACGCGCCCATCATCCTGTCACAGACCGGGCTTGGCCATTCCACGGCGCTGCTTACGTCGGTGCTGGTGGGGGTGACCTCCACCATCACCACGGTCATGGGCATCGCACTGATCGACCGTGTGGGCCGCAGGCGGATGCTGCTGTGGATGCTGCCGTTCGCGGCGCTGTCACTGTTCATACTGGGGGCGGTCTTCCTCAGCTCTGCACCGGTTGCGGGCGTGCGGATGGTGCTGATGGTGGCGTCGCTGCTGGGCTACATCTTCTTCAATTTCGGGTCACTGTCGGTTGCGGTCTGGCTTATCGCGTCGGAAGTGTTTCCCCTTCAGGTCCGCAGCAAGGCGATGGGGCTGGCCAGCGCGACGGTCTGGCTGTCCGATACGCTTGTCTCGCTCGTGACCCTTTCCCTCGTCAACGCGCTGGGCACGACGGGCACGTTCTGGCTGTTTGGCGTCATCAACGTCATATCCTTCGTGTTCGTGTGGGCCTGTGTGCCCGAAACGGCGGGCACGACGCTGGAGGATATCGAAGGCCGCCTGCGCACGGGCACCTTCCTGACGCAGGGCGGGCGGGAAGGGGGCCGCGCACGATCCTGACCTTACGTTACGCTTTGTGCCCGCTTATTTCCTGCCCCAGCGTGCGGGGCATGCGCACATAGCCCACTGCCGCCACCGCCGCGATCACGGCCGCGATGAAAAAGGTGGCGTGCAGTTCCGCCAGCCCCACGCCGGGGCTGTGGTCCAGAACCTGAAAGAGCGAGAGGCTGAACGCCGCGCACGCCACCCCGGCGGCTGATGCCGCCTGTTGCAGGATGGACAGGATACCCGATGCCGCGCGGCGTTCACTGGCCGTAATATCGGCAAAGGCGACGGTTGAAAGGCTGGTCAGTTGCATGGAGCGTGTGGCCCCGGCAAAGACCAGTATCATGACCAGCAGCGCCACATTCGTATCCGGCGCGGCAAAACCGCATGCCAGCAGCGAGAACGTGACCAGCACCCCGTTGATGAGCAGCACGTTACGAAAGCCGAACCGGCGCAGGATGGCGCTGGTAAAGGGCTTGAGCCCAAGGTTGCTGCAGAAATAGACCAGAACCCAGCCGCCAGCAGCAGCAGGCCGTAGCCCAAAGCCAAGCTGGAACAGCAGCGGCAGCAGGAACGGCATGGCCGAGAACAGCGTGCGGAACAGGATGCCCGGATACAGCACGACATAACGCAGGCTGGGGCGGCGCAGCGGCGCCAGCGACAGGATGGGCGTGGGGTGCCGCCTGAGGTGCCGCACGGCGGCCCACCCTGTAACAAGGCCGCATATGATCAGCCCGAAGGCGATTTCGCGCCCCGTGCCCTGTTCCGCCGCGCGCTGGAAACCGGCCAGCAGCGTGGTCAGCGCCACGGCGCAGAGGGAAAACCCGGTAAAGTCCATGGGGGCGGGGGCGGATTTTTCCTCCTGCGGGACAAAGCGCAGGATCGCGAGTGCGCCTGCCAGCCCGATGGGCAGGTTGAGCCAGAAATTCCACCGCCAGTCGAGTGTCTGGGTAATGAACCCGCCCAGCACCGGGCCAATGATGGGGGCTAGCAGCCCCGGCCATACGGTGACTGCCTGCGCACGCATGAGGGCGGCCTTGGGCGTGTGGCGTAATACGACCGACATGCCCACGGGCATCATCATGGCGCCCGCCAGCCCCTGTGCGATCCGCGCCAGCACGAACATGCCCAGCCCCGGCGCCAGCCCGCACCACACGGAAGCAAGCGTGAAGGCGATAACGGAGACAAGCAGCACCCTGCGCTCCCCGATCCGTTGCGACAGCCAGCCCGAGAGTGGCGAAAGTGCTGCCGAGGCCAGCATGTAGGCCGTAATCCCCATAGACAGGTCGATGCTGCTCACGCCAAAGGAGCGGGCCATCTGCGGCAGGGATGTATTGATGATCGCACCATCAAGGTTCTGCATGAACGATGTGGCCGCCATGATCAGCGCGATCATGGGGGAATAACGCGGCTGTGCGGACGGGGTGCCTGGGCGGGAGTTCATGTTGATCTGGAAGGAACCGGAACTGGGGGAAACGGGGCGGGAGCCTGCCCATTGCCTGCAGTAGGCCATATCCGGCGGGGTTCATCCAGAGGTCATGCGCAGGCTGGCGTAAATGTCAGGGCGAAAAACCGCCATGGATTCCCGCCATGGTGCGTGTGGCGGGTATCAGCGCCTCAGGCCGCGCTGTCGCGTGGTTCCATGATCCATACGATTTCCGATGCGGGGCATACGCCCTTCAGCCCGCCCTCCAGCGTCGGTTTTTCGATGCAGGTCAGGTGGAACCGGTCGTTGTAATACTGTCGCACCTCGGCATCACTGACCGAAAAGGGCGGTCCCGGCCGTGCCGACTGGTCATATTCCAGGCACACGAGCAGGGTGGGGGCCGCATCCGTTATGGCCATGACGTGGGCCGCATAGGCGGCGCGCATGTCCTCGGGCAGGGCGATCAGGGCGGCGCGGTCATATACGGCATCGACCGGGCCGAGCATGTCGGATGTCAGGTCAAAGATGTTGCCCACGAAGATGCACAGGTCATCCGCCTCGTAACGCCGCAGCGGCCCTTCTTCCGAGATGCGGGGCGTGACCCCCAGTTCGTCAAAGAGCTGCCTGACGGCCAGTTCGCTCAGTTCAATTCCGGCAACTTCAAACCCCTGTTCCAGCAGCCAGTGGATATCGAGGCTTTTCCCGCATAGCGGCAGGAAAATACGCGCCCCTTCCGGCAGGCCAAGCGTGGGCAGGTGGCGGGTCAGCAGCGGGTTGGGCTGGAGTTCGTGAAACCCGATCTCATTGCGCTGCCATTTCTCGCGCCAGAATGTTTCGTTCATCAAAGTCAGCTCCGGTCACTTCACTCTTGGGGCGGTTGTATCAGTTCCCCCATGACCCGCAAAACGGTACATACCCCGCAGGTTAAAAGTTTCGTGTGCGCACAGGTTCCGACATGGACCAGTGAAAATGGTTGCGATTGCATGAACCGGGCGGGAAACTGACGGCCCGGCTGCACCATATTGTGTAAATACGTAATTTTATTCTTAATGGAGACGCGTGATGCCTATCCTGTTTTCCCTACGGCGTTCCGTATCGCGTGTTGTCCTGCCGACTGGACTGCTGGCGGGGCTGTTTATCGCCCACGCGGCGCAGGCGCGGATGGTGGCGAAACCTGTTTCATGGACATTTGAGGGCACGCCCTTTGCCAGCGTGCTGGTGTATGATGATGCGGTGGCCACAAGGCGGCCCGGCCTGCTTATGGTCCCGGCATGGTTCGGGGTGAATGAAAACGCCATCCGCAAGGCCGAGCGGATAGCTGGCCAGCGCTATGTCATCCTGCTTACGGACATGTACGGCGCGACCGTACGGCCCCGGAATACCGAACAGGCCCGTGATGCGGTCAGGCCGCTGCTGGCGGACCGAGCACTCATGCGCCGTCGTGTCACTTTCGCGCTCGGGCAGTTCAGGGCGCAGGCCGCGCAGGCTCCGGTTGACGTGTCACATCTTGCCGCGATCGGTTTCTGTTTCGGGGGTGCAGCCGTGCTCGATCTTGCGCGCAGCGGGGCGGATGTGTCGGCCGTGGTCTCCTTCCACGGCAATCTCGGTACCGATAACCCGGCGCTGGCGCACAACATCCGTGCCAGTGTTCTGGCCATGAACGGGGCGGATGATGAAACCACATCCCCCCAGTTCAGCGGTTTCACACAGGAAATGCGCGCCAGTCCCGCCCCGTGGCAGTTCGTTGTCATCGGCCACGCGGTCCACTGCTTTACCGAGACGGAAGCCACGGCCCCCACCGGCCTGTGCCGCTACGACCCGCAGGCCGCCGCCCGGTCTTACGGCCTGATGCAGCAGTGGCTGGCGGATGGTTTTGCCGCCAGACCGTAGCCGCGTCTGGCGCGGGCGGCTTTTCAGTCATCCGCCAGCGGGAAATGGCATGCCACCTCATGCCCCGCCCGGATGGGGCGCAGCACGGGTTCTTCCGCACGGCAGCGATCGCGTGCATGCGGGCAGCGGGTATGGAAGCGGCAGCCCGCCATGCGCTCAACCGGGCTGGGCACATCGCCGCGCAATGCCGTAGCATGGCTGGCCCCGACCACGGGGCGGGGAACAGCCGCCGTCAGCGCCGCCGTATAGGGGTGGGCGGGATGGTGCAGCACGCTGTCGGTTTCCCCCAGTTCGACAATCACGCCCAGATACATGACCGCCACACGGTTCGAGATCTGGCGCACCACCGCCAGGTCATGGGCCACGAACACATAGGTCAGCCCGAGCCGTTCGCGCAGGTCGGCAAAGAGATTGACGATCTGGGCCTGAATGGACACATCCAGCGCCGAAACCGGCTCATCGGCCACGACCAGCCGGGGGGACAGCGCCAGCGCGCGTGCGATATTGATGCGCTGGCGCTGGCCGCCGGAAAATTCATGCGCGTAACGCCCCAGCGCCTCAACCGGCAGGCCCACCAGTTCCATAAGCTCGTGAACCCGGTCACGGACCACCGCCGCGGACCGCCTGCGCCCATGTGCATCTGGATGGACGTGCAACGGTTCGGCCAGTATGTCGCCAATGCGCCGCCGGGGGTTGAGTGATGCGCTGGAATCCTGAAACACCATCTGCATGCGCGGGCGTAACGGACGCAGCGCCCGTTCACGCAGGCGGGTTATGTCGCGGCCTTCAAAGCTGATCCGCCCGGCGGATATATCGGTCAGGCGCAGCATGCAGCGCCCGAGCGTGGATTTGCCGCAGCCGGATTCCCCCACCAGCCCCAGCACCTCCCCGGGCATGACGTGCAGCGAGATCCCATCCACCGCCTTCAGCGTCCGGCCATGGGGCAGGCGATAGGCCTTGCGCAGCCCGTCCAGCGCAAGCAGGGCAGGCACGGGTGCGGCGGAGGGCGTGTTCGTGTTCATGGTTATGGCTCCCGCATGGCGCGCGGCGGCAGGGGCGTGCCCTCGGCTGGCAGGACGCAGGCGGCATCCTGCCCGGTTGCAACCGTGACCAGCGGCGGCGGCCGGAGCCGACAGCTTTCATGAACATATGCGCAGCGCGGCCCGAACGCACAGCCTGCCGGGCGTTGGGCGGGCAGGGGTGGAACCCCGGCAATGGCGGGGAGCCGGTGCGGCCGGGGGCCATACAGGGGC
>NZ_QUWV01000088.1 GCF_003403295.1 Komagataeibacter melaceti | reverse complement strand
GGGCGGCGGTGTGGGCCGGTGTGGTGGGGGACTCGGCCCCCGTGGCGGCAACCGCACCCGCACCGACGGCGGCCCCGGCGGCTCCGGTGGCGATGGCGGCGGCATGGTGGTGCCGGGCAGCGTGGGCCTTGGCCTTTTCCTTTTTCCTGCCTGTATGCACATGGGCGTGGCCAAGGCTGCTGGTCGCGCTGGCCGGGGCATGGGCAGCGTGATGATGCGCCGTTGCTGCCTGTGTCGCCGCGTGGGCCATGTGGCCCCAGCCGGTGGCCAGCACCGCAGCACAGCCCGCCAGATACCCCAACCGCACCATGGCGCGAAACGGCGCATGGGCCGGTCGCGCAAGGAATTCATGCCGCACGCACTGCGCCATCGTGTTCTTCAATCCTTACAGGGTTATGATCTGCCGCCCCCGGGCGGCCTCAAGGAAAGTAGGGATACCGGCTATCTCCACACCATCAAGCAGAAGTTGCGGGGCAAGGTCACATAGTTTCAGCGCAGCGTCGCATGCCATGAGGGTTATGCCCAGTTCACGCACGGCGTCGCGCAGCGCATCCATGCTCGCGACACCGCGCGCGCGCACCGCACTGTCATCGCACGCATCATGCAGGCCGCGCCAGTCACGCGCCAGCGCATGTACGCCACGCCCGGCGGCGAACATCAGCACCGGGCGGTCAATGGCCAGCGCGCCCGCCGCCAGCATGAAGGCATAATGCGCCCGGGCATAGCTCCCGTCATGGAGCAGGATGGCCAGCGCCCCCGTTTCGTCGCCGGTCGTCATGACGCGCCCTGCGCCGCCAGTTCGCAGGTGGCCGGGGCCGCATGGCGGTGGGATGACAGGTCATGGATGGACGGGTGCGCGCCACATAGCGCGCAGTCGGGATCGGCGGGCAGGGCGATGGTGTGAAAGCGCATGGCCAGTGCGTCCCATACCAGCAGGCGGCCCGCAAGGCTTTCACCTATGCCGAGGATTTCCTTCAGCGCCTCGGTTGCCTGCAGGGTGCCCATTACGCCGGTTACGGCGCCGAACACGCCCGCTTCCGCGCATGATGGCACGGTGCCTGCCGGGGGGGCTTCGGGGTACAGGCAGCGGTAGCACGGCCCGCCGGGGCGGAAGGTGGAAAGCTGCCCCTCGAAGCGCAGCACGGCGGCGGAGACAAGGGTGCGCTTTTCCAGCGCGCAGGCATCGGCCACCAGATAGCGGGTGGCGAAATTGTCGCAGCCATCACAGACCAGGTCGTAGCCACGCACCAGTTCACGCGCGTTGTCCGCCGTCAGCCGGACGTTATGACAATCGACCCGTGTTCCCGGATTGATCGCATGCAGCGCCTGCGCGGCCGACTCGACTTTTGGCTGACCGATCCGGTCGGTCACATGCGCGATCTGGCGTTGCAGGTTGGACAGTTCCACCACGTCATCATCCACCAGGCCGATCCGGCCCACGCCCGCTGCGGCGAGGTACAGCGCCACGGGCGAGCCCAGACCGCCTGCGCCAACTATCAGAATACGCGCTTTTTTCAGGGCATCCTGACCTGTTCCGCCCACTTCGGGCAGGAGGATGTGGCGTGCGTAGCGCTGGATCTCTTCCTCGGTAAAATTCATCCCTGTCTCCTGGCGCGGCCCGTGGGGCCTTCATGGCGGATACACCGTGCGCATGGCGGAACGCAGCGGGAAGCGGTGACCTTGAGTTCACGATTACGTGACAATTTCTTCATATAATCATGAAACCAATGCATGCCGGATATGTTTCCCGTATAGTCCATAAGGCACGTGAAACCATCTCGGGGGGAGTATAAATCAATGTCTTATCTTTCCCGTATGGAAATTCCCGGCGGGATCGCCGCCCTGCGCCGCCAGCAGGCGCGCTGGGTCTGTGCGGGCACGCTGGCGGCCGCGACATCGCTGTACGCCGCGTCACCGTTTTTCACGCTGTGGTCGGTCACATCGGCGGTCCGCACCCATGATCTGGGAAGCCTGAATACCTGCCTCAAGTGGGAATCGGTGCGCAGCAGCCTGAAAAACCAGGTGGTGGACAGCCTGATCGGCCCGCCGCACGCAGATGACGAACTGCCCGGATTCGGGGAATCCTTCGCCTCCTCCGCCGTGTCCAATGCGGTTGATGAGGAAGTGCGCCCCGAGCGTCTGGGCACGCTCATTGATCATCTCGTGCCGCAGGAACAGATCCGGGTGACACCGGGCTCACTGCTGGGCCTGCTGGGGCGGGTGCACATGCATTTCACCCATCCGGGCGTGTTCGAGGCCAGCGTCATCATGCCGGGGCACGAAAACGAGACGCCGCTGCGCCTGCAGATGCGGATTCATGCATTCCAGTGGAAGATTGACCGCGTGGACCTGCCGGCACCCCATCCCCAGCCCCTGATCGAGGCCTCGGCGGGGCCGGTTCCGCAGCCGGTAACACAGCCTTAGGCCGCAGGCGGGCGGGAAGGTTTTTCCCGCCACCCCCGCGCAGGGGTTATTTCGGGGCGGGCAGGTCTTCTTCCAGCACCGTCATGTGCACGGCGTAGGACACTTCACCTTCATCCTCATCGCGGTGGACCGTTCCCACCACTTCACCGTTCACGGCCAGTTCGACCGACAGCCCGGCGCGCGGCGGTGCGTTGACTGTAAGCCCCGGTGAACCCAGCAGACGACGCAGGCAGACCTGAAGGCGCGAAATTTCAGAAGAGGACATGGCACTCATGAAACGTATGTTCTCCACAAAGGCAGGACCGCCAGAAAATGGGATCGGGACCGGAGACTGTGGCCCCCCTGGTCAACGCGCGTGGCTGGTCCGGTCAGGATCGCGCGGCTGCCCCGGTAAATACGGGCACCGCCGCAGGCTATAGGGACATGCGCTGCGTGCTGCAACCGGCGTGCCCATGATTTTCCCCACCGCCGCCCTGCCAGCGCCACGATTGCCGTCTTTTCTCGACCATAGCGCAACACCAGTAGGAAGGGAGAACAAAAACCATGCGTATCCGTTTGTTTCCCCGGCTGATGCTGCTTGTGGCCCTGCTTGGCCCCGCCATCGGGCTGACAGCGCTGGCGGCGAGCCTGCCCAAGGATACGGGCGTGACCGAATCCGCATCCACCCTGAGCGCGCGCGCCCTTGCCCGCCAGATTCATGAAGAAGGCGCGCAGGCCACGGTCCGGACGCTGGACGGGCAGAAGGCATGGCCCCGCCTGCGCCGCGCGGTGGCGGCAGGGTGGGATGGCTGGATTGAACTGGTGCCCGACCTGATCACCCATGCCGATGACGATACGGCCAGCCGCCTGCGCACGGCGCTACGCCAGGCCCTGCCCCGCAACCCGCGCGGCGTGCTGGCGGTGATTGACCCGGGCAATGGCGCACTGCTGGGGGCCGGGGCGATCTGCACGCCCCATGGCATGTCCACCCGCTGGCGGCGTGACAGCATCCGTGCCGTCAGCGCCATGCATGACATTCACATCGCCCACCCGGCGGCGGACTGCATGGCGGCACTTTCGGCTGGCGCGCCTATTGAAACGGCAGATAACGGAACGTGACGTAGATGGTGTTGCCCCCCGTGGTGGGGGAGGCGCCATCGCCGCCCTTATAGGCGAATTTGCGCAGGTAGGTGTACTGCACGCCCGTCATGACCGCGCCATAGCCGCCCTGCAGCACATGCCACCAGCCGCCCACCGTCAGGTCGGCCAGGGTATGGGTCTGGGCGTCGCAGCTCCCGCCGGTAATCATCTCGACATTACAGCTGCTCAGGGCCAGATCGTTCACGCCATAGCCGTACTGGTAGCCGTCCGTGCCGGTATAGGTGCGCCGCCCGGCATGCTCTACCCCGCCGTAAAGATAGACCAGCAGGTTGGGGGTCGGGTGACCGATCAGCCCCATGCTGCCGATGATTTCGGGAATGGGGGCAGGCGCGCCATCGGGCCTGAACGTGGCATCGGGCAGCATGCCGGGGCCATAACGGCCAATGCCCTCGCCTGCCAGCACGTTGCCGGTAAACTGCAGGTAGCGGGGAATGACATGCACCGTCACGTCACCACCGACGCCGCCCGCGAAGGAGACCCGTTCACGGATCGGGCCACCCGTGGCGGATTGCGCCATGGCCTTGAACCAGCGTGCAAGGCCATAGACCTCGTAATGGGCGGGCTTGGTATCGAGCGCGCCCTTCAGCACGATGTCAGGGGCGACATCCATACTGTATTTGGCATTGGGGTTGAGCATGCCCGAACCGGCATTGCTGTAGAGGATGCGCGTGCCGGATGAGGCGAGGATATCATCATCGGCACCGCTGAGCATCGGGTGGTCGCTGCTACTGCCCGAAACCGCATAGGCCACCTGCGGCGCTTCAAGCGAAAGCCCCAGCCACCATTTGCGCCCGAAATCCTTGATGAAGCGGATCTGTGGCACACGGGTGAACACGATGCCCGGTATCTGGTTGTTATCGACCACCGGCGGCAACTGTTCATGACGTGACAGCAGGCCCTGCGTGTAGCCCGTGGTCAGGCTCCATGCCTGCCCCGCCAGCACATGGAAGCCCCATTTCGTGTTGCTGTATGTCATGTACGCCTGCCGGATACGCGGCGTGTAGCTGTTGGTCTGGTAGCTGTTGGCTGTGCCCGCCGCCCCGCCGAAATCGGTCTCGATATAGCCGGACAGGGTCTCGTCCTTGGTGGGGGAGCCCTGCAGCAGCACGCTCAGGCGCGTAAGCTGGGCGGAGGGACGGTACTCCCCGGTATGGGCGTTGGGGTTGTTGGCGTAGGGGAAGCTGCCCCAGCTCGTGGCCGGGCCGCTGGTCAGGTTCTTGCTGCGATAGATGTTGGAAAAGTCGATGAACCCCCCCAGCCGCACCGACACCCCGCCAATGCGGAACACGGGCGGCAGGCTGTCCACGCCGGTCTGGGTAATGGCGAGCGGGCTGGAGGAATCAAGGTCGAGCTTCGGCTGGGCGGGAATGATGGATTCCGTCATCGAGTTCTCGGCCGCCGCCGCCGCCTGCGCATCATCCGACAGGGCAGGGCCGCCAATGACAAGGCGCGACAGGTCGGGCATGGCCGTGATCTGGCTGGACTGCGTGGGGGCCGACCACCCGCTCGATACACGCCCGCCCGAGCGCAGCGAGCGGCTGGCCGGGCCGGAGGTGTTGCCACGGGCCATGCCGTGGCGGGACTCCAGCATTTCCACCTTGGCTTCCATGCGGCGCATTTCGGCCCGCAGTGCCCGGATTTCCGCCATGTCGTCCGCCCGGGCGTGGTCCACCGTAACCATGCCACCCAGAACGGCCACAAGCCCGCCCAGCAGCATGGCCGATCTGCCGCCGGGGCAGGAAAGGAGGTCTTCTTTCCAACAGCAATTCATCAGTCTGGCGTGTCAGCCCCTGAACCCATGGTTAACGAAGTCCGCCTGCATCTCACGAGTGAACAATCCTGCCCCCGATTGACTGATGGCAGATAAAGCCAGAGCCCTTTTGCCCGCAACAACGCGCGCGGAACAGGGGGACGGCCAGCATCCTATATAGAAAAAACGTAGAACTGCTATGCATTAACTATTCTCATGCACGGCATATATTCGCATGATTTCCTTTATTCCACACCATTTCTTCCCTTAACTCAAGGCCTGTACATGCTGATGACGGAGTAAGACACATGAGCGTAGCCCGTCAGCCCGGTTTCCGCCCCGCCGATGACCGCCCCCTTGCCGGGGCCGCGCATCCCGACCACCCCCTGCACTGGAAACTGTATGGCTGCGAACTGATCGCGACCGCGGTGCTGATGATCTGCGGCATCGTCTCCGTTACCGTGCTGACCACGCCCTATACCCCCGTGGGCCGGGTGCTGGACCACCATCCCCTTGTCCAGACGGCGCTGTGCGGGCTGTTTTTCGGGCTGTCGGGCACCGTGGCCGCGTTCACGCCGTTCGGGCGGGTCAGCGGGGCGCATGTCAGCCCCTCCGTCTCGCTGGCGTTCAGCATGGTGGGGCGGCTGGGTGGCGTGGACCTGTGTGGCTACATGGTCGCGCAGATGGCGGGCGCGTGCCTCGCGACGCTGCTGCTTGCCATTGTGGGCCACCTGCTGCCGGGGTGGGGGCAGATGGTGCAGGATTCCGCCTATGCCGCGACCATCCCCTTTTCAGGGGTGGCGGTCATATGGCCGCTGGTGACGGAGGTGGTGCTGACCGGGCTGCTGGTGATCATGCTGTTCTGCCTGGCCGCGCATCCCGTGCTGAAATGGGTGACGCCGTGGGCGGGCGGGCTGTTCTTTCTTGTCTGCAACCCCATTTCGGCATGGCTGTCGGGCAACAGTTCCAACCTTGCCCGCAGCTTCGGTCCCGCCCTGATGGCGGGGCAGTGGCATGCGTTCTGGATCTATGCGCTGGGGCCGTTCATGGGGGCTGCGCTGGCAACGTGGCTGCTGCGCTCAAGATGGTTTGACCGCATCAAGGTCGAGGAAGCGCGGCTGGTCAATTTCGGCCATCATGGGCGGATTCCCTCCCTGCTGCACCCGGGCCGCCGCAGCCACGCGCCCGTGCATGGCGAGCGGGGCGAAGGGTGATGGGCGGGCGGATACTTGCAATCCGCCGGAATTGTTCCCACTATCACTGCATATAGAACGCGAATCGGGCGTCGTGCCCGTTTCGCTGGCGTTCTCAGGGCGGGGCGAAATTCCCCACCGGCGGTGATTGTTCCCCTTGCGGGGGCATAAGTCCGCGAGCGCCCGGCCGTATTCCATGCGGCCGGGGTCAAGCAGATCCGGTGTGATTCCGGAACCGACGGTTACAGTCCGGATGAGAGAGAACGAAAACCGTGTACCTGCCATTCCCCCCGAGACTGGCGGCACGATGGTTTTACGCGCCCTGAGTCCGTCCAGATGGATGGAGTACTGTTTTTTGGACGCGTTGCCACAGGGTACCACCCCCAGCCCCGTTGCCGATCTGCCGGAACCGGTTGCCCGCGCCTTTCGCGCGGCGGTGGACGAGGCGGCCCGGCATGTCGGCGCGACCGCCCCCAATCCCCCCGTGGGCTGCGCGCTTCTGGACCGTTCCGGCACCATCCTCGCCGTGGGCGGCCATCATCGCGCGGGCACCCCCCATGCTGAAATACAGGCCATAAACCAGTGCCGCGAGCGCGGCCTGCTTGATCGCGCCCATACGGCCGTGGTCACGCTGGAGCCGTGCAACCATACCGGGCGGACCGGGCCGTGCTCACAGGCGCTGCGGGCCACGCCGGTGCGTGAGGTCTGGATCGGGGTGCGTGACCCCAACCCGCATGTCGAGGGGGGCGGGGCTGATTACCTGCGCCAGCAGGGCTGCACCGTGCATGTGCTCCAGCCCACGGGCGCGCAGGCGGCCATGGCGGCGATGTGCCACAGCCTGCTCGCGCCCTTCGCCCATTTCATGCGCACGGGCCAGCCGTGGATTACCGTAAAGCAGGCGCTGGACGCCACGGGTTCCATGGTGCCGCCTGCCGGGCGCACCACTTTTACCTCTGATGCCTCGCTCGACATCGCGCACCGGCTGCGCCGCGCGACCGATGCGGTGATTACCGCGGGCGGCACCATCCGCGCCGACCGGCCCGCCCTCAATGTACGTCGCGTGACGGACCATCCGGGCCGCGCGCCGCGTGTCCTCGCCATCTGCACCCGTAGTGGCGAGGTGGATGACGCCTACCTGCTGGCCGCGCGCAGCCGTGGTTTCGATGTGCGGATCTGCACCGATATCGCCGCCCTGCCCGACATGCTGGGCCAGGCGGGCGTGACCTGGGCGATGGTGGAGGCGGGGCCGGGCCTGCTGGCCGAAATCCGTAAGCGCGACCTGTGGCATGACTGGCTGACCATTACGGCGGGGCACGGTGGCGTGGACCACCTTGATGTGCGCGTGCGCAGCGGGGATGTCAGCCCGCTGCGCCTTTTTCCCGAATTCGCCCCTCAAACCCCTGCCATGAAGGAGTAACGATGTTTTCTGGCATTATTGAACACCAGGGCCGCGTCAGTGCCGCGCGCCATCTGGACCGGGATCTGGAAATAACGGTCGCGACCGGCATTACCGATCTCGAACTGGGGGAAAGCATCGCGGTCAATGGCGTGTGCCTGACCGTTACCTCCTTTGACGCGGCGGGCAAGGCCACCTTCTTCCTCAGTTCGGAGACGCTGTCCTGTACCGCGCTGGGCCGGATCGAGGCCGGTCACGTCGTGAACCTTGAGCGCGCGGTCACCCCGGCCACGCGCCTGTCAGGCCATATCGTGCAGGGGCATGTGGATGGCACGGCGCGGCTGCTGGCCGTGGAAAAGACGGGCGAGGGACGCCACATCACCTTTGCCGTGCCCGCGCGCCTGCGGCGCTACCTGGTGGAGAAGGGGTCGATCACGCTGGACGGCATCAGCCTGACGCTGAATGAAGTCGGCGCGCCCGGAGCCGATGGCTGTGCGGCGGACATGTTCCGCATTGCCCTCATGATCATCCCCCATACATGGGACCATACCAGCCTTGGCACCCTGAAGCCGGGTGACGCGGTGAATGTCGAGGTCGATGTCATCGCCAAATATGTGGAGAGCGTATGTCATTACCGTTGATGCCCCCGGCGGTGGCGCAGGCCGTCGCCACCATCCGCCGGGGCGGAATGATCATCCTTGTGGATGATGAGGACCGCGAGAACGAAGGTGATCTGGTCATGGCCGCCGAGTTCATGACCCCAGAGGCCATGAACTTCATGGTCACGCATGCCCGTGGGCTGGTGTGCATGCCCATGTCGCCCGAACGGATCGCCCAGCTTGACCTGCCCATGATGACACAGGTGAACACCTGCCCGCGCGGCACGGCGTTCACCGTCTCGATCGAGGCGCGTGAAGGGGTCACCACCGGCATCTCGGCTGCTGACCGCGCACGCACGGTGCTTGTGGCGGCGGCCTCTGATGCCTCGTCGGCGGATCTTGTCTCGCCGGGCCATATCTTCCCGCTGCGCGCGGTGCCCGGCGGCACGGTCGCGCGCCCCGGCCATACGGAGGCCTCGGTCGATCTGGCGCGCATGGCGGGGCTGATCCCCGCCGCCGTGATCTGTGAGATCATGAACGCCGATGGCACCATGTCCCGCATGGATGACCTGCGCCCCTTTGCCGAAAAGCACGGGTTGCAGATCCTTTCCATCGCGGAGCTGGCCCGCTGGCTCACGGACCATCCGCTCGAAGACGGGGCGGATGCGCCTGCGGCGATCGAGCAGGTGGCCCGCGCCCGGCTGCCCGGCCGCTTTGGCGGGCCGGACATGATGATCCATGCCTTCCGCGCGCCGGACGGGACCGAGCATGTCGCCATGGTGAAAGGCGACCCGTCGGCCCCCGGCACGGTGCCGCTGGTACGCCTTCATTCCGAATGTGTGACCGGGGATGCGCTGGGTTCGCTGCGGTGTGACTGTGGCGCGCAGCTACAGGGTGCGCTCCAGCAGATCGGGCAGTCGAAGGCCGGGGTGCTGGTTTACGTGCGCGGGCATGAAGGCCGCGGCATCGGCCTTGCCAACAAGATCCGCGCCTACGCCCTGCAGGACGAGGGGCTGGACACCGTGGACGCCAACCACCGCCTTGGTTTCGAGACCGATGCGCGTGACTGGCATGCAGCGTCCGCCATCCTGCACGCGCTGGGGGTGAACCGGCTCGACCTGCTGACCAACAACCCCGACAAGGTCCGCGCCCTGCAGCAGCATGGCTTTGACGTGCGTGACCGCATCGCCCTGCAGGTTGAGGCCAATCCCTTCAACCGCGCCTATCTGGAAGCCAAGCGGACCCGCATGGGCCATGCCCTGTGCGCGCCGGAAACGGCGGACATCGACTGAAACAGACCATTTGATCGGATAAAGCCGCATATGAGTACCAACATCCCCTCCACCCCCGCGCGCCTTGAGTTCGCCCACCCGCCGCGTATCGCCATCGTGGTCAGCCGTTTCAATGAGAACGTGACCCACGGCCTGCGTGATGGCGCGCTGGCATGGCTGTCGGAACATGCCATTTCCATGCGTGATGAAGATGTCATGTATGCGCCGGGTGCGTATGAGCTGCCCCTGCTGGCGCAGACCCTGGCCCGCACCGGGCGTTATGACGGCGTGGTCTGCCTTGGGTGTGTGATCAAGGGCGACACCGCGCATTTCGAGTTCATAAGCCTTGGCACGGCAGTCGGGCTTCAGCAGGCTGCGCTGAATACGGAGGTGCCGATCGCCTTCGGTGTGCTGACAACCTATACGGACGAGCAGGCCGTGGTCCGCTCGCGTGATGATGTGCATAACAAGGGGCGCGAGGCCGTTGCCGCCTGTGTTGAAAGTCTCGCATTGCTTCAGAAAATCAGAGGCTGCTAGGATGGCGCAGGGCCAGACAAGTGACTGAAATCAGCCTGTTATGGTCCTGTTTGTGCTATATGGACAGGGATGACGGATGCGGCAGTTCACCCTTATCGCCGGGGCATTCGGGATCGGTCTTACCATATGGATGCTCGGGCGTTTCGGCCTGCGCGACATTCTGTGGCTGATCGCGGCTGGCGGGTGGAGCATCCCTGCCGTCATCATTTTCCATGCAAGCCAGGTCTGCGCCTCGGCGCAGGCATGGCGCATACTGGCCCAGACCGGGCGGCACCCGCTGGGTTTCATGGATTTCTTCGCCCTGCGCTGCGCGCGTGAGGGGATCAACAACCTCCTGCCGGTGGCGCAGGTGGGGGGTGAAGTCATCACGACCCGCCTGCTGGCCCGGCGTGACGGGCTGGGCATACGGCGGGCGGCGGCCTCCACCATATGCGACCTGACCATTGAACTGCTCAGCCAGGTCACGTTCACGCTGATCGGGCTGGGTGTGCTGTTCTGCCTTGTCCGCCGTTCGCACGTGACGGATGAACTGATGGAAAGCGCGCTGGCGGCGTTCGGGCTGGGGGCGGTCTTTTTTGGCAGCCAGTACCTGGGCGCCGTTTCGGTGGTGGAAAAGCTGCTGGTGCGCATTGCCGCCCATCTGGGCTGGGACGGGGTGGAGGACATCCGTGGCCTGCACCATGAAATCCTCGGCCTTTACCGCACACATGAGAATTCGCTGCGCGCGGGCGCGCTGCAACTACTGGGCTGGTCGCTGGGCACGTTCGAGGTTTTCCTCATTCTCGACGCCATGGGGCACCCGCTTTCGCTGGCTGACAGTTTTGTGATCGAGAGCGTGGGACAGGCCGCGAAGTCCGCCGGTTTTGCCGTTCCGGGGGCGCTTGGGGTGTCGGAGGGCGGCTACATCATCATCGGGGGACTGTTCGGGCTGTCGCCGCAGGTGGGGATTGCGCTGTCCCTCATCAAGCGCCTGCGTGAGATCGCATGGGGCCTGCCCTCGCTTCTGGCATGGCAGGTGATGGAAATGCGCTGGATACGTCCCGACCCGTCCACCGCCAAGGAAATACACCTGCCCGGCCAGCCATGATCTGGTTGCGCCGTGGGCTTCCCCTCACGACATAAAGAACCACCTTGCATCCATGCCGCATCATGGGCCAAACCGGGCCTCTCCACTGACTGCCGCGCCCCATGCGGCACGACGTAGGTTTCTGAAGGGCTGAATACTCGTCATGCTATCGGTACCGCTTGGGCGCCTTGTCGCTTTCTGTTCCCGTCGTGCCATTGCGGTCGTGCTGGCGTTTGCCGTGCTGATAGCGGGCGCGACCTATGCCAGCTACATGCTGCTGGGCGTGACCACAGATACGGACACGATGTTCTCGTCCTCGCTGGACTGGAAGAAGCGTTCCGACGAGATGGGGCGGCTGTTCCCGCAGAAGCAGGACCTGCTTGTCGCCGTCATTGACGCGCCCTTGCCCGAGGAAGCGCAGCAGACCGCGCTGGGGCTGGCGGCCCGGCTGCGTGACGACCATGCCAATTTCAATTACGTCACCACGCCCCAGACCGATCCCTACCTTGTGCGCAACGGGCTCATGTTCCTTGACCCCAAGGCGCTGGAGCGCGTGCTCAACACCATCATCATCGCCCAGCCTTTCCTGAGTGAACTGGCGGCCGACCCCTCGGGGCGCGGGCTGTTCAGCGCGCTGGACCTGATCGCGCTGGGGCTGAGCCAGGGGCAGGCGGACCTGGGCAATTTCCGCCCCGCGCTCGATGGTTTCGCCACCACGTTGCAACATTCGGTGGAGGGTACGCCCGAACCCCTTTCGTGGGAGCGGCTGCTGGCGGGCGACCTGGCCGATCTGGGGGGCAAGTACCAGTTTGTCGTGACCCAGCCCCGGCTGGATTATGATTCCTTCCAGCCCGGTGGCGCTGCGTCGGATGCGATCCGGGCTGCGGCGCGCGACCTGCCCTTTGTCAAAAGCGGGCGGGCGCATGTCCACATCACCGGCGATGTCCAGATTGCGGATGAGGAATTCGCAACCGTGGCCGAGGGCATGGTGGCGGGCCTGCTCGGTTCGCTGGCGCTGGTCACGCTGTGGCTGATCCTGGCGGTGCATACGTGGCGCGTCATTGTGCCCATCATCATCACGCTGGTCTCGGGGTTGCTGCTGACCACGGGCTTCGCCGCCCTTGCGGTGGGCAAGCTGAACCTGATCTCGGTCGCCTTCGCCATCCTGTTTGTCGGGATCGCGGTGGACTTTGCCATCCAGTTTTCTGTCCGCTTCCGTGCGCAGACCCAGCCCGATGGCTCCGCCCCGGTGCTGCTGGAAGCCCTTGAGCGCACCGGTAACGAGACCGGGCATCAGATTCTCGTTGCCGCCACGGCCACGTCAGCCGGTTTCCTTGCCTTTACCCCCACCGCCTTTGTCGGGGTGGCGCAGCTTGGGCTGATTGCGGGCTTTGGCATGCTGTTCGCCTTTGTCTGCACATTGACGCTGCTGCCCGCCCTGCTGCGGCTGTTCCGCCCCACGGCGGGGCATGGCCGGATGGGCTTTGTCTTCGCCCGTCCCATCGACCGGGGCATCCGCCGCCATCGCAAGCCGATCCTCGCGGTTTTCGTGGTCATTGCGCTGGTGGGGCTGGGGCTGACGCCGCGCCTGACATTCGACGCCGACCCCCTGCATACCAAGAACCCCAAATCCGAGGGGATGGTCACGCTGGGCATGCTCATGTCCGAGCCCCAGTACTCGCCCTATACGGTCGATATACTGCTGCCGGACCTGAAGCAGGCGGGCGCCATGTCTGACAAGCTGTCCGGCCTACCCATGGTGCATGATGCGCTGTGGCTCGGCTCGCTCGTGCCATCGGACCAGAAGGACAAGCTGCCGCTGATTGCCGATGCGGCCAATATCCTGCTGCCGACCCTGCTTGTCGCCAACCCCAAGCCCGCGCCGGACGCTGCTGCCGTGCGGGCCGCCGCCGCGCATACGGCGGCGTCGCTGGGGGGCGTGCTGGACAAGCTGCCCGCCAATGACCCTCTGCGCCGCATCCAGTCGGCGCTGGCGCATCTGTCAAAGGCGGATGACCAGCGTGTGATGGCCACGAACGAGGCGCTGGTGCGCTTCCTGCCGATGCAGCTCGACATGCTGCGCGACATGCTGCGTGCCCGGCCGGTCACGATTGCCGATGTGCCAGCACAGATCGCACATGATTACCTGCTGCCGGACGGGCGCGCGCTGGTCGAGGTCCATCCCAGCCATGAAATGCAGGGCAACCACGCGCTGCACACCTATGTAAACGAGATCCGCAAGGTCGCGCCCATGGCGGCAGGGTCCGCCATTGATATCGTGCAGAGCGCGGCGACCATGGTGCATGCCTTTGTCACGGCGGCGGCGGCGGCCATTGTCATGATCGCCATCATCCTTGCCGTCGCCCTGCGCAGGCTGCTGGATACGGCGCTGGTGCTGGCGCCGCTGCTGCTTTCGGCGCTGATGACGGTGATTCTGGTCATCATGGTGCCTGAGCAGCTCAACTTCGCCAACATCATCGCCCTGCCGCTGCTGCTGGGGGTTGGGGTGTCGTTCAACATCTACTTCGTCATGAACTGGCGCGCGGGCATCAAGCTGCCACTGTCCAGCCCCACGGCGCGCGCGGTGCTGTTCTCGGCACTGACAACGGGCACGGCGTTCGGCTCGCTGGCGGCGTCGCACCATCCGGGCACGGCCAGCATGGGGCGGCTGCTGCTGCTTTCACTGGGCTGCACGCTGGTGGCAACGCTGGTGTTCGTGCCCGCGCTGCTGCCCAAACGCCCGATTGACGAGGCGTGAGGCCGCCGGAAACGGAAGCCGCCTGAAAAAGCTTAATAAAAAAGGCCGCTGTCCTTCCGGACGCGGCCTTTTCCGTTACCGGTGCGTGGGGTTCAGGACTTGAACCAGACTTCCACCGGGCCGGTGACCTTCATGGCCATGGGGTTGCCGAAGCGGTCGGTGCCGCGCCCGACAGCCAGCCGCACCCAGCCTTCGCTTATGCAGTATTCCTCGACATTGGTTTTCTCGATGCCCTTGAAGCGCACGCCAATGCCGCGATCAAGCAGGGCTTCGTCGTAAAAGGGACTGGCGGGATTGACGGACAGACGGTCCGGCGGGGTATCGGTCATATCTGGTCTTTTCCGTATGCTGAACGTGAAACGCTGTCTGACATAGCGGGAATGCCGTTACTCTCCAACACCCTGTGGCGCATCTTCCTCCACCACGCGGATCATGGCCTGCCCGCGGGTTATGTCGGTAATGCGGGCGCGTACCTCCGCCTCCCGCGCGGCGGGGGCGCTGATATGCAGACCAACGCCATCCGCGCCAAAATCTTCCGCCACGATCTGGCAGTCCATCCCTTCCAGCCGGGCGCGCAGCAGCGCGTGGTCGGAAAACCCGCAGCCAAAGGTCAGGTCCACCATCTCCACGATCGGCTGGCGGGGGGCCTGGCGCAGGCATTCCGCCGCCGTGCCGCCATAGGCCCGCACCAGGCCGCCCGCGCCCAGCTTGGTGCCCCCGAACCAGCGGGTAACGACGACCACGGTGCGGTCAAATCCCTGCCCCTCGATCACCTGCAGGATGGGGCGGCCTGCCGTACCACCCGGCTCGCCCGCGTCATCGCTGCGGTAGGTCTGGCCAATCAGGTAGGCCCAGCAGTTATGGGTGGCGTCCGGGTCGCTGACGGATGCAATGAAGTCCATGGCTTCCGCAGGGGTTGAGACCGGGGCGGCCTGCGCAAGGAAGATGCTTTTCTTGACTTCCCGCTCCAGCATGGCGGGTTCGCGCAGCATGAAGCGTTCGGGCGCGCTCACGCGTCCGCCCCCTCCATCGCTCCCGTAAACAGGCTGACCAGATCACCCAGATGGCCGATTTCCTGTATGCCCAGCCCATCCGGGGCGGAGGGCTTGCGGTTGCCGCGCGCGATCCGGCGCGGCAGGAAAGCCTGCTCGAACCCCAGCTTATGGGCTTCCTTCAGCCTTGTATCGGGTTGCGAGACCTGACGTATCTCGCCCGACAGGCCGACTTCGCCAAAATAGACCGAACCCGCACTGGTCGGCTGCCCGGTCGCGGCGGATACAAGGGCGGCGGCCACCGCCATGTCGGCCGCCGGTTCCCCCACGCGCAGGCCGCCTGCGATATTGAGGTGGACATCCATGGTGTTGAGCTTGATGCCGCAGCGCGCTTCCAGCACGGCCAGCAGCATGTTCAGCCGCCCCGTGTCCCACCCCACGACCGCGCGCCGCGCACCGCCATCCCCAGCCTTGGGCGAAAGCAGGGCCTGCACCTCCAGCAGCACGGGGCGCGTGCCCTCCATGCCCGCGAACACGGCGGACCCCGCGATATGCCCGCGCCGCTCCGCCAGGAACAGGGCGGAGGGATTGGGCACTTCCTCCAGCCCCTGATCGGTCATGGCGAAAACGCCGATTTCGTCCGTCGCGCCAAAACGGTTCTTGGCCGCGCGCAGGATGCGGAACTGGTGGCCGCGATCGCCCTCGAAATACAGCACCGCATCCACCATGTGTTCCAGCACGCGCGGCCCCGCCAGCGCCCCTTCCTTCGTGACATGGCCGACAAGGATCAGGCTGAAGCCGCGCTGCTTGGCCAGGCGGATCAACTCGAACGCGCTGGCGCGGACCTGGCTCACGGTGCCGGGCGCGCTTTCCACCGTTTCCATCCACATGGTCTGGATGGAGTCGATCACGACCAGCGCCAGGTCCTTTTCCGCCTCCAGCGTCGCGGCGATGTCGGCTACGTTGATGGCGGCGGCGAGTTCCAGCGTCGGTGCCTCCAGTCCCAGCCTGCGCGCGCGCAGGCGGATCTGGTCCACCGCTTCCTCGCCTGAGATGTACATGACCTTGCGCCCCAGCCGCGCCAGCGCGCACGCCCCCTGCAGCAGCAGCGTCGATTTGCCGATGCCCGGGTCCCCGCCCACCAGCACGACCGAGGCCGGCACCAGCCCGCCCCCCAGCACGCGGTCCAGTTCGCTTATGCGGGTTTCAATGCGTGGCGGCGGCGGGGTATCGCCTGCAAGGCCCACAAGGTTGATGCGCGCGCCCGCGCGCCTGCGCGCGTTGGTGCCACCGGTGGCGGTGGGTTCGACCGTTTCCTCCACGATGCTGTTCCACGCGCCACAGGCGTCGCACCGGCCCGACCACTTGGGAAAGACCGCCCCACAGGACTGACAGACAAAACGGTTAGCGGGCCGACGCGCCATGATGGCTCCTTGCGCAAGAACAGACCGGATATATATGGGGTGACGCGTGGCCGGAATCAGGTGGGCACGTCAACCTTGATCGGCCCTTCCCGGCGGCCATGGGTGAACTGGTCCACCACGGGGTTGCCGCTGTCGAACAGGGTGGACGGCGTGCCCTGCCAGATCAGCCTGCCCTGATAGAGCATGCCGACCCTGTCACCGATCCGCTGGGCGGACGCCATGTCATGCGTGATGGCGATGGCGGTGGAGCCAAGCCTGCGCACGCAATCGGCAATCAGCCCGTCAATCACCGCGCCCATGATCGGGTCGAGGCCCGTGGTCGGTTCATCAAAAAACAGGATTTCCGGCTGGGCCGCGATGGCGCGCGCCAGCCCCACGCGCTTCTGCATGCCGCCCGACAGTTCGGATGGCGAGAGTGCCCCCACCGCCGGGTCCATGCCCACCTGCTCCAGCAGGGTACCCGCGCGCTGCCGGGCCTGCGCGCGGGTAATGCGCGGGCCACGGCCGATGCGGGCGGCGGCCATCAGGCCAAAGGTCACGTTTTCCCATACGCTCAGGCTGTCGAACAGCGCGCCGTTCTGGAACAGCATGCCGATGCGCGCCATGTAGGGTTCGCGCTGGCGGGGCGACAGTGTGGTCACGTCCACGCCATCAATCTCGATGGAACCGGCATCGGGCGTGATCAGCCCCAGTATGCAGCGCAGCAGCACCGACTTGCCCGTGCCCGACCCGCCAATGACCACGAACGACGTGCCGCCCATGACATCAAGGTCCACCCCATCAAGCACAACCTTGGGGCCAAAGGCCTTTTTCAGGCCGCGAATGCGGATCTTGGGTGTTGCTTCGGTCATTGGGAAAAGAACACATCCGTCAGGAGGTAATCGAATGTCAGCAGCAGGATGGAAGCGGCGACGACCGCGGCCGTTGTCGCGGCCCCGACACCTTCGGCCCCGCCCCGGCTGTGGTAGCCATGGTAACAGCCCATGAGCGCGATCAGGAACCCGAAGATCGCGGCCTTGACCAGCCCCACGGTCACATCCATGACCTTGAGGGAGGCAAGGGTGGCCGCGATATAGGCGGAAGCCGAGAAATCCAGCTTCATAACGCACACGGTAAATCCGCCCAGCACCCCCAGTATGTCCGCCACCAGCACCAGGAACGGCAGCGCCAGCGTGCCCGCCACGAGCCGGGGCGTGACCAGGTACTTGATGGGGTTGGTGGACAGCGTGCTCAGCGCGTCGATCTGGTCGGTGACGCGCATGGTCCCGATCTCGGCCGACATCGCGGCCCCCACCCGGCCCGCGACCATGAGCCCGGCCAGCACCGGCCCGAGTTCACGCGTGACCGCGAGGATGACGATACCCGCAATCGCGTTCTGTGCATGGTACTGGGCGAATCCGGTATAGGACTGCAGCGCGATCACGCCACCGGAGAACAGGGCGGTCAGGGCGACCACGGGCAGGGAGAAATAGCCGATCTCCACCAGCGTCCCCCACAGCGTGCGCCAGTAAAAGGGCGGGCGGACCATGTGTGACAGGGCAACGGCGGCAAACAGCGCAACCCGTCCGGCGGTGCGGACAATATCCAGAACGGTCCTGCCCAGTCCGGCAACAAAATCGAGAACGCCGTTCACAATGCCTCCCGCGCATGAGGGTGATGGCCGCACCGGACAGCGGGTTCGGCCAACATAGTCCTGCCGTAGCGTGCGCCGCCGCCCACGTCAAAGCGAAAGCGCATGTGCGCCACGGGCTGGCCCCTTGCACGGAAAGGGAAAATCGCTCCCTCCCGGGCAATGGGGGCCTGTTCAGAAACTGGCGGTCAGGCTCACGTTGAATGACCGCCCCATGCCCGGCAGGGCGCGCAGCACGCCGGTGGCGGCGGAATCCGCCAGTGACCAGCCGCCAAGCGGCAGCTCGTATTTCTGGTTCAGGACATTATCGATGCTGGCGTCCAGCGTCATGTAGCGCCACGTGTACTGCCCCCCCAGCCCCAGCAGGGCATAGCCGGGCGTGCGCGGTTCGCTGCGCACCCAGTCCACCGTGTCCTTGGCCTTGACAAAGGTCATCTCGACCCGGCCGGTCCAGTTCTTCCACCGCTCATGCAGCGCCACGTTACCGTTGGTGGGCATCTGGTGGTACAGCCCCGCGCCATTGGTCAGGTCCTGCCCGCGCACCCAGTTGACGTTGGCCACGATCTCGCCACGCCCGAAACGCGCGGTCTGCCACAGGCGGTAATTGCCCGATGCGTTGATGCCGTAGCTCTGGGCGTTATGGTTGACGAAGCCCAGCGTGTAGAACCCGTTGGCGGCGGGCGCGATGCGCTGCGCGTTCACGTAATGATGGGTATAGGTGTAGTAGGGCTGGACCTTCAGGTCCCAGCGGTCGCCATCGGGGTCGTGCCAGTCGGCGGTGATGGAGGCGGTATTGGCCACTTCCGGCTTGAGGTCGGGGTTGCCGACATAGCCATTGCCGTCACCAAACCAGTTGATCATGCTGCTGACCATGGCGGACTGGCCCCAGGCGTAGCGTTCGTACAGGTTGGGCGAGCGGGTCTTGCGGGCGTATCCACCCTCGATCGACAGGTCACGCCGTGGCTTCCAGCGCACGAGGGCCGTGACATCGAAATTCACGTCCGTCCGCCCCCGGTCCAGCGCATTGAATGCATTGGCGGCCTTGATGTTCGTATTGTTCATCATGGACGGCATGGTCGAATAGGGCGCGACGGGGCCCGTATTCATCATGACCAGATCATTGCGGAACCCCAGCAGCGTCGAGACGCGCGGGGTCCACGCCGCTTCCCACTCCACGAAATGGCCCAGCCGGTCGCGGTGGCCGTCATTGATGCTGTGATAGGTGTCCGGTCCCATCATCATGCTTCCCGCCACGGGGGGCCACCAGTCATTCAGGCCGGAATGGTCGAAGGAACTGCCCAGCCGCAGGGTGTGGCGCTCGGCCAGCGCGATGGTGGCCTTGATGCTGTAGCCTGCCATGCGGGCATTGGTGTTCATGGGCATGTGGGTGGTCTTGCGCCGGTCGGGCAGGAAGTCCATGGCATGGTCCTCGCGCTGCCAGTAGCCGCGTGCCTCAAGCTGGCCCCAGTCGAACGTGCCGACATATTTGCCGTTCACGTATGTGGAACGGTTGTTGGTCATGTCCATGTACTGGTTGGCAAACCCCTCACGCGGGGTGTCCTGCTGGCCGAAGGTCAGGGAGAACAGGTGGTTGTCCTTGTGCACGCCAAAGGTCACGTCGTGGTTGTAGGTCAGGTAACTGGTGGAGCGCACGATCCCGGCGTCACCCCCGCCGTTATAGTCCCCCGCCTGGCTGTAGGCGGCGTTGTAGCGCAGGCTGAACATGTCGTTCGCCACCGTCAGGCTGCCCGAGGCCCCGTAACCGCCGCCGTTGCTGCGATAGGTGCCGGTGACGTGTCCGGTGACCAGTATCTTGCCATGCCTGGCGAATTGCGGGTCGCGGCGTTCAACGTCAATGGTGCCGCCGGTGCTGTCACCACCCATGCTGACGGGGGTGATCCCGGCAATGGCGGTTGCGGTCTCCACGCTGTCCGGGTCGATGAAGGACAGGGCCGGATTCATGTGGTTGGGGCAGCCCGAGGCGATACGCACGCCATCGACCACGGTGGCCACGCGGTCATCCGCCATGCCGTTGAGGGCCGGGAGAGCTGCAAGCCCGCCTGCTGAATAGGCGCTGACGCCGGGCTGGTTGCGGAACAGGCTGACCGCATCAGGGCTGCTCAGGCGCGCGGCCGTGGCTTCCACCTGCGAGGGGGAACTGGCGGAAAGCAGGCGTTCGCCCATCGGGGTATCTTCCGCCGTGTCGTCAATGGACAGGCCGGGCAGGGTTACGGTGGTCTCGGCATGGGCCATGCCATGGCTTACGGCGATGGCCAGCATGCCGCCGCCAGCGGCCCCGACAATCAGCGAGGCCGTGTTTTTTTTCGATGTCACTTTTCATGTCCTGAACAGGAAACACAATGCGCGTGCCAGTGCAGGCACGCGGCGGCGCGTGGGTTCAGGAAACGGAAGGTGGCCCGTGGGAAGGCGGCAGCCCCAGTGGCGCCGGTGGCGGCGCACGGGGCTGGCGTGGTTCATGCCTGTCGCGCGCCCAGATGACGGGCGGGCCAGGGATGAAGGGAAGGGTGGTGAGGACCAGTGCGGGCAGGTGCAGCAGCGGGCAGAGCGGGCACCCCTCGGCATGGTTGTGGCCGCCATGGCCTGCCGGGAGGTCATGCCGATGTTCCGCCATGCCATCCATCATGGTATGATGGTGGGTCGCATGGTGTTCGGGCGCGATCACGCGCGGGGCGATGTCGATGCCCGCCAGCCGCAGGATGGTGGCCCGGGGCAACTCACCGGGCAGGCTGCGGCTTTCGATCAGCAACTGCCCCCACAGCCCCACGCAGGCGCACAGCACCATGATCCAGCGGATCACGGGTCTGTCGTGCAGGCAGGGGTGGCGGGCATGGCCCATGATTGAACTGGTTCCTTCAGGCTGTAAGATGGGAACAGTAACCGGAGTGTGTTCTCGGGTGTGCGTTATTTTTTGTCAAATCCGGATCGAGGCCCCGTAGCCACAATGGGTGAAGCCGAGCAGCAGCACGATGTGACGATGGGCAGGATTCCCGTATTGCGCCCTGTCATGAGCGAAGGCCGGGGCTGGCGTGGCATGGCCGCGGTCTGGGCCGTCATGCTGGCGCTGCTGGTGCATGGCATGGTCGGGGCCTGGCTGCTGCCGGGCCATACGGTGGTGCACGAACCCGGAGCGGAAAAAAACGTCATTCAGGTGTTTTTTGACCGGCCGGAGGTTGCATCCCCCCCCATGGCAGCTACGCCACAGCCACAGCCACAGCCACAGCCACAGCCACAGCCACAGCCACAGCCACAGCCACAGCCACAGCCACAGCCACAGCCACAGCCA
>NZ_QUWV01000087.1 GCF_003403295.1 Komagataeibacter melaceti | reverse complement strand
TCATGTCCACCAGTCATGTCATGCATCTCCCAGCACGTATTTCTCGATGCCATTGGCGAATCCTTCCTCCTCGCAGGAGGTGGAGACGTAGGTGGCCTGCTTCTGCACTTCCGCGCTGGCCTGCCCCATGGCGATGGACATGCCGCTCTTGCGGAACATCAGCACGTCATTGGGCTGGTCGCCCAGCGTGACCATCTGGGCCGCCGGGATGCCCAGCAGGCGCTCGAGCGTCATCACCACGCCGCCCTTGTTCGCGTCCCTGTTGGTTACGTCCACATAGTACGGCTGCGAAAGCGCGGCCGATGCGGTATCACCCAGCGCCTGCTGCAGGTCATGCTCAAGGCGCTTCATGAGGGCGAGGTCATCGCTCACCCCGGTGATCTTGACCACCTGGTCCAGCTTTTCATCCACCTTGCCCACGACGGGCGGGAACTTCACGGTCCACTGTTCACGCGCGACATGCGGCGCTTCGGCGTTGGAGACGATCCAGTCATTGCCGTTATAGACCCACGGGTCCGCCTTGTGGTCACGGATGATGCCGATGACCTTGCGCGCGGTGTCGGCGGGCAGGGTCCGGGCCTCGATCACGGTAAAGTCGGGCCTGACCATCATGCCGCCATTGAAGCCCGCGATCGGCTCCGAAATCTTGAGCGGGTCAATGACCATCTTCATGCCCTTGGGCGGGCGGCCACTGGTGATGGTGAACAGGATGCCGCGCTCACGCAGGCGTTCGACCGCCCTGATCGCGCG
>NZ_QUWV01000086.1 GCF_003403295.1 Komagataeibacter melaceti | reverse complement strand
CCTAGCAGCCTGTCGGGTTGGGGTACCCTGTGAAGGGGGGCGGTTGTAAGGTTATGAGATGAGCAGCTTTATCCCGTTTGACCGGTCTCAGCCGTATCTTCTGCCGCCTGATTTGAAGTCGTGGCTTCCGGCTGACGATATGGCGCATTTCATTGTTGCCGCTGTTGAGCGGGTTCCGATGACCGCGTTCTGCGTGCCGGTGCGCACGGGTGGCAAGGCGCAGTATCATCCGCGGCTGATGCTGGCTCTTCTGATTTTCAGTTACGCGAACGGGATTTTTTCCTCACGGCGGATCGAGCGGGCGACATATCGTGACATCGGGGTGCGCTTCGTGGCGGCGAACCTGCATCCGGATCACGACACGATTGCCGCCTTTCGCCGAACGAACCGGACGGCCATTGAAGCTGCATTTGCGCAGGTCCTGCTTCTGGCGCGCGAGACGGGCCTGCTGCGTCTGGGTGTGGTGTCGATCGACGGCACGAAGATTGATGCCGACGCCTCGAAATACCGCTCCCTGCGCTACGACCGGATCAGGGCCCTGCGTGAACAGTTGGGGGTGGATATCGCGAAACTGATGGAACAGGCGGAGCACGCGGACGCCACAGACAGTGATCCGCAGGCATTGCCGGAAGAACTTGCCCGCCGGGAAACGCTGAAAGCGAAGCTGGATGAAGCCTGCGCCCGGCTGGAAGCTGACGCGAAGGCTCAGGCCGAGGCGGCGCGACCGGCATACGAGAAAAAGAAAGCCGTCTATGACGCACAAACAGGGCGTCGCGGCCGGGCGCCGAAACCGCCCGATGATGAACCACCACCCGAGAGACAGATCAGCCTGACTGATCCGGACAGCCGCCTCATGCGGCGTTCGGACGCCCATGAGTTCCGGCAGGCTTACAATGCTCAGGCTGTGGTCTGCGCTGAAGGCAGCCAGCTGATCGTGACAACCGGCGTTGTCGCCACGTCAGCGGACGCGCCGTCCTTTACCAGCACGGTGCTGTCGATGGAAAACACGATCGGTCTCCCAAAGACAGTGCTCGCCGACACCGGTTACGCCAACGGGCAGGCAGTCCGGGACCTGCGGAAAAAAGGCATCGATCCGCTGGTCGCCATCGGACGGCCTCGCGCCCGCAGGCCATATGATTTCCGGCCACCTCCTGAAAACAAGGAGCCACGCCGGATAACCGAACCCTGGCGGCTAGCCATGAAGGACAGGCTGGAAACCACAGAAGCCGGAGATGTTTACAGACTACGAAAACAGACCGTTGAACCGGTCTTTGGAATTATCAAAAGCATCATGGGGTTCAGAAGATTCAGTCTGCGCAGCCTTGCAAAAGTTACGACCGAATGGACACTCGTCGCTCTCGCATACAACTGCAAAAGAATGACTCGGCTTCACGCAGCATAAGCCGGGTCTGCCTCGGCGTTATCAGCCGCAAAATGCCCAACCCGACAGGCTGCTAGCAGCCTGTCGGGTTGGGGTACCCTTTGAAGTGGCGAGGGCATAGTATGCTGGGATGAGCCGTTTCATCCCGTTTGACCGATCCCA
>NZ_QUWV01000085.1 GCF_003403295.1 Komagataeibacter melaceti | reverse complement strand
TGAAGGCCGCAGGTTCAAATCCTGCCCCCGCAACCAGATCCAATAAAATCATTACCTTAAAAGGCCGCGTCAGCGGCCTTTTGGCGTTCTGCGCCCACAAATGGAACTGTTCGTAAAAGAATTCCAGAGTGGCAGGTGGGTGTGTGGCGCTGGTAATAATGCGCCTGACTGTTTCGAAATCTGGTATCATGTGTATTCTGGTTTATCCGCACGATTATGAAAGCTGCCTTTTAAGGTATGCGCTTCATTATTCGGGAGCCTTTGAAACGTCATGACGTCAGCAGTCCAGATGTCGTTGTTCCCGCTTCGCGCTTATATGCAGCGCATCCATCCTGAAAAGAATGAATGGCGCTATTATGCCATGGCTATCCAGCCCGACCTGTTTGGTGGTGCGGCCCTGTTGCGGCGTTGGGGACGCATTGGTTCCCAAGGTACGATCCGGTTGGATCTGTATGCCAATGAAGGCGAGGCCGCGAACGCACTGGCAGCACTTATTCGCTACAGGCAAAGGCGGGGATACCAGTTATTGGGATGATGACATTACTTGCTGCCGCTCCCTGATTTCCAGAGGCGTTTATTTCAACAGAAATCTATACCCAACCATCATACTTTCAGTCTGATTCAGGTTTGTTACGGCGCACCAGGGCTTCTTCAAGTTCAAACGCGTTCTGTACGGCCGCGCCGTAAGTGGTGTTGTCATAGATCGTCCAGACATCAATGCCGTGGGCGTCGCATGTAGCAACAGCCTGCGCATGCGCTTCAATGGCCGCTTTTTCATAAGTTGATTCATAGATGCGCGGTGAGCCGTGTAGCCGGAAATAGGCAAGGCCGCGCCAGCCCCCCGGTTGTGCCGCGCCTGGTGGCCTGGCCGGGTCCGCCGCGACCCGTGAGACCTGCAGCCTTTGCAGCATATGGTCGATCTCCGGCTGGAACCAACTGGCATGTCGTGGCTCCAGAACGATCGGGCTGGTGATTGCGGACCTTAATTCATTGAAGAACTGTTCAGCGATGTCGCCGGGATAGGCAAAGCTTGGGGGAAGCTGAACCAGAATGGGACCACGTTTGTTGCCCAGCCCGTCCGTTTCCTCGGCAAAGCGTTCGATAAGCGGCTGACAGCCAATCAGGCGACGTTCATGCGTAATCGTTCTGGGCAGTTTGACGGAGAACAGGAATTCGGATGGCACACTCGCCGCCCAGCGTTCATAGGTGGTGCGCCTGTGAGGACGGTAGAAACTGCTGTTGATCTCGACGGCTGAAAAACATGCGCCATAGCGCTCGAGATGCGTGCCGGTTGCCGGAAATCGCCCGGCGAGGGCGGAAGGGATGGACCAGCCAGCGACACTGGTACGAATGGACATGAGCACTTCCTCCCGTAATTAGCGATATGCGGATTACACCTCTCGGCTCATGCGTTCACAAACGCAATCTCTGTGAAGGCAGGAACAGCTTATGTCTGCGCATGTGGAAGTTCCACGGGTTGCATTGCGGGCAGCGGTGTCTGGAGGATTTCCAGCAGCCTGTTGATCAAACGCCGTCGCGGGGCGTTGCGTTGGGACAGGAAACCCAGGTTCCGGCATGGTGCAGGTGGGGGAAGGGGGATCTTGCGCAGGTGTACGCCATCCGGCCATGGCAGGGCCCAGTCGGGCACAAGGGATACGCCCGTTCCCTGATTGACGATGATGGCGATGGCATCAAGGGAGTCGAGCTCCAGGCGTTCATGCGGCCATATGCCGTTGCGGCGTAGGTATTCATCGGCCAGCCGCCCGCCCCACTGGTTCCGGTCATACCGGATGAATGGATTGTTGCTCAGGATCTCATGCGGGTCCGTTTCCCTGATATTGTCCGATGCGATTACGACAAGGGGTTCGGAACGTAATGTCTGCCAGACACAGCTCTGCGGTATTTCAAAGGGCGGCTGGACAATAAAGGCCGCATCAATAATCCCGTCCAGCACCGCATTATGCAGGACGGAAGATGAACCGGGCATGATGTGCAGTTCAATACCGGGGAAGATTTCAAAAAACCGCTTCAGGTAAGGCGGCAGGAGACCATGCGCCGCACTGGATATGGCCCCGAGTTTCAGCTTCCCGACTGGGGCGTGACCGGAGGCGATGGTGCACAGGTCCTGAACGCCGGTTATGATGGCGCGGCTCTGCTCAAGAATGGCCAGCCCGTTTTCGGTCGGGTGGACATTGCGGCCATCACGCTGCACTAGCGCGCAACCGATTTCATGCTCCAGCGTACGGATGCGCTGGGCGATCGTGGCGGGGGTAAGTTGCAGTTGACGTGCCGCCCCGGAAATGGAGCCCTGCTCGACCACAATCAGGAAACTTTCGAGGAAGCGCGTATCCATGGCTGTTTTCTCGGGGGTTATATCTGGGGAAAGGCGACGGACCCGGCCTTATGGCCTGCTGGCGCCGGGTGCGTTACGGGACTTTCGGGGAAGCAGCAGGGGTTCCATCTGCCGGATCAGCGTTGCATGTGGCGAGGCATGGAGCCAGAGCAGGCCGATGTGACGTTGCAGGGTTGTATCGGGAAGGGGGATCTTGCGGATTTTCAGTCCCTCAGGCCAGGGCGGCAGCCAGTCCGGCACGAGTGATACGCCAACCTTCTGGCTGACCATCAGCGCAATTGCTTCAAGGGAGTCCAGTTCCAGTTGCTGCGTCGGGAATATCCGGTTTTCACGCAGGAACGTATCCGCCACCCGACCGCCCCACTGTGTGCGGTCGTAACGAAGGAACATGTTTTCCTTTATGATCTTCAGCGGGTTTGTTTCTGTGCAGCTTTCCGGCGCCAGAACGACCAGCGGTTCGGACAGCAGCCTTTTCCACCCGCAGGTTTTGGGAATGGCAAAGGGCGGCTCGACAATAAGCGCGCCATCAAGCTGCGCCTCCACCACGTCGTGATACAGTTTGATGGACTGCCCCGGTGTCACATGCAGGTCGATTTTTGGATAATCAGCAAAGAATTTCCGCAGCATGAAGGGGAGGAGGCCGGTCAGGGCGGTCGAGATCGCACCGATTTTCAGTTCCCCGGCAAACTCGTTATGGGTGGCAAGCGCCTTCAGGTCTTCCACGCCCCTGATCAGCAGGCGGCTTTTTTCAATAATGCCCAGCCCCGCCGCCGTGGGCGTTACGTTGCGTCCCGCGCGCACCAGAAGTGGCTGTTTGATCTCGTCTTCCAGTGCCTTGATGCGCTGTGCAACGGCAGCCGGCGTCAACCCGAGATGGCGGGCGGCATCGGCTATGGAACCACGTTCCACTATGGCAATGAAGCTTTCCAGAAAACGTGTATCCAAGAGCGGTATCTTTCCTTCTGGAGGGACGGAAACTCGGTAATGGTGCCCAAAGGTGGCCCTCAGGGCATCAGTCTGCCCGGCGGGCATGGGCTGGTGGATGCGTATCGGCGGGGATGGGGCAGATATAGGGCTGTTCACGCAGGCGGCGGGCGTGGTCCTCATGCGCCTGCTGCAACAAGGAAGGGGAAAGAAAGAGCCTTGCCGCGGTAAGCGCCATGGCTTTTGCAACATGGATCATGCCCGTATGCGCCACGGATGACTTGCCCTGCGCCGTCATCTGCCACGAATGTAACGGGGTGCCGATGGCGCAGGTTGCCCCCAGCGCCTGCACTGTTGGCACTGTCCAGCTTACATCTCCCACATCCGTTGAGCCGAGGGTAAATGTGCTGCCATCAAGCGGCAGGATGAAATCCGTCAGTGCAATGTCGCGCCGTTTGTGCCTGATCTGTCCAAAGGCCACGGCAATATCATCTGGTGAAAGGGTGTGCTGGATTTCACGGGCAAAAGCCTGCTCCGCCGCGCCAAAGGGAGGCGGGCCCAGATGCATGAAACTTTCATGCAGGACTTTTTCCAGCGGTGGGCAGGCCAGCAGGTTGGCAACCCCGCCCGTTATGTGGCTGCTCACGGTTGTCCCGGTCATGAGTGCTGCGCCCTGCGCCACCTGTTTCACTCGTTCTGCCAGTGCGAACAGATCAGCCAGTTCCTCCGTCCGGACGGAATAGCGCACAACCGCCTCGGACTGGACAACATTGGGCGCACTCCCGCCCACGTTGATATAGGCGTAATGGATGCGCGATGTCGGCAGCATGTGCTCACGCAGGTAATTGACCCCCACATTCATGAGTTCCGCCGCATCAAGCGCCGAGCGGCCCAGATGCGGGCTGGCCGCTGCATGGGCCGAGCGCCCCCTGAAGGTGAAATCAATGCGCATATTGGCAAGCGAGGAAGGCGGAAGAACGCCGCAGAAGGCAGTCGGATGCCATGATATGGCGGCATCCACCCCGTCGAACGCCCCCGCGCGGACCATGAAGCCCTTGCCTGCGCCCCCTTCTTCCGCCGGGCAGCCATAATAGCGCACCCGCCCCGGCAGGCCCATTGCTGCAAGCCAGCGCCGCACGGCGGTCGCGGCGAGGAGGGAAGCCGCCCCCAGCAGGTTATGGCCGCACCCATGGCCATTGCCGCCGGTGGTGGGGGGCTGGCAGACACCCGCCTGCGCCGCAAGGCCGGGGAGTGCGTCATATTCTCCCAGAAAGGCGATGACCGGGCCTTCCGCGCCACTTTCTCCCATGACAGCGGTGGCAATGCCCGCAACCCGGGATGTGACGGCAAAGCCCTGTTTGTGGAGCATCGCGGTATGCAGGGCGCAGGAACGATCTTCTTCGTAACAGAGTTCCGGTGTCTCCCACACGGCGTCGCTCAGGGCGATCGCATCTGGTGCCACGGCATCCACATGCCTGCCGATTTCTTCGAGGGTACGCATTTCCATGGGTATGATCCGTAACAGGGGATGGGGATAGAACGTTACGATATAATAATATGAAATCCGTATCCGGCTATGCGAGCATGGGTGAAGTTCTTCGCCAAAATATGGTTTTTATGATGTTTCGAGGGGCGTAAAGAAGTAAGTACTCATTGATATTTGGCACTTTTTGGCGTTTTTGCGAATCACTAAAAACGTTATTGCATAGTTTTAATATCTTTTGAACCAAGAACTAATGCCTGTTTTCTGAAGAAAAGTTATGTTCTGAATACGCAACATAATGGTTCCGATCTGGTCGCTCTGGTCGGGGTGTGGAGCAGGAGTTCAGAATGTTTGCGGTCCAGCATATGCGACAGAAATCGGTAATGGGGCATGCCTTCCGTGGTTTCCTGATGTTGTCCGTCTGTACCGGGTGCCTGCCCCTGGGCAGCGCGGTGGCGGAAACCGTGCAGGATGAAAAACAGCGCAAGACCCCGGTTGTGGGCCGCCACGCGGCAGCGGCCACACAGGCCCATGCCCGGACGGGGCCGGAGGAGATTCACGTAACCCGTGCGCGGCGCGCCTTCAGCTTTGGCGCGGACCAGCACAGGGCGGGCAACACCACCAATCTCACCGCCGAGGAACTGGTGACCCACCATGTCACCACGGTCGAGGATATCCAGAACCTCGTGCCCAACCTGACAATCCAGACCGAAGGCGGGTCCAACGTGCCCGATTACTACCTGCGTGGCATCGGCATGCAGGATTATACGCAGAACAACATGTCATCCGTCATGACGTATTTTGACGATGTGCCCTACACGATTACCGCCATGAGCTCGGGGCAGATGTTCGACGTGGCTGCGGTGGGCGTGGAGCCGGGGCCGGTCGGGTTCGAGCACGGCCTTGCAGATACGGGGGGCGAGGTCCGGATCACGACGAATGACCCGACCAAGACCCTGCATTATGGTGTGTCGGAAGATATTGCCAGCTACGCCCGCAGCAAGACCAATTTCTATGTCTCCGCACCGATCACGGACCGGCTCCAGTTCCGCATTGCGGGGCAGATGCTGCAGGGCGGAGCGTTCCGCTACAACCGTGATAACGGGGAATCACTCGGGCGCGCCAACGAAGGCGCACTGCGCGCCAAGCTGGCATGGCAGCCCGATGACAAGACGAACATCAAGCTGACGGGTAACTGGTCACAGGATTCATCCGAAGCGGATGCGGGTTTCATTCTGGGGGATAACAGCAACATCCTCCCCCGTGACCGCGACATCTACGCCACCGGCTGGAACCTGAACCCGCAATACGCGAAAATTCTCGGCATCTCGCCCAAGAGCAAGCCGTCCTATAACGATGTGCAGTGGGGCATCAACCTCAACATGGATCGTGACCTGGGGTGGGCGCACCTGGCCACGATTTCATCATTCCAGCAGCAGCAGCGGCATGAATATATCGACCGTGATGCTGAATCCGTCCGCTCGGGTGACAGTTATCTTACGGGCAGCACGAATGTTTTCTCACAGGAAGTCCGCCTGTCGGGCAAGGTGCTTGATGACCGGCTCCAGTGGGTTGCGGGCATGTATTACAACCGCGTGCGCGCATCGGGTGAGAACTGGTTCGATTACACCGACCGTGTGGGAAAGAACTATTTCCAGAACAGCGCGCATGTCCAGCCGCAGCAGGATTTCGCGCAGTTCGCCAACCTGACTTACAGCCTGACGCCCAAGCTCCGCCTTATCTTCGGGCTTGAGCACCAGACCGATGACCGGCAGTTCCTGCAGGATGCCGTCTATCGCTACAACCCCACGACACTGGCAAAGACGTACAGTCAGGTCTTCGGGGACCATGGCACGCTGACAAACCAGTTTTCAGGCAAGGTGGGTATCAACTACCAGCTCCAGCCCAACGTGATGCTGTATGCCGATATCCGCCGTGGCGTGAAGCCGGGGGGTTTTACGGCCAATACAACCCTGACGGAACAGCAGGCGGCGGGCTTCAAGCCGGAATGGCTCATGGCGTATGAAGTCGGTTTCAAGACGGAGTTCTTCAATCACCGCCTGCGCATCAACGGTGCGGCGTTCTGGGATTCCTATCATGACCAGCAGTATTTCTCGTATATCCTTGTTCCCAACTGGGGCACGGTCGGGTCTTACGTCAATGTGCCGCGCTCGCATATTTTCGGCACGGAACTGTCCATCAGCGCCCATCCGTTCCGCGGGCTGACACTGTCGCAGAATGTTGGCTACCAGCGCGGCACGTATGATGATTTCCAGGTCCTGAACGTGCAGGCGGTCAGCGCCTATTACGCCCGGACCGGACAGTGGAAATCCTTTACCGACAGCTATAACGGTGCGGATATGGGCATCCCGAAGCTGACGCTCAACGGCACCATTTCCTATGAGACCAAGCCGGTATTCCGCAAATATACCATCCGCATGGAAGGTGACTATTCATACCGTGGCGCGCAGGACACCGTGCCGCGCGGGACAGGAGCCTACCTGCTGCCGTCCTATTTCCTGATGAATGGCAGCGTGACCTTCCGCCCGGTCAGGGGCCCGTGGTCGGTCACGGCCTACGCCACGAACATCCTCAACCGTGACTACATCGTCAGCCGCACGCTTGCGACCACGGTCAACATGGGTATTTCCGGCCAGCCTCGCTTTGTGGGGGGACGCTTCGCCTACAATTTCTGATCCGCAACGATTTCGGAATGATCCGGACGCTGGCGCTGGCCCCCTGCATGTGCAGAGGGGCCAGCTACTGTGGAATGGGACGGGGCCAATGCAAGACATCCAGACAAAACTCTACCACCGTCTGAACTGGCGCATCATGTCCTGGATTATCGTGATCTATCTTATGGACAGCATAGATCGCACCAATCTGGGTTTCGCCCGGGCCCATATCTCGCGTGATGTGGGGCTGACGGCGGCACAGTTCGGTTTTGCCGCCGGCATCTTCTTCGTGGGGCTGGTGCTGTTTGAAATACCGATCAGCCTGTGGGCCTCGAAAGCGGGAGCGCCACGGACATTTGCCCGCATCATGGTGCTGTGGGGCATGACCTCGGCCGCGACAGGTTTCATTCACAGCCGGGAAAGCTTCTACATCCTGCGTTTCCTGCTGGGGGTGTTCGAGGCGGGTTTCGCGCCCACCTGCACCTATTACCTCGCGCGCTGGTACCCCGAGAACCGGATGTCGGGCGTTATTTTCTGGCACCAGCTTTCGCTACCACTGGCCGGGATTGTGGTGGGTCCGGTCTCGGGGTGGCTGCTTTCGCATTTCGATCAGGTGGGCGGGCTTGCGGGCTGGCGCTGGATGTTTGTGCTTGAGGGGCTGCCTTCGGTCCTGCTTGGCCTGACGGTGTGCTTTGTCCTGCCCCGCACGCCTGATGACGCCCCGTGGCTGTCCGCGCAGGAGCGTCAGGTCATCGCGCGCTGGAGCGTGCGGGAGAACGTGCGGCATGTGGAATTTTCCGCCGTAATACGCGACCCCGCCATCTATCTCCTGTCACTTGGGTTTTTTGCGCTGATGGCCGGGATGTACATGCTGAATTTCTGGATGCCATCCCTGATCCATGATGCCGGCGTTCACTCACCCGTGGCGGTGGGGCTGTATTCGTCCTTTCCCTATGTCGTCTCGGTTGCGTCCATGGCGTACTGGAGCGCGCGTTCGGACAGGAAGAAGGAACGCAGCTTTCACTGCTACGCGCCGGTTATCCTGGCAAGCGCGTGTTTCCTGCTGACAACGGTGCTGCCCAACATACTCGCGCTCCAGCTTGTCGTTCTGGCCGGTGCGACGGCGGGAATCTATGCCGCCTATGTCGTGTTCTGGGCGCTGGCCGCCAATGTGTTCCAGGGCAGTGCCGCGACGGGTGGCTTCGCCCTGATCAACGCCATCGGGCTGTGGGGTGGTTTTGTCAGCCCCATGGTCGTGGGCAGGCTGACCACACTTACGGGAACCATGGCCGCGGGCATGGTGTGCATGAGCATCGTCGCCGCCTGCGGGGCGGTCATCCTGTGGTCGGTCACCCGGAGCATCACGGGGGTTGCCGCCCCGACCGAAATACCTGCCGAAATTCTGTAATTCCCTGTTGAAAGAACCGGAAAATGAAAGTTTGCCTTACGGGTGACAGTATCGTGCTGCGACGGCTGAACACGGATGTGGACCCGGTATGCGCGCCGCTGTTCGACATGATCCGCGCGTGTGATGCCTCGTTCACCAACCTTGAAATCATGCCCGGTGACTATCAGGGTGATCCGGCGCTGGATCATGGCGGGTCGCATTTCAGCGCGCATCCGTGGATACTCGATGAACTGCGCGTGGCCGGGTTTGACCTGTTTGCGGCGGCGACGAACCATTGCCTTGATTACAGTATCTCGGGCCTGCGGATCGCGCTGGCGGAACTGAAACGGCGCGACATCTTGTACGCCGGTGTCGGCCTGACACTGGAGGAGGCGCGCCGCCCCGCCTATTACAGCCACCCGAAGGGCACGGTTTCAATGCTGTCGTGCTGCTCCACCTTTGCCCGTGGGCAGGAGGCGGCGGACCAGACCCGCAGCATGCAGGGGCGGCCCGGCCTCAACCCGCTGCATTTTTCCACGACCTATCAGGTCCGGCCGGAGGAGTTCGCCATGCTCCGCAGTGTTTCGGCAGGGCTGGGGCTGGAAAGGATCAAGGAAGAGCAGATAAAGCTCGGCTTTGGCTATCCCGCGCCCGAAGGCACGCTGACACTGGACGGCACCCGTTTTGTCGAGGGCGCGCAGACACGCATTTTCACCACGCCCGATGCACGGGATCTGGAGGAAATCGGGCGCTGGGTGCGTGAAGCACGGGTGGTGTCCGATGTGGTCATTGTCAGCGTGCATACGCATGAAGTCGGCTATGACGAAAACGGCGATATAAGCTGGGAAAAACCCGGAGAGTTCCTGGAAGCCTTTGCGCGTGACGTGATTGACCAGGGCGCGGACATTGTGGCCTGCCACGGGCAGCACCTGCTCAAGGGCATGGAGATGTACAAGGGCAGACCCATCTTCTATAGCCTTGGCAACTTCATCGGACAGAACGAACTGGTCGATATGCTGCCCGAGGATTCCTATACTTTCTACAAGGTCGGCACCGAAGTAACGCCCCATCAGGTTTACAAGACACGCACCCGCAACGACACGAAGGGCTTTCCCGCTGACCGTCGTTTCTGGGAAACGCTGCTGCCCGTGTGCGAATTCGATGATGCGGGCAATCTCGCATCCATGGAAATCCATCCGGTCTCGCTCGGTCTGGGCCGCGCTGCCCACCGTCGCGGGCTTCCCTTCCTTGCAACCGGGCAGGAGGCGCAGGACATCCTTGCCCGTTTCGAAACACTCTGCCGCCCATACGGGACACATTTCCGGCGCGAAGGTGAAAAACTGGTGCTGGAGCAGGGCTGAAAACCATGCGCGATAGAAAACATTTCCTTGCGTATGAAGTCATATATTCACGTTATTGCGCCGAAAAACCACGTGATATGAAGGCGTTATTTATAACTTTATGGTGTATTCATGGCTAATCCCTTCCACATCGCCTTCCCGGTCGATGACCTTGCCGTCGCGCGGACATTCTATGGGACCGTGCTGGGCTGCCCCGAGGGGCGCAGCACGGATACATGGATCGACTTCGACCTGTACGGCCACCAGATCGTGACCCACCTGATCCCTGATGCCTGTCATGCCACCGAAGGGAAGGGCAAGGGCGTGGTTGACGGCCATAACGTGCCCATCCCGCATTTCGGTGTCGTCCTTGACATGGATGACTGGAAAGCCCTGGCCGAACGGGTGCGCGCCAATGGCGTGACCTTTGGCATGGAACCCACCATCCGCTTTGCCGGCCTGCCGGGGGAACAGGCGACGATGTTCTTCTGTGACCCCGCGGGTAATGCGCTGGAGTTCAAGGCGTTTGCGAACATGCACCTGCTTTTTGCAAAACAGTAAGGATTGACCATGGCCAGTTCCCTGATGCCGTCGGCATGTTCCACGCCGGTCCCGGATTCCGGGCTGGCGCGCCGGATGTTCGACAGGCTGCATGAAATCGGTTTTGATGGCCGGGGCATGACGCGCCCGTCCTATGGGGAGGGTGAAAACCTTGCCCATGCCCTGTTCGAGACCGTGGCCAGGGAACATGGCCTTGAGATCCGGCGCGACTGGGCCGCAAACCTGTTTGTGACCCTGCCGGGGCGTATGCGCGACCTGCCCGCCGTCATGACGGGTTCACATGTGGATACCGTGCCCTGTGGCGGCAATTTTGATGGTGCGGCGGGAGCGGTTGCCGGGCTTCTGGTGCTGTGTGCATGGGTCAGGGCAGGCTACCAGCCCATGCGCGATACCACGCTGATCGTAACCCGCGCGGAGGAGAGCGTCTGGTTCCCCCTGTCCTATCTGGGTAGCCGGACCGCCTTTGGCCTGCTTGATGCCCCGGCATTACGCACGCCGCGCAGCGATGACGGCATCAGCCTGCGTGAGCACATGCTGGCCTGCGGTGCGCAGCCCGATTTGTGTGGACAGGCCGCCGTATTGCAGCCCGCGAAAATAGACTGTTTTGTGGAACTGCACATTGAACAGGGTCCGGTCCTGCTGGAAGCGGACGTGCCGGTCGGGATCGTGACCGGCATCTGCGGCAGTACCCGCTACCGTTCCGTAACCATCCATGGCCAGTACGCCCATTCCGGCGCAACCCCCCGGCGCTTCCGGTCCGATGCCGTCATGGCGGGGGCGGACATGATGATGGCGCTGCACGCGGCATGGCGGCAGGTCGAGGCTGGCGGGGAAGAAATGACCCTGACATTCGGCGTATGCCAGACCGATCCCGCGCAGGCCAATTTCGCGGCCGTACCCGGCAGGCTGGAACTGGTCATCGACATCCGCTCGCGTGATGAAGACCTGCTGGAGCGGATGAACGCCCTTGTCATTGAACAGGCGCGCAGGGTCGAAGCCGCATATAATGTAACGGTCGATCTCGGCCCGCGCACGCGCAGCACGCCCGCTGTCATGGATGCAGGGCTTCAGGCCGAAGCGAAGCGGATTGCCGCCAGCCTGAATATCCCCGCACTTTCAATGCCCAGCGGCGCGGGCCATGATGCCGCGACATTCGCGGGGCAGGGCATCTCTACCGAAATGCTGTTTGTCCGTAACGAAAATGGCAGCCATAACCCCGATGAGAGCATGGAAATCGGGGACTTCCTGTGTGGCGTACGGATTCTGGAAGAACTGCTGCGCCTGCGTGCAGCAAGACCCTGAGGCCTGTGGCCGTATTCCGTTTTTCATGCCCGACAGGTATCTGGCTTCATGAGCACATGTTTCATCACGCAGCCCATTCACCCAGAAGCCATCCGGTTCCTGCAGGAACAGGGCTTCCATACACGCCTTGCCAGCCAGCCCACCATGGACGCCGTTATTGCGGAGGTTGGTGATGCCGAAGCGATCATAACCCGTGACCTCGGCTTCAGCGCCGCAGCCGTGGCGGCCGTACCCCGGCTGCGCATCATTGCCTGCCACGGGTCCGGCACAAACGCGATCGCGGTGGCGGAAGCCGCCCGGCGGGGCATTTATGTTACCCGCGCGGTGAATGCGAACAGCCGTTCCGTGGCTGAAATGACGGTTGCGCTCATGCTGGCGGCAGCCCGCAGGGTATGTGCGGCCGATGCCGCCGTGCGTAACGGGAACTGGGGTTTCCGTTACGAGGGAGCCGGGATCGAACTGCATGGCAAGACACTGGCGCTGGTGGGTTTCGGGGCCATTGCGCGCGATGTTGCCCGGATTGCCGGGTTGGGTCTGGGCATGAAGGTGCGGGCCTGGTCACCCAGCGTGCCGGATGATGTATTCGTGGCGCATGGCGTGGAGCGGATTGCCAGCCTTGAGGATCTTCTCCGTCAGGCTGATGTCGTCTCCCTCCATCGCCCTGCCGATGCGTCCGGCCAGCCGGTGCTGGATGCGCATCATCTGGACCTGCTCGGCAACCACGCCATTATTGTCAATACAAGCCGTGGCAGTGCGATTGACACCCGTGCACTCCGTGACCGGCTCGTGGCCGGGAAACTGACGGCGGCAGCACTGGATGTCATGCCCCACGAACCCCCGTTGCCCGATGAACCCGCACTTTCCAGCCCTGCGATGATACTGACCCCGCATATGGGGGCCACAACACAGGAAGCCCTGATCCGGATGGCGATGATGTGCGTGCATCAGGTCATGGACTGTCTTGCGGGCAAGGTCCCGGCACATGTTGTATTGCCGTCGGGGTGAGTGACTGTTTTGTAAGTCTGCTGGTGGTTTCTTAAGCTTTTTAAAAAAATCTTTGCCAGAAACTTTGCAGGATTTGTGTGGTGATCCTTGGGCCGGTTTTTTCGGCGGCCCTTTATGGTTCAGTCAGTCAATAATTTCATTAACGATAATATTTCGGTTCGTATGCGGGATGGGTCAGCCCTGCATCCCGCATATATATCGAACCGATCAGCCCATCCGGATGGGTGTGCGGACCATGAGTGCTGACAGCACGGCGGCAACAAGCAGGGCCGCCGCGCACATGTACCATGCCATGTCAAAGCTGCCGGTGTAGAAGACGATGTACCCGGTCAGGATGGGCGCCAGAAGGCCGAGTGAATTGCTGCATGTCAGTGTAACGCCGGTGACGGCGCCAATTTTGTGGCCATCTTCCACCAGGTCGGTCAGCAGGGCGGTGTTCGCGCCATTGGCGGCAATCAGGCAGGCCAGCGCACCGGACAGCACCAGCAGGATCGGCGGCAGGGAATGGAAATGCGGCAGGATGCCGATTGTCGCGGCCCCCACAAGGCAGGTGACGACAATATAGCGCCGCAGCGGAGGGTGGATGCCGTTGCGGAACACGATACGCTCCAGTATCCGGCCAATGATGACAGCCCCCACGGCGGCGAACAGGTAACACGCCGCAGTACTCGTGCCGGTTCCCGTAATGTCGATGTGCAGTTCATGGATAAGGTAGAGCGGCATCCATGACATGACCAGGAAGTTGAGGTAGTTCTGCGTGCACTGTACCGCCAGTATCCCCAGGAACGAGGGGGAGCGGAACAGGCTCCTGATTTCCCTGACCGAGATGGGCGTCCTTGTGGACTGGGCCGTTCCCTCCACCGGGTTGCGATAGACCAGCCACCATACGATGGCCCAGACAATCCCGATGCCACCCAGCGCCATGAACTCGAACCGCCAGCCGAACAGGGTAATGAGATAGGCCCCCGCCAGTGTGCCGCCCGCAAGGCCAAGCTGCATCCCGGTCAGCAATATGGTCATGACCGACCCCCGCTCACGCGGCTGCGCCCATGAACGGACAACCGTGGCTCCCACGCCAAAGGTGGGTGCTTCCCCCACGCCAAGGAGAACGCGGGTCAGCAGGAACTGCGTGATGTTCTGCGCCATGCCGCCCAGCAGCATGGCGAAAGACCACAGCCCCACGGCCACGCTGCCGATCAGGCGCGCGCCCACCATATCCAGCACGATGGTCGATGGCAGGTTCAGCAGGAAATACGACCACAGGAAACTGGATGAAACCCACCCCATCTGCACGGGCGTGAGCGTGAACTCTTTTCCCAGTGTCGGCAGGGCGATGGAAAGCGCCGCGCGGTCCCCGTAGCTGATGACGTACATAAGGAACACGAGGAGGAAGAACACATGGCGCGAAGGAAGGGTACGCCTGCTTCGTGCATTGATGGCGGATTCACCTGTTGTCACGCTGTAGGCCTCCTGCTGTGCATTGGTTATGGAAAACGTGGGGGCGGCTTACGCGACCACGGGCATGCGCGGGCTTACGCCTGCGTGCCGGAGGCCGTGTCCATTGTCCCCTCGACCGCGGCCTGTTTCTGCGCTGGCCGGTCATGGCGGAGCATCCACACACCCGAGCCGATGATCAGCAGCCCGCCCAGCACCATCGCAACGCCCGGCACCTCGCCAAACCCGAACCAGCCGATCAGACCGGCCCATAACAGGCCCGAATAGGCAAACGGGCCAATGGCCGAAACCTGTGCGGAGGCAAAGGCTTCCGTCTGCAGAACCTGCGCAATACCGGCAAACGCGCCCACTGCGACAAGGCATGCGGCATCGGTCATGGACGGGGTGGTCCAGATGAAGGGGAGCGGCAGCGCGGTCATGACGGTCATGAGGATGGCCTGCCACAGGGCGATCGTGGTGCTGGCTTCGGTTGCGGAAAGCTGGCGGATCTGCATGGTGGTCAGCGCGCCCACGGCCCCCTGCGCCAGTGCCACGAAATAGGCCCAGTGCGCGACCGTACCCGCCGCGCCATGCAGCAGCCCCTTGCCCATTGCCACCACAACGACGCCGGAAAACCCGATTGAAACGGCGATCCAGCGTTGCAGGGACGGTTTTTCATGGAGCAGCGGAATGCTGAGCAGCACAAGGAACAGCGGCTGCGTGTAGGACAGCACCTGCTGTTCGGCCAGTGGCAGGCGGGTCACGGTAATGACCACCATGATCATGCTGACCAGCCCCACCACCGAACGCAGCAGGTGCCCGCCAAAATGGTGCGTGCGCAGCACGATCGTGGTGCGCGCCGCGATCAGCAGGACAAAGGGCAGGGAAAACAGGTTGCGGAAGAAAATGATCTCAAGCGCAGGCAGCGTCGATCCCGTCAGCTTCTGCAGGGCATTGAGGGCCGCCGTGAAAAAGGTGGCCGATGCCAGCAGTAACGCGCCACGTTTCAGGTCATGCTTCATTTTGTTCGTACCTCACTGCACGACAGGAACGGGGCGCGCTTCAGGAAGGGGACCGGTGACCCTTCTTCCCGTCATGTTACGTTAACGTAACACATTGCGCGCATTCGGGGCGATGGTGGTCTTGCGCGGTCTTGCGCGGTCTGGTGTCGGTCTAGTCCGTGATCTGGCTGGCCGGGGTCAGGGTGGCGCCGCTGGCCTCGATCTGGGTGCGGATGGCGCGGGCCAGTTCCAGTGAACCCGGCGTGTCACTATGCACCAGGATGGAACGCGCCTTTACCGGCAGGCGCGCGCCGTCAATGGTCGTAACGGAGCCATCTTCCAGGAACTGGCTGACACGCGCCTGCACGGCGGCAAGGTCATGAATGACCGCCCCCGGCTGCCCGCGCGGCACCAGTGTCCCGGCCGTGGTATAGGCCCGGTCGGCCAGGAACAGGGTATGGACACGCAACCCGGCCTTTTCCGCCGCGCGTTCGGTCAACTGGCCGGGCATGGAAAATACCGTCAGTTCCGGGTCAAGTGCCGCAATGGCGCGGGCAAGCCGCAGGGCCAGCCCTTCATCCGCATTGGCCATGGTGCCGAAGGCGGCGTGGTAGCTTACATGCGTCACACGGTGGCCATGGCGGGTGGCAATGCCCTGTAGCGCACCAACCTGATAGACCAGCATCGCTTCCATGTCCGCATCCGACACGTTCATGGTCCGCCGCCCGAAACCGGTCAGGTCCGGCAGGCCGGGATGGGCGCCGATCGCAACGCCCTTTTCCCTGGCAAGCTGCACGGTGCGGCTCATGATGGCGTAATCACCGGCATGGAACCCGCAGGCGATGTTGGCCGAGGACACGGTATCCATCAGGCCGTCATCATCCGCGATACGCCAGCGCCCGAAGCCTTCGCCCATATCCGAATTGAGATCGATCTTCATGCCTTGTCTCCGGGTTTCGCGCCGGTGCGGCGCAGGGCGGATTTGCGGTAATGGGCCACCATCATGCGCAGGTCATCCAGATAGGCTTCAATCGGCGCCATCGCCGCAACGCCCTGCTGGTGCGTGCATTCATGAAAACGGATGCGCGCGCCAATACGTGCCTGCGCCAGCCGCCACAGGTCGGCCTCGATCACCGTGACGATGCGGGGGTAGCCGCCTGCGGTATTGGCATCCGCAAGCTGCACGATCGGTTCACCGGCAGGGGGAACCTGCACGATGCCGGGCACGATGCCGTAGGAACGCAGTTCCACCCGCTGGTGCAGTTCCAGCGGCGCGCCCGACAGCCGGTAGCCCACGCGATTGCTCTGTGGCGTGATGCGCCACTGTGTGTGCCACAGCCGTTCATGCGCCTGCGCGGTGAACAGGGCGTAATCGGTGGCGGGGATGGCGCGCAGGTTGATGACGGTGCTGTCCTGTCCGCCTGGCGCGGCAAGGATGCTGGTGGGCGGCACGGCACCATATCCCGCCACGGGAGTAGTCACGCCGGAGGTTTTCAGCGTATCACCCGCTTCAAGCGGTCGGCCGTCCATTCCGCCAAAACTGCCGCGCAACTGGGTGCTGCGTGACCCGAGCACGACAGGCACGTCAATCCCGCCCGCAATGCACACATAGCCCCGCGCGCCCGCACGTGGCTGCCCCACCCGCAGCATCTGTTCCGGCGCGGCCGTCATGACCGACCACGGCAGGACGGGCGTGCCGTCCAGCGTGATGTCCGCGTCGATACCGGTTACGGCAAAGCTGCCCGCGGTCTCGAAGCGGAGGACGAAGGGATAGGTCTGGAGTTCGATGCAGGCGTCACCGGGCTGGTTGTGCAGCAGGATATTGCCAACCTGAAGTGCCACATGGTCCATCACGCCCGATGTGCCCACGCCCAGGTTGCGGTACCCCGGCCTGCCCAGATCCTGCACCGTGTTCAGCGCGGATGTTTCAAGGATCGTAATCACAGTTCGATGCTTTCGGGGTAGAAGCGGATCCGGTCCCCGATCGCGAACAGGGCGGGCGGTTCCCGATGGGGGTCGAACAGGCAGATTTCGGTATAACCGATGGAATTCCACCCATTTGGCCCGGTCAGCGCGGAAATGCCGGCCTGCATGCCGCCAATGGTGACCGTTCCCGCCAGCATTTTAAGCGAGGGCACGGCCTTGCGTGGCGTCGCGATGCGCGGGTCCAGCCCGTGCAGGTAGCCAAAACCGGGCGCGCTGCCGATGGCGCAGACCGTGTATTCACTACCATGGTGAATGGAAATGACATCCTGCGGGGGCAGGCCCGCATGGGCCGCGACCGCGGCCAGGTCCTCACCCAGCGCGCCGCCGTAACGGACGCCGATTTCAAACAGGCGGCCCTTGATGTGGCGCTCCGGCAGGGTTTCCCATGCATGGCGCAGCCAGTCGGCCACATGTCCGGGCTGTTCCGGCGGGGTGGAAAACACCAGCATGAGATTGGTTACACCGGGAATGAGTTCCTGCACGTCGGGCCGGGCCTGCGCGGCCTCCATCAATGCCCATATGCGGCGCTGATGGGCCATGGTGAAGGCGCCGGGCGCTTCGAACAGCATGGCGCGGGTGCCGATCATGCTGATGGTGGGTGCCGCGTCCGTCCTGTGCCCCACGTTGCGCGTGATATCCGTGTTCAAAATCCACAGTCCCTGGAACAGCGCCAGCCATGCCACGGGAGGGGGCAGGGTCCGGCAATCAAACCATAACCGTAACGATACAAGAGTCGCGGCATCCGGTGCCTGCCCCAAGGATATGGCCGGTGGCGGTAATGATAGCCAGTGCATTTCTGGTTGTGAGGGTATTGGATAATCTTATGGCTCAAGGGGTAAGCGTTGGTATCGTATTATGTTATGGCGTAAGAACGAACTGCTCTTGGCGCTGTGATTGTGCCCCGGCTAGCATGAAATGAATATTCTGTTTCCGGTGCCTGTATCACGGGGCCGGGAGTTTTCTTCTTCTCTGTTGCAGGATCGGGTCCCATTACCATGAGCAATCAGCCGTATCGTACCGCCCTTGTCACTGGCGCGTCTTCGGGGATCGGGGCGGCAATCGTCCGCAGGCTGAGCGAGGCCGGGATACAGGTGCATGCCCTCGCGCGTGACGCGGCGCGGCTGACACAGCTTGCGCAGGAAACCGGCTGCATCCCGCACGCGGTCAGCGTATCGGACCAGGCCGGGATCGAGGCGCTGGTCAGCGGGCTCGAGATCGACATTCTGGTCAACAACGCGGGGCAGTCGCGCACCGGCAACATCACGAACACCACGCCCGAGGATATTGATGCGCTGGTGGATGTGAACCTGCGCGCTGTCCTGCAACTGACCCGTCTGGTCGTGGCGGGCATGATCGAGCGTGACCGGGGGCATATCGTCAACATCAGCTCGATCGCCGGGCATTACGCCTTTGCCGGTGGCAACACGGTCTATCATGCAACCAAGGCGGGCGTACATTCGCTCTCCCAGCAGCTGCGCTGCGACCTGTACGGGCGGCATGTGCGTGTGACGGAGGTCTCCCCCGCCCGCGTGGAAACCGAAGTGTTCGGTCGCCTGATTGGCAACATGGAAGAAGCGAAGAAGCGCTTCTTTGACGAATACGAGTCACTCCTGCCCGAAGACATTGCCAATTCCGTCGCCTTCGCCGTGCTGGCGCCGCAGCGCATGAACGTCAGCTTCATGGAAGTGCTGCCGACCATGCAGGTGGTGGGTGGCCTCAATTTTGCAAAAAAGTCGTCTGACCCGGCGTAACGTCAGTGGATATCTCCCAGATCAGGCGGCTGATAGACCTGCTGGCACAGGCCCCGATCACGGAGCTTGAAGCCGAGGCCGATGGCCGGAAAATCCGCATAACCCGCAGCGAGGCCCGGCCCGCTCCCGCCACCGCGCGGGCGCAGGCCCCGGCCCGGCCGCGCGAAAGTGTCGCAGCAGTACCTCAGCCTGAAGCCGCCCCGGCGCAGGTGCCGGTTATTGCCGCGCCTTCGTACGGGATTGTTCATCTCTCCCCTTCGCCCGGCGCGCCGCCTTACGTCACGGTGGGGCAGGATGTGCAGCCCGGGCAGGAAGTGGCACTGGTGGAGGCAATGAAAGTGTTCAATGCGGTCAAGGCCACGCAGGCTGGCCAGATTGCGGAAATCCTTGTCGAGGACGGCGCGGAAGTGGAGGCAGGCACACCCCTGTTCCGTCTGGCATGAGTGATACGTTGCGTTTCAAACGGGTGCTGATCGCCAATCGTGGCGAAATCGCCCTTCGTATCCAGCGGGCATGCAGGCAGCTCGGCCTTGAAACCGTTGCCGTGTATTCGGAAGCGGATGCCGACAGCCGGCACGTGCATGAGGCGGATGTGGCCCTGTGCATTGGCCCGGCTGCCGCCGCACGCAGCTACCTTGACCCTGACGGGCTGCTGCTGGCCGCCAGGATGACGGGGGCCACGGCCATTCACCCCGGTTATGGTTTCCTGTCGGAAAATGCTGATTTTGCGGATGCGGTCGAAGCTGCGGGCCTGACCTTCATTGGCCCGACGGGGGCATCCATCCGCATGATGGGTGACAAGATCACCGCCAAGCAGGCCATGCGTGACGCCAATGTGCCCTGCGTGCCCGGATCGGACGGGCCGCTGCCTGCCGCGATGGAAGATGTGCACGCCGTTGCCCGGCAGGTCGGTTTCCCGGTTATTGTAAAGGCATCCGGCGGCGGCGGCGGGCGCGGCATGCGCGTGGTCGAACGGGCCGAAGACCTGACACAGGCGGTGGCACTTACGGCCAAGGAAGCGCAGCAGGCATTCGGTAACCCGACCCTGTACCTTGAACGCTTCATGCAGAAGCCGCGCCATATCGAGATACAGGTGCTGTGTGACACCCACGGCACGGCGCTGTGGCTGGGGGCGCGCGACTGTTCGCTCCAGCGGCGCCACCAGAAAGTGCTGGAGGAAGCCTCCCCCCCCGGCATCGCGCCCGAGACCATTGCCGAAATCGGGGCACGCTGCGCGCAGGCCTGCCGCCGGATCGGCTACCGTGGCGCGGGCACGTTCGAGTTCCTGTATGAAGATGGTGTGTTCGCGTTTATCGAGATGAATACCCGCGTGCAGGTCGAACATCCGATTACGGAGGAAATAACCGGCGTGGATATCGTGGCCGAGCAGTTGCGCATCGCGCAGGGCGAGGCATTGCGTATCCGGCAGGAAGACATCCGGTTGCGCGGCCATGCCATTGAATGTCGGCTCAATGCGGAAGATCCGTTTACCTTTGTCCCGTCCCCCGGCACCATCACGCGCTGGGACCTGCCCGGTGGGCCGGGCATCCGGGTGGATACGCATGTGGTGAGTGGTTACACGGTCCAGCCCTATTATGATTCCCTGATCGGCAAGGTCATAGGTTATGGCGCATCACGCGCGGAAGCCATTGCGCGCCTGCGCACCGCGCTGGCGGAAATGCGGGTGGAAGGGGTTGCCACCAACATCGCCCTGCATCAGGACCTGCTGGCTGATCCGCACTTCCAGCGTGGTGGGGTGGACATCCATTATCTTGAACGATGGCTTGCGGAAAGAACGGCATCATGAGCAACCCGCCAGAACTGGTTCCTGATTTCGACAGGCTGCCCGAACCGGGGGAAATCAGCCAGATCGCCACATGGCTGGCCGAGGCCAGGCTGGACTCGCTCGAGCTTTCCAACGACGCGGGCCTGCGGCTGCGCATCCGCGTGCCTGCGGCGGCGGCCCCGGTTGAAAAAGGCATGGCATCCGAACCAGCCATGCCTCAGGCGGAAGCAGGGGAGGGGACCGTTACGGTCCGTGCCCCCTATTTTGGTAAGCTGTGCCTGACCCACCCCATGCGCGACAGTGTGTTCGCGCCGGTGGGGGCAACGGTCGGACAGGATGATGTTGTGGCCCTGCTGACGCTGGGCAGCCTTCAGGTGCCCGTCAGGGCGCCGGTGGGGGGCGTGGTGGAGCAGGTCGTGGCCCAGCCGGATGAACTGCTGGGGTACGGGGCCGCAATCCTTCAGATACGGCCCGATCAGGACTGACTTTATTTTGGGTATTTCTTTCCTGCATGATGGCGGGAAAGTAAATGCAAGCCCTGCTTGCTGTTATTTGTAGCGTTCAAAAAACCGGGGCGGTCCATATGGACCGCCCCGGTTTCTGTTTTCTAGCGCAGGGTGGAGACGAATTCCGCAATCCGCCTGCAGCCTTCGCGCAGGGTTGCGGTATCGGTCGCGTAGGAAATGCGGAAGAAGGGGCTCATCCCGTAAGCCGCCCCCTGAACGGAAGCCACCTGCTTTTCTTCCAGCAGGGCCATGACGAAATCGGTATCGTTCCCGATGTGCCGTCCACCCGCCGTCGTCTTGCCAATACATGCCGCAATATCAGGATAGACATAGAATGCCCCCTGTGGCGTGTGGCACTGCACGCCGGGGATGGCGTTGAGCAGGCTCACGACCAGGTCACGCCGGGCCTGATATTCGGCAGCACGCTGGGCAAGGAAGTCCTGCGGTCCCTCCAGCGCGGCTACGGCTGCGGCCTGCGCAATGGTGTTGATGCCGCTGGTGGACTGGCCCTGCATGTTGTTCATGGCCGCGATCAGGTTGCGCGGCCCACCGCAGAAGCCCACGCGCCAGCCGGTCATGGCGTAGCTTTTGGAAACCCCGTTGACCGTCAGCACCCGTTCCTTCAGGCGGGGTTCGACTTCCGCCAGCGTGCAGAACTCAAACCCGTCATAGATGAGGTGTTCGTAAATATCATCCGTCAGTATCCAGACATGCGGATGCTTCAGCAGGACGGCGGCGATCTCCTCCATTTCCTGACGCGGGCAGCACGCGCCCGTCGGGTTGCTGGGGAAGTTCAGCACCAGCCACTTGGTGCGCGGTGTAATGGCCGCATCCAGATCCGCCGCCGAAAGGCGGAAGTTGTTGGCGGCGGGGCAGGGCACCTGCACGATTTTGGCCCCGCCAAGGCGGGCGATGTCGGCATAGCTGATCCAGTAGGGGGTGGGCAGGACCACCTCGTCACCCGGATTGATGGTCGCCATCATGGCGTCATAGATGATCTGCTTGGCGCCGTTGGCGACCAGAATTTCATCCAGCGCGTAATCAAGATGGTTTTCACGCAGGAATTTGGCCTGAACGGCTTTTTTCAGCGCCGGCTTGCCGTCCTGCGGCGGGTATTTGGTGTCACCGGCGCGGGCGGCGGCAATCGCTGCGTCCACTACATGTGACGGGGTCGGGAAATCGGGTTCCCCTGATGAAAGGCTGATGATTTTCAGGCCTTCCGCCTTCAGCGCCGTGGCCTTGTCGGTCATGGCGGCAGAGGCCGAAATCCCTATTCCATTCAGTCGATCTGCAAAGCCGGGCATCGGCGGTCTCTCCAATCTCGATATGTCGCGCATGCGTATTGGGTACACGGTAAATCGTTTCAGCACGTATTAGATACCGCCGAAAATTGTCTGACCCCATACAACAATCCTATGGGGCAGAGGTGGGTGCAGGCCCATAGGATCGGGATGGCGCAAAAGAACGCCCGTGGCATGAATGGCCGCCCATGAATTATTCAGGGTTAACCCTTGAGTATTTCTGGCTCCAGTCGTGAATATAAAAATATATGATGACCATATTTTTGTATTCGTGAACTACAGATAACGTGAATTCATTTTTTCAGATTGCGTGAACACAGTCGCCTGACCATGGGCGGCGGTCTTCAATACCCGATAAGACCCTCCAGCCCGGATAGGCCCTAATGTTCAACATCCCTTCCCATGCGGCAGACGCCACCGATCCCTTTCCCGCATCCGGGGTGCCGCCGCACCCCGTGCAGGACGGGCAGGCCAGCCGCAGGGAACGTGACCTGCTGGGGGAGGCGGACATTCCCGCAGATGCCCTGTGGGGCATACATACATGGCGTGCGCTACAGAATTTTCCCATAAGCGGCATACCGATCGGAACATATGGGGAGTTCGTGCAGGCGCTGGTCAGCGTTAAGCAGGCGGCGGCGCGGGCCAATCACGCGCTGGGGTATCTGGATGCGCGGCGGGCCGGGGCCATTGATGCCGCGTGCAGCGAGATACTGGGGAACCCCGCCTATCACGCCCATTTCGTGGTGGATGCCATGCAGGGCGGCGCTGGCACATCCACCAACATGAACGCCAACGAGGTCATAGCCAACGCGGCGCTGGTGATGATGGGCGAAAAGCCCGGAACCTATGCGCTCGTTCACCCCAACGACCATGTCAACATGGCCCAGTCCACCAATGATGTCTATCCGACCGCGCTGCGCCTCGGGGTCATGCTGGCGACTGGCCCGCTGGTCGCGGCGCTGGAGGGGCTGGCCCGTGCCTTTGGTGAAAAGGCGCAGGCCTTTGGCGCGATTTTGAAGGTGGGACGGACCCAGTTGCGCGACGCCGTTCCCATGACGCTGGGGCAGGAATTCAATGCCTTCCGCATTGCGGTGGAAACCGAGATCAGGAGCCTGAAGGCGCATGTCAGTGCCTTTGAACAGGTCAATCTGGGCGGCACCGCCATCGGGACGGGGCTGAATACCGACCCGCGTTACGCACAGGCCGTGATGGCGGAACTGCGCGCGCTGACAGGGCGGCCCATGGCGCATGCGCCCGATCTGATCGAGGCGACATCGGATGTCGGGGCATTCGTCCTGTTTTCTGGCGTGCTGAAAAGGCTGGCCCTGAAACTTTCCAAGATTTCAAGCGACCTGCGCCTGCTCTCCAGCGGGCCACGGGCCGGGCTGGGCGAGATCGTGCTGCCCGCCGTGCAGGCGGGGTCCTCCATCATGCCGGGCAAGGTCAATCCGGTCATACCGGAAGCCGTCAACCAGGTTGCCTATCTGGTGGCGGGGCATGACACGACCATTGGCATGTGTGCCGATGGCGGGCAGTTGCAGCTTAACCCCTTTGAGCCGATGATTGGCTATTGCCTGTTTTCATCGCTGAAAATACTGCGCACGGCTGTCGATACCCTGTCCACACGCTGCGTGGCCGGAATTGTTGCCGACCCCGAGCGGTGCGCATACCTGTCGGGCATCAATATCGGCATCATTACCGCACTGGTACCGGTGCTGGGGTATGAAACCTGCTCCACCATCGCCCGGCGTGCCCTGGCCGAGAACCGGACGGTCACGGAGCTTGTGGTGGAGGAAAATCACCTGTCCCCGGAACGGCTCGCGCAGATCTTGCGCCCCGAGGCCCTGACCCGGCCCAATATCGGCGTGCAGGTGGCGTAGGGTATTACGTCGAGGCCTGCGTGCCCGGCCAGTTGCGTGAGGCGGCCATTGTCCGGGCCAGATCAATCAGCAGTTCACGCACCGCGACCGAGGCTTCCGTCTCGGGGATGATTTCAGGCACGCATAGCGATACATCTTCCTGTATGACCGGGTTGCGCAGCGGATAGATGCGCGACCTGTCGGGCACGACAATCCGACTGGCGACGGACCATGGCAGGATGGTGCTGCCAATCCCCTCGACTATGGCGCCCTGCAGGGTGTTCAGCGCCTCTATTTCCGCAACGATATGGGGTTCGAGCTGCTTGCGCATGAAGGCCATGTCAACGCTCTTGCGGACAAAGTTGTGCGTGGGCGGCAGCAGCAGCGGAATATCCGTAATGTCCGCCAGTTGCACCGCACCCGTCTCATCCTGCGGGATTTCCAGTGACTGGGGGGCGAGAAGGAAGAATTCCTCCTTCATCAGCGGGGTGAAGATCACGCCCTTGATCGGTCCCGCCCCGTGGATGACGGCCATGTCCAGCCGGCCCGTCATGATCAGTTCACTGTATATGTCATCGAAACTTTCGGTCAGGTGCAGGGTTATGTCCGGCAGCCGTTCACGCACGCGGCGCAGCAGTTCGACCGACAGCGTCGATCCGGCGCTGTAGGGTGACAGCCCGACCGATACCTTGCCCACCAGTGGTCCCACGCCACGGCTGATCTCGACCATGGCGCGATCGAACTGTTTGGTTAGTGTCTGGGCGTGGCGGTACAGTTCGGCCCCGGCAGTCGTGGGTGTGACCCCGCTTTTGCTTCTGATAACCAGTTTCTGTTTGAAGACACTTTCCAGCGTGGCCAGTTGCTGGCTCAATGCGGGCTGGGCAATATTGAGCAGGTCGGCAGCGCGGGAAATGCTGCCCAGGTCAATTATTTTAACAAATGCCTGCAACCGCCGTATATCCAACGGACACTCCTTCTAGTTATGCGCGATGGACTTTATTGCATTGATAATAGGAGAATTTCCGTAAAGCGTCAACAAATTGAACATTTCAGCGTCATGTTTCGGAAAATCAACATAAGCCCGCGTGTGACGCGCCGATGTGGCCGCCTGACGACGGATACTTGTAAAAAACGGGATTAAAATTGCCCTAAAAATAAAAATACAAAGATTTTTCAGTTATATAGTCATAACCAGATAATCAAGAAACGTATCCAGCCCCAACATATTGATAATTCATATGACGCCAAATCATAACGGATACGCATCATACGCAGACACATGTTCGTTGCGGAATGTCCGGCGGTATTCAGGGGGATGCGATGGTAGGCCTGTCAAAACGGAAGCTGTATCTGGTGGCTGGGGTTGCCTTGGGCACGGTCCTGCCTGCTGTTGGTGAAGCCGCTACATCATCTGCGGATGTACCTGAAAAACAGTACAGGACCGTGACAAAGAAGAAGGTCGTCCACCCCGCCACCCACACCGCGACCGCGGGCGTGCGTGCGACTGGGGCGGAAGTCATTCATGTGGGCGGGCATTCGACCAATTCCGTTTTCTCACCGGGCACCGCGCGGCACAGCACGACGCAGGTTACGGTCGTGACGGGTGCGGAACTGCTGAAAACCGGCCAGACCAACGTGCTTTCCGCGCTGGCGCAGGCCAACCCGGCCATCACCACTGCCGCCCTGCCCGGTGGTGGCGCAAGCTCCTTTGTCCAGACCATGCAGCTGCGCGGCCAGTCGCCCGATGACACGCTGATCCTGGTCAACGGCCATCGCCGCCATATCGGCGCCAACTTCAATTCCAACGCGGGCACGAACTGGGGCAGTGAGCCGAGCGACATTTCGCTCATTCCCATCTCGGCCATCGACCATATCGAAGTCATAACCGAAGGCGCTTCCGCCCTTTACGGTCAGGACGCCATTGCGGGTGCCGTCAATATCGTGCTCAAGCGTGACACGCATGGCGGCAGCATCAACTTCAAGAACAGCGGTTACTACGCGGGTGATGGCCAGGCGCTTGACGGTTCGGCCAACTACGCCATGGCGCTGGGGAACAAGGGCGGCTACCTGGACCTTGCGGCCCAGATCAGCCATCAGTTGCCGACAACGCGCGGCGGGGATTTCTACGGCACCCTGTTCGATGATGGGCGTAACGAGACGGCAAACCGCAATGTGCAGCGCGGGCTGGGCATACCCAAGACCACGCTGGAAACACTGAGCGAAAACATGTCCGTGCCCATGGGCAGCGGGTTCAGTTTCTACAGCACGTCCACCTTCTCGCACCGCCGCGCCAACGTGCCCGAAACCTATCGCGCCGCGACGACTGGGGATACGTGGATCAACACGTCACTTTATCCCAATGGTGACCAGCCCTACATCACCATGGACCAGTACGATTTTGAAACGGATAACGGGATCAGGACGCGCAAGTTCGGTTTCGCGTGGGATGCGTATGTCACCTACGGCCGCGATGCGCAGACATATGGCACCAAGGATTCCGAAAACGTCTCCATCCCCGGCAGCACCCAGACATCGTTCTATGACGGCTCTTCAATCTCGTCCGAACTGACCAGCGGCCTGCGCGGGTCGCGCTCGTTCAGGACCGGGTTCCTGCCCAAGGACATCAACCTGAAATTCGGTGCCGAATACCGCCACGATACATTCCAGATGACCCAGGGCGAGACCTCATCATGGTCCGGCGTGGGGGCGACCGATCACCCCGGTAACGTGCCGATGGCCGTCACCAACCAGAACCGTGATGTTTTTGAAGGTTTCGTCAATCTCGGTTTCTTTGTTACCGAGAAATGGGAATGGACCCTGGGCGGGCGCGCGGCCAGCTACAACAACCTTGGCACGGTCGAGACCGGCTCCATCGGCACGCGCTACAACTTCAACAAGCGCTGGGCGATCCGGGCCAACATCAATTCCGGCTACCGGCCGCCGACGCTGGGTGAAATGTCCTATTTCTACTCAGCGCCCTATCCCGGCTATACGGTTGACCAGGTGCCCGCCAACAGCGCGATCGCGAAATACCTGGGTTCGGGCAGCATGAAGGGCGAATACTCCCGCAGCTACACGATCGGCCTTGATGCGACGCCGGTGGATGATTTCCACATAACCGGCAACCTGTACTACATCGCCATCAATGACCGTCTGGGCAGCACCCAGTCCTATACGGTGGACCAGAACGACGCGACGCTGATGTCGCTGCTGAAGGCGGCCAATCTGGAAAGTGCGACATCCCTTTCGTACTATGCCAACCTGTATAACACCCAGACCTTTGGCGGTGACCTGAACGCGGATTACACCCTGCGCACCCACCGGTTTGGCAAGTTCCGCTTCGCCATGGGCATCAACTTCTCGGATAACGAGATCCGTTCCGCCCGCAACAACCTGGTGAATGAATACACCAAGGAAATGGTGCTCCATTCCGCCCCCAAGAACCGCGAGCAGATCAGCGTCAACTGGCAGTATGGCAAGTGGTCGGTCTTCGCGCAGGAAATGCGTTACGGCTCCATTGTCTATATGGCCGCACCGACGGGACCGGGCAGCGTGCCGTTCCAGCAGAACCCGGCCTTCATCACCAATCTGGAGGTGGACTACAAGGTATTCCCCCGCTGGACCGTTGGCGTGGGCGCCAACAACATAGGCAACAAGTACCCGACCCGCGTGTCGCGCAGCATTGCCAACTCGCAGCAGGGTCTGTCGAAGTATCCGTCCTATTCCCCCTACGGCTTCAGTGGCGGCATGTATTACGTCAAGACGTCGATCGACTTCTGATACCTCCGTTCAGGACGGAAAAAACCAAATGCCTGGCTGTTTGTCCGGCCCCCGGTGGGGGCGGCTGACAGTCAGGCATTTTTTATTATCGGCACTCCTGATCGCCCGCCCCGTGGCATGGATCTTGCGGCCTGTTTCCTGACAACAGTCAGGGCTGCATGAGGCGATGCAACAGGAACCGCGCGTGACAGATACGTTTGCTGAACCCGACATAATCAATTTTGGCGTTCTGCCTGCCCCGGTCAACGCGCTGTTGCAGCAGGGGGTTGTTGCCTACCGGGATGATCCCGCCCGTGCCGATGCACTGTTCCGGCAGGCCCTGCGGGCTGCGCCCGACCAGCTTGCGGTCTATTTCTGCCTCTATAAAATCCATACCTATCAGGGCAATCTGCAGGATGCGCACATGGTTGCGCAGGACGGCCTGCGGGAGGCCGCGCGACAGGCCGGATGGAGCACGGACTGGCGGCAGTGGTGGACCGGACCGGAGCTGCCTGACGGGCCTGCCCGCTTTGCCTTATATACGCTGAAGGCGCTGGCGTTCATCAACCTGCGGCAGAACCGGCCAGACAGCGCGGCGCGGAAGCTGGCGGCGCTGAAAATGCTCGATCCCTCCGGCGCGGTCGGCTGGCCGGTGATCGCGGCCCTGGCCGAAGGCGTGATGCAGGATGCGCACTCCGACATTCAGGCCCGCATATCGTGATGCAACAGGTTCATGTCACGCGGGCACGGGTCCTTTCATGACACGCAGGCCCGTAATCCGGATGGAAGATTTCGTGCAGCCGCATCATGGTCTGGGCGTGCTGCGTCTGGCTACCCTGCTGGCCGAAGGGGAATGCACAGCGGAGGAGGATGACCTCGACAGGATGTTCGGGCAGATGGAGGCCGGCGCGCTGGTCGCAACCCCGGCATCGCTGATCTGGCCGGAACTGGCCCGTGGCCTGATGGCGCCCGCCCCGGCGACCATGCTGCGCACCCTGCTTGAATGTGGCTGCCTGCGCGAAATCCTGCCAGATGTGGCGGCCCTGTTCGGCGTGCCACAGATTTCGGACGAACCGGGGGAAATCGACCTTGGCGCGCATATGCTGGCAACCCTGAACGAGGCGGCATTGCGGCAGGCCCCCTGAGCGTGCGTTTCGCGCTGCTGGTGATGAATGTGGGCAAGGTGGATTCCCCGCCTGAACACCTGCCACACCATTACCGGCATGCCGAACGCGCCCGCCCGCGGATCGAGGCGCTGTGCACACGTTTTGGCGTGCCGCCGGAATGTCGCACCCTTGCTCTGATGGCCAGTACGGATGTGGAGCGGGTGCATCGTGTCTCGGCCGTGCGGGCCGGGCCTGTGGCCGACCTGTTGCAGCAGGTCGGCGGCTTTGACACGCCCGCACTTTACGACCTGCTGATGCAGGTCTGCACCTGTGACTACTGCGCCCATGGCAGTCGGTCAGGGCAGGTATATCCCAAGGCGACCCTGCTGGAGATCGCGCGCAACGCCTGCGCCGGTATCACGCAGGCGGAGGGGGAAAGCATGGACACGCTGCGCGAGGCCCGTGCCATGGCGGTCGCCCGGGCGTTCCGGCCCCTACGCAGGACCGGTTGAAAAAACGGTGTGACCGGGGCTGGTTATGCGGTCTCTGATGCCGCATCAATCTCCAGCGCCAGTTGCGCCATGCGCAGCGCGCCCTCCCGGCTTGCGGCACCGCAGATGAAGCGCGCGGGGTGGGCAAAAACCGCATCCGGCACACCGGACGCAGCAGCCAGTGCCGCGCCCTCCAGCCCGCGCCATGCTTCGGGCAGGGAGACACGCTGCCCGAAATCGCCCCGCACCGGGGGCACGGCCTTTACGTTCCAGCGGTCAGGCCCGGCGGGGGAGACGACATACACAACAGGCAGGTCATGTTCAAAAATGACCTTTTCGGTGGGCATGCCCGTATCCATGACCAGGATGCGCTTGTCTTCCGCTTTCTCATAAGCCGCCAGCACCCGGCTGACCGCCTTGAGGCCCGCGCGCGTACGATCGACCATGTTGACCAGATGCGCGGCAACGGCCTGTGCGGCATTGGCAAAGCCCAGCGTCTCACGCGCGCGGGCTTCATCCCTGCCATACAGTTCGGCGGTGTCCCATGGCGGGCTGCAGGCCGACACGATATCGGCAAGGGAGAGCTTGCCCATCTTCACCACGCCATTGTCGTCCTGATCGATCGGCAGGATCAGGGATTTGTCCATGGCCTGCCACAGCGTGGCGAGCGTGGCGTCATCCACGGGGGTTTTCAGGATGTTGCGCAGCGCGGCCATCCCGTAATCCTTCCACAGCAGCCCGGCCGCGCTGTAGGGCGTGCCGTCCTCGCGCAGGGGCTTGTCCTTCATGTGGTGGTCGTAGCGCCCGGCGGGGGGATCGTAGCGGCCGCCCACGTCGAATACGATGTCAGCGGCACTGATGCGCTCGGGTGAGCGCGTGCGTACGAAATCAAGCCGGTCGGTGGTCTGGGTGCCAAGGACACGCCCGCGCAGGTCGCCCTCGGGCGCAAGCGCGTAGTGCAGGATGACATAGCCCAGCGTCTCATCGGCATGGAAATTTCCGGAATGGGTCAATGCCCGGACGGGGGCGTTCCCATTATCGAGCCCGACGGGCGTGTACTCTGGCATCTCAAGACCTGCTGACAGATAAAAGTGAATTCCTGATCGTGCCCCCTCATGCCGCAAAGGCGGCGGCAAGACAACAGACTTCACCCGCCACCCGCCCGGCGCGCCGCGTGGCCACCCATGGTGATGGATGCAGCCCTGCCTAACGTTTTTGCGCTCTGCTGCTGGCGGTTTGGCTCCTGTATCGTGCGCACAGGCTAGTGAGGAGAGAGGGGAAACCGCGTGAGTCAGACGTGGGGTGATTTTCAGGCCATTGTCCAGTTATCGGCGGGCCTGAATGTGGCTATTCTCAGTTTCGTGGATATCAGCCTGCCCGCCATCAAGGAGCGCAGGCATGTCTTCGCCAAGGCACAGCAGGAACTCGACATGCACCGCAAGTCGCCCACCAAGGCGACCGATGCGGAGCAGAAGCTCTATGACAGCCAGGTGGAGGAGATGAACCAGAAGCTCTACCTGCTGTGGCGGGAGTCCTCGACCTTCAGCAATGAGGAGGATTCCCTCATCCGCTCCACCGGCATCCTCGGGTTCCTTGGCGCGATCCTGAGCCTTCTCCTGCTGTGGTACTCGGCCGAGTATTATGATTCGGTGATCACCCTTGGCGGCAAGGGCCTGATCCTGCTGTCGTTCTGTTCGCTGATCGGCGCCTTCATCATCAATTTCATGACGGCATCACAGGCGAGCGTCTTTACCAAGAAGTGCAACCAGATCCGCCAGGAAATGCACGAGAAGCTGTAGGCCCTTTACGGCGTGGCGCACCCTTGGGCGAAGCCCGCCAGGAAAATCCGCACCGCATGGTGGAAGCGCGGGCGCATGTTGCGCAGGAGTTCCGGTATTTCCGAGGCGCAGGCAAGGTTCTGCAGCATGAAGTCGCCCACGGTCATGCCAAACAGCATGTTGCTGTACATGGATATGTCATGCACCACGTAATTCCTGCGCTGGACGTAGCAGGTCAGCCACGCGTTCAGGACGTTGTCCTTGCCGCCCGCGCGCAGGCTGGTCAGGATGTGGCGGATATCTTCCGACTGCTGTGATTCGGTAATCAGCGCCCGGATCAGGCTCATGCGGTCGGGGCGCAGGATGATCTCCCCCAGGTTCATGAGCAGTTCGGTCAGTTCCTCAACCGGGTCTTCGCTGTAGTGGCACCGGTCGGGGGAGAAATTGAAGAGCCTGCTGCTGACCAGCGCATGGAACAGGTCCTGCTTGGATTCGAACATCTGGTACAGCGTCCGTTTGGACATGCCGGAATGCTGCGCCACCCGGTCCATGGATGCGGCATGGTAGCCGCATTTCTGCAACACCTCGCTTGCGGCATCCAGAATCCGCTCACGGCGTTCACATTCCTCCATTTCCGGCGGTCGTCCGGGGCCACGCCGCCCACCGTCACAACCGTTTGGCGCCGATGATCGCGTTTCGTGCTCATTCCTGCTCATTTGTAATCTAATCCCGACCACTTTTGGGTGGATGCCCTGCTTGACCGCTTTATGGAGACGATATAGTTTTCCATCCATTGAAAACCAAATAGTTTCGTTATTTGGCTTTCTTATGGCGGCCATGCTCGTTACGGAACACGGCCGCGATCCAGAAACATTTTATATATAACGGCACGTAAGCCGGTTGGTGACCATGATGCATTATTCCCGTGTCGTAGCCCCGGCGGCTCTGATTCTTGGCCTCGCGGCCTGTCAGCGGCACACCGCCCCACCCCAGATGCCCCCCCAGCCGGTCAAGGTCGTAACCCTCAGGACCCAGCCGGTGGAAATTCATACCCAGTTGCCGGGCCGTACCGAGGCGTTTGAAATCGCGCAGGTGCGCCCGCAGGTCAGCGGCGTGATCATGCAGCGCCTGTTTGTCGAAGGTTCGGACGTCAAGGCCGGTCAGCAGCTCTACCAGATCGACCCGCGCACCTATCAGGCCGCCGTTGATGTCGCGCAGGGCCAGCTCCTTCACGCGCAGGGGACCGAGGTCACGGCCCGCGCCAAGCTGAACCGCTACGGGCCGCTGCTCAAGGCGCACGCCATAAGCCAGCAGGAATATGACGACGCCCTGGCCGCCGAGCGCGCGGCGCAGGGTGATGTCCTCTCGGCCAAGGGGCAGCTTGAGCGCGCCAGCGTCGATCTGGGCTATACCCACATGAACGCGCCGATTACCGGGCGCATCGGGCGTTCCATCCTGACGGTGGGCGCGCTGGTTACGGTCAACCAGACCAACAATGTCGCGATCGTGACCCGGCTCGACCCCATCTATGTGGACGTGAACCTGCCCGCGACCGAACTGCTGCGCTTCAAACGCGAACTGGCGCAGGGGCGGCTGACCCGCGTGGGTGACAACGCCGCCAGCATCAGCATCACGCTGGAAGACGGCACGACCTATGAACACGCCGGTCGCATGGAATTCTCGGAAGTGAACGTGGATGAAGCCACGGCCACGGTCGTGGTGCGTGGGGTCATGCCCAACCCCGAACACCTGCTGCTGCCGGGCATGTACGTCCACGCCCAGCTTGCCGAGGGCATGGACCCCACCGCCCTGCTGGTGCCGCAGGAAGCCGTGCAGCGTAATTCCCACGGGGATGCGCAGGTCTGGGTGGTGGATGCTGACAACAAGGCCAGCATCCGCCCCGTGGTGACGCAGCAGGCCATTGGCACCAACTGGCTTGTGACCGATGGCCTGAAGGATGGCGAACGGGTGGTGGTCGAGGGCGTGCTCAAGATTCATCCGGGCGACAAGGTGACGCCGGTGGATGTATCCCCCACCGCCAAGGCAGGATAACCCCCGATGTCTCTGTCACGCTTCTTTATTGACCGCCCCGTTTTCGCATGGGTGATCGGGCTGATCATCATGCTGGTGGGCGGGGTGTCGATCCTGCGCCTGCCCATTGCGCAGTATCCGGCCATCGCACCGCCACAGATCGCCATTTCGGTCACCTATCCCGGTGCTTCGGCCGATACGGTGAACGATACGGTGGTGCGCCCGATCCTGCAGCAGATGTTCGGCCTCGACCATCTGGAATATATTTCCGCGCAGTCCTATGCCTCGGGCCAGATGGAAATCGACCTGACCTTCGCGCAGGGGACCAATCCCGACATCGCGCAGGTGCAGGTGCAGAACAAGCTGCAGCTTGCCCAGCCCAAGCTGCCGCCCGAAGTCACGGCACAGGGGCTGAGCATCACGAAGGCCGTCAAGAACTTCATGATGGTCATAGCCTTCATCTCGACCGATAACAGCATGACCGGCGCGGATATTGCCGATTATGTGGCCTCGAACATTTCCGACCCCCTCAGCCGCGTGACCGGTGTGGGCGACCACACGCTGTTCGGCGCGGAATACGCCATGCGCATCTGGCTCGACCCGTCCAAGCTGTACAAATACAGCCTGACCGTGGGCGACGTGCAGACCGCCATCCAGACGCAGAACATCCAGGTGTCATCGGGTGAACTCGGTGGGGTGCCTGCAACCAGGGGCGCGCGGCTGGATGCCACCATTATCGGGCCGACCCGCCTGCATTCCCCCGAGGAATTCGAGAAGATCCTGCTCAAGGTGCAGCAGGACGGATCGCAGGTGCGCATCCGTGACGTGGCGCGCGTGGAACTGGGGCCGCAGACCTATAATACCCATTCCTTCTATAACAACATGCCCGCATCCGGCATGGCGCTGAAGCTCGCCCCCGGCGCCAACCAGCTCCAGACCGAAAACGCGGTGCGTGCGCAGATCCATGAACTCGAGCAGTTTTTCCCGCCGGGGCTGAAGACCGTCTATCCGCTGGATACCGCCCCCTTCATCGTGCTGTCGATCAAGGAGGTGATCATCACGCTGGCCGAGGCGATTGCCCTCGTCTTTGTGGTGATGCTGATCTTCCTGCAGAATTTCCGCGCCACCCTCATCCCCACCATCGCGGTGCCGGTGGTGCTGCTGGGCACGTTCGGCATCCTTGCCGCCCTTGGCTTTTCCATCAACACCCTGACCATGCTGGCCATGGTGCTGGCTGTCGGCCTGCTGGTGGATGACGCCATCGTGGTGGTGGAAAACGTCGAGCGCGTGATGACGGAAAAGAACCTCTCCCCCCGCGATGCGGCCCGTCAGTCCATGGACGAGATTTCGGGCGCGCTGGTCGGCATCGTGCTGGTGCTGACGGCGGTGTTCCTGCCCATGGCGGCCTTTGGTGGCTCGACCGGGGTGATCTACCGGCAGTTTTCCATCACCATCGTCTCGGCCATGTGGCTGTCGGTGCTGGTGGCCATGGTCATGACCCCGGCCCTGTGCGCCACCATGCTCAAGCCCGGCACCCATGAAAAGACGACCGGCCTTGCCGGGTGGTTCAACCGCCACTTCACCCGCCTGACACAGGGCTACCAGAAGGGGGTGACCCGCGTGCTGGGGCATACGGGGCTGTCCATGCTGGTGTTCGTGCTGATCACCGCCGGTGTGGGCTGGCTGTTCATGCGCCTGCCCGGCGGCTTCCTGCCCGATGAGGACCAGGGGCTGATCTTTGGTCAGGTCACGATGCCGCCCGGCTCCACGCTGGAGGAGACCGCCGCCGTCAACCGCAAGGTTAGTGACTATATCCTCAAGACCGAAGGCAGGAATGTTGAATCCGTCTATTCCATGAACGGCTTCAACTTCGCAGGGCAGGGGCAGAGCGCGGGCGCTTTCTTCGTCCGGCTGAAGGACTGGGATGAGCGGCCCGCCGCCTCCCAGTCCTCGGCAGCGATTGCCATGCGCGTCATGATGCATTTCTGGATGGACCCGGTGGCGCAGATCTTCGCCATCAATCCGCCCGCCGTGCTGGAACTGGGCAACGCCACGGGTTTCGATGTGGAGCTGGAGGACCGTGGGCATCTGGGGCATGAGAAACTGCTGCAGGCGCGCAACATGGTGCTGGGCATGGCGGCGAAGGACCACCGCCTGACCGCCGTGCGCCCCAATGGCATGGAGGACGCGCCGCAGTTCCATCTTGAGATCGACCGTGAAAAGGCGAATGCGCTGGGTGTCACGATTGCCGATATCAACACCACCATCGAAGGGGCGCTGGGGTCGATCTATGTCAACCAGTTCCTGCGCGATGACCGTGTGAAGCAGGTTTATATCCAGGGTGAGCCGGATGCCCGCATGATCCCTGATGACCTGAACAAATGGTACATGCGCAACGCACTGGGGGGCATGGTGCCGTTCAACGCCTTCATATCCGGCCAGTGGGTGATCGGGCCGCAGAAGGTGGAGGATTATAACGGCCTCAACGCCTACGAAATCCTGGGCCAGCCTGCCGCGGGCTACAGCTCGGGTGATTCGATTGCCGCGATGAAGGAAATCCTCGCCAAGCTGCCGCCCGGCGTAGGCTATGAATGGACCGGCCTGTCGTTTGAGCAGATGGCGTCAGGTGCTGCGACCGGCCCGCTTTACGGGCTGGCGGCCATCGTCATCCTGTTCTGCCTTGCCGCGCTGTATGAAAGCTGGGCCATTCCCTTCGCCGTGCTGCTGGTCATCCCGCTGGGGGTGCTGGGGGCGATCGTGGCGACCCTGCTGCGTGGCATGGCCAATGACGTCTATTTCCAGGTCGGGCTGCTGACCACGGTGGGGCTGGCGGTGAAGAATGCCATCCTGATCGTGGAATTCGCCAAGGCGTTTTTCGAGAACGGCGCGACACTGGAAGAGGCCGTGCTGGAAGCCGGGCGTGAGCGGCTGCGGCCGATCCTCATGACCTCCATCGCCTTCGTGGTGGGTGTGTTTCCGCTGGCCATCGCTACCGGGGCGGGTTCTGCCGCCCGTGTCGCGATCGGCACGGCGGTGGTGGGCGGCATGGTGACCGCGACCCTGCTGGCCGTTTATTTCGTGCCCCTGTTCTTTGTGGTGGTGCTGCGCCTGTTCCGCGTGCAGCGCATGTCCGAACGGGCAAAGGGAGAGTAATGACAATGACCGTCCTCTCCACATTCAGGCGGGCCGGTGCGGCCGGCATGGCGGCGATGCTGCTGGCGGGCTGCACCATGATCCCGCATTACAAGCGCCCCGCGCCGCCATTGGCCACCACATGGCCGTCCTATGCCCATACGGGTGACCCGGTGGTGGAAAACCCGCTGGCGGCTGACCTGGGCTGGTCGGATTTCTTTACCGACCCACGGCTTAAGGCGCTGATCGCCATCGCCATCCGTGAAAACCGGGACCTGCGGCAGGCGGCGGCGGACATACGCCGCGCGCAGGGGCAGTTCTCCATCCAGCATGCCAGCCTGTTCCCCGCCATTGGCGGCGGGGGGGAAGCGATGTTCCAGGGGCCATCCGGCGCCGCGGGTCTGAGCTTCGCGCCGGGTCTGGATACCGGCAACCCGCCCATGTTCAAGTACTACCAGATGGGCATTGGCGTCTCGTCCTACGAGATCGACCTGTTCGGGCGTATCCGCAGCCTGTCGCGTGAGGCGGCGGAACATGCGCTGATGCAGCGCGAGAACGCCCGCGCCATGCTGATCAGCATCATATCGCAGGTGGCGACGGCCTATATCTCATGGCTGGGCGACCAGGCACAGCTACGCCTGTCCGATGATACGATGGCCTCGCAGGAGGCGACGCTGGACATGGTCAAGGCCCGCTTCGCCCATGGCGAGACAGACGAGATGACCGTGCGCCAGACCGAAACGCAGGTTGCGCAGAGCGGGGCGTTCCGTGATGAATCACGCAGGCGCGTGGCGCAGGATGAAAACCTGCTGACACTGCTGATCGGCCAGCCCATCCCGGACAACCTGCCGCCCGCCCAGCCGCTGGGGCAGCAGACCATCATGAAGGATCTGCCGCCGGGCCTGCCGGCGGAGGTGCTGGAGCACCGGCCCGACATCATGGCGGCCGAGCATGACCTGCTGGCGGCCAATGCGGATATCGGCGCGGCCAAGGCGGCGTTCTATCCCCGCATCACGCTGACCGCGTCGGACGGCATCAGCAGTCTCCAGCCGCACAAGCTGTTCACCTCCGCCGCGACCACGTGGGGCGTTTCCCCGCAGTTGCAGGTTCCCCTGCTCAACTGGGGGCAGAACAGCGGCAACCTGAAGGCCTCGCGCGCCATGCGGGACTCCAAGATGGCCGCTTATGAAAAGACGGTGCAGTCCGCCTTCCGCGAGGTGGCGGACGCGCTGGCCGCACGCGATACCTATCGCGATGAAACGGGGCAGATGGACAAATACGTGTCCACCACGTCCGATGCCTACCGGCTGGCCATGCTGCGTTATCAGGCGGGGACGGATTCCTACCTGACATCGCTGGTGTCCCAGCGTTCCATGCTGCAGGCCCAGCAATGGCAGATATCCATTGCCGTTTCGCGCTACCAGAACCTTGTCACCCTCTATCGTGCGCTGGGGGGTGGCTGGACGGAACACACCTATGTCCCGCCTGCGCCCAAGGGTGCGGGGCAGCAGACCGCCCATAAGGGGTGAGTGGACCCATCCTGTCCGGTTCATGAACACATTACGGCCTGTCCATGCTGAATACATGGTCAGGCCGTAATGGTATCTGGAGAAATTGTGTAATCAAAAAATAAAGACAATGAATTCAGGGTATTTATTCTGAACATATTGTTAAATAAAAATCACAATATTATAAATAATTAAAAATTACGTTTATTTATTAAATCGAAAAAATTTGTAAATTTTATCCTTCCAATATCAAAAATCATACCATATCTATGTCAAATGACTTCTGGCGCCATATGTTTTGTGATCCAGCGCGTAGGAAGTGCATGAAAGGTAGGGTCTGAACTTTGAATTTACACAGCAAATCCGATAATCAACTGCCCGCGGCCGTGCGCCCTGATGGGAAACTGCGCATGGTTATTTTCGATTGTGATGGTGTGCTGGTCGACGGGGAATATCTCTCCACGTCCATCATGGCGCAGGAAGCGCGAAAATACGGCTGGAACATTACGGACGCGCAGGCAAACAAGCTGTTCACCGGTGGTGAACTGGCCAAGATTCGCGATCGTATCGCCCGGGAAAGCGGCAAGGAGCTGCCCGATGACTGGGATATGATCGTGCAGAACCGCATCGTCACCATGATGAAGACCGATGCCCAGACCGTGGACGGCGCGGAAGACATGCTGCAGGCCACGCTCCAGCTGGGGCTGCCGGTGCGTATCGGTTCCAATTCCTCCATGGCGGAGATGGACGCCAAATTCAGCAGCACCGGCCTGGACCAGATGCTTGAAGAAGACCGCATCCATTCAGGTCGCGACCTGAACATGCCCAAGCCACGGCCTGACCTGTACCTGTATGCAGCGGAGCAGGACAACATCCCGCCCGGCAACTGCATCGTTCTGGAAGATTCCGATGCCGGGGTGGAAGCCGCCCGTCTGGCAGGCATGGCCTGCGTGCTGCTGCGTGATCTGGACAAGCCCGCACCGCAATGGCCGGGGCTGTTCCGTATCGGTCACCTGTCGGAATTCGTGCCGCTGCTGCGGCGCATCATGGCCGGGCAGAAGCAGGCCGCGGCCTGACCGCACAGGTATGCAGGGGCGTGCTCAGTCGATGTGGCTGCTGCTGCGGCCCTGCTTGATGCGGCTGCGATGCTGCTTGTCTTCCAGCCGCCGCCTGCGCTGCCCGCGGGAGGGGCGGGTG
>NZ_QUWV01000084.1 GCF_003403295.1 Komagataeibacter melaceti | reverse complement strand
TGCCTGCGCCATGCCCTGCCTCCCGCCTTGAATATATCTTTCCCTGCCCGATTAGCAGCCACCACCCCGATCGCCCACCCCCTGCCGCCGCGCAGGTGCCCTGAATGCGGCAAAACGGCAACGGCGCGCGCGGGGCCGGTGCATCAGCGGTTGCATCATCGGGCGTGGACCGGCATGTTCCCGCACTGAATTCCATACACGGGACACACTGACCATGCCGGAAAAGGAAACCGGTTCCGCCGGGCGCAGGGAGCTCTCCATCAAGTCATGATGTATTACAGTCGGCTCAGAATGGCCTCGGTCATTGGTGTATGTCTGATCGGGCTGGCGCTGTGCCTGCCCAATGCCATCCGCCAGCCTTTCCCCTCGCTGCCATGGCGCCAGATCCATCTGGGCCTTGACCTGCGGGGCGGTTCCTACCTGCTGCTGCAGGTGGACATGAACAGCGTCGCCGCCGACAGGCTGCGTGGCCTGCAGGACGAAACGCGCCAGACCCTGCTCCATGCCGGGCTGGGCTACCGCAACCTCGCCACCACTGCCCATGGCGTGACCTTTACCCCCCGCACGCCGGAGGAGGGCAAGCCGGACCTCAAGGCCCTGCGCGCCATGCCCATGAACGTGCCGGACGAATTCACGGTCAGCCAGGATGAAACTGGCCAGATCACGCTGGCGCTGTCGGCTGATGCCGCCCGCCAGCGCGCCTATGACGCCGTGACCCAGTCCATCGAGATCGTCCGCCGCCGCATTGACGCGACCGGCGCGATCGACCCGGAAATCACCCGGCAGGGCGAAGACCGCATCATCGTGGAACTGCCCGGCATCAGCGACCCCGAGCGCGTGAAGAAACTGCTGGGCACCACCGCCAAGATGACCTTCCATCTTGTCGCGGATTCCGCCATCGGCTCGGCCGTTCCGCCGCCGGGGGTGCAGATGCTGCCCATGGCCGACGGGCAGAACCCGCTGCCGGTCTATTCGCACGTGGATGTGGATGGCGCGGACCTGACCAACGCCAGCGCCTCCATTGACCAGCAGAGCGGCGAATGGGCGGTGAACTTCACCTTCGATTCAACCGGCGCGCAGGAATTCGGCAACGTGACCCGCGCCAATGTGGGCAAGCGCTTCGCCATTGTGCTGGATAACAAGGTGATCGAGGCCCCGGTCATCCGCACCGCCATTACCGGCGGCAGCGGCCAGATTACCGGCGGCTTCAGCGCCCAGCAGGCCACCGACATGGCACTGCTGCTGCGCGCGGGCGCACTGCCCGCCCCGCTGAACGTGATCGAGCAGCGTTCCATCGGCCCGTCACTGGGTGCGGATTCGATCCGGGCGGGCGGCTACAGCCTTGCGGCCGGTTTCGTGCTGGTCATCGCCTTCATGGCGCTGTTCTATGGCCGCTTCGGCTGGTACGCGAACATTGCGCTGGTGGCCAACCTGGTGCTGATGACGGCCATCCTCTCCCTGTTCGAAGCGACGCTGACGCTGCCAGGCATGGCGGGCATGCTCCTGACCCTGGGCATGGCGGTGGATGCGAACATCCTGATCAACGAGCGCATCCGTGAGGAAGTGGCCCGTGGCCGCACCGCACTGCAGGCCATGCAGGCCGGGTTTGAGCGCGCGACCGGTACCATCGTGGACAGTAACGCCACGGCGCTGCTGGCGCATGTGATGCTGTTCGTATTCGGGACCGGGCCGGTGCGCGGATTCGCGCTGACGATCACGATCGGGATCGTGACGACCCTTTTCACCACCCTTCTCCTTTCACGGATGCTGATGGTGCGCTGGTATGCCCGCGTACGCCCCAGCACCCTGCCGGTCTGAGGCGCGCCGAATGATGTTTGACCGTCCCCTTCTGCGGTTCGTGCCGCGTGGCACGAAAATCAACTTCATGCGGGGCCGCTTCATCGGCCTTGCGACATCGGCCGTGCTGTCCGTCGCCTCGCTCATCCTGTTCTTCCACCCCGGCCTGACGCTGGGGCTGGACTTCCGTGGTGGTATCGTTGTGGAGGCCCGCACGCAGGGTGCGGCAGATTTCAACGCCATCCGCGCAGCCCTTGCCGCGCAGCATGTCAGTGCTGCCGGCGTGCAGTCCTTTGGCGGGCCGGATGACGTGCTGATCCGCCTCGACACCCCACCCGCCAGCGAACCCGACCATGAAGCCCGCACGCAGGCGCTGGTCGATTCCGTGCGCCACGCCATCGCCACCCTGCCGGGCGCGCAGGTGCTGCGGGCGGATGCGGTGGGGGCCTCGGTCTCGAAGGAGCTGTTCCGCAACGGCATGCTTGCCCTTGGCATCAGCCTGTTCATGATCCTGGCCTATATCTGGTTCCGCTTTGAATGGGAGTTCGCGGTCAGCGCCGTGGTGACGCTGGTGCTGGACCTGACCAAGGCCATCGGGTTCCTTGTCATCACGCATTTCGAATTCGACCTGGTGATGGTGGCCGCCATCCTGACCATTCTGGGCTATTCCACCAATGACAAGGTGGTGGTGTATGACCGGGTGCGCGAGAACCTGCGCAAATACCGCACGATGCCGCTGGCCGAACTGATCGACCTGTCCATTAACGAAACACTCAGCCGCACGCTGGGCACGTCCTCCACGGTGTTCCTGGCCGCCCTGCCGCTTGCGCTTTTTGGCGGGGCCAGCCTGTCGGGCTTTGCATGGGTCATGCTGTTCGGGATTGTGGTGGGGACGTCTTCCTCCATTTTCATCGCAGCGCCCCTGCTGCTGCTGATGGGGGAAAAACGCCTGCGTCGGGATGCCCGCCCCCCCGTGCGCAAGTAACACCGGACTCCATCACGCGCCCCGCCAGCAGGGCGCGTGTTTCCCCACCTACTTTCCGGCGGCGGGTGTGGGGGCCGCCTGCTGCGGGGCCTGCGCAACATTCTCACCAGGCGCGACCGGCCCTTCGGGGATGCAGCGCTGGGGCGCCCTGCCGCCCAGCAGGGCCGGGTCGGGCTGGTCCGTGCAGGCCACCATCAGCGCCACCGCCAGTTCCACATTATGACGTGCCTTGTGCGATGGCTTGACCAGTGACGCCATGAGCATGCGCTTGCCGTATTTGAGCGAAAGCGCCATGTCATAGACCTGCTGCCCCGACAGCCCCCCATCCTGCAGGCGGCTGACCAGCCCCCCTTCAGCCATGAAATACGAAGAAATCAGCAGGTAATCCTGCGCCGCTGGCGGCAGGCTGGACAGGGTTGGCCGTGTCTCGCCATGGCAGGCGGCAAGGAAGCCGGTGGCGGCCAGCACCAGAAGGCTGCGGGGAACAAAACGTGTGAAATCGGTCATCTGGTGCGTACCCTGAACGTAGAGACGGGTTCAAAACTTCCGGTGCCATACGGGAGGTGATCCGTCAGGCCACGACCGGCCTGTCTGGCCGGACATCGGAATGAAGCTTCTGAAACAGTGTTTTGGCGCTGGATATTGGGCGGTCATATCCTGCGGCACAAGGGCACGCATATGGGGCAAAAAAATGGGCGCCCGAAAACCGGGCGCCCATACAGAAGGAGGAATGGCAGGAATCAGGCCTTTGGGGCACCTTCCGGCTTCTGCGCGGCCTCGGCCTTCAGCACGTCGAGAATATCCTGAAGCAGAATCTCACTACGCGGCGGCGCGGGCGGAGTTGCGGGCTTTTCGGCCTCTTTTTTCACCGTCAGGCGGTTGATGGCCTTCACCACCCAGAAAATCACGAAACCGATGATCACGAACTGGATCACGGCATTGAGGAACAGCCCGATATTGATCGTGACCGCGCCCGCCTTCTGGGCATCGGCCAGGGTGGCAAGGTGCGGGCCACGCAGGGTGATGAACAGGTTGGTAAAGTCGATGCCGCCAATCAGCAGCCCCAGTACCGGCGTAAACACGTCCTTGACCAGGCTGTTCACGATTGCGGTGAACGCGGCACCCACGATGACACCAACGGCCAGGTCCACCACGTTGCCGCGCATGAGAAATGCGCGGAATTCCCCCAGCCATCCCGGCACATGAATATCCCTGACGTGCAGTTCAGGCACGTGTTCCGGCAATTTCGCCATTCTTACCAATCCTTTGCTTTTTCATAGAAGACCATTCAGGTCTAGCAATGTCACGAGACCATGACGACTGAATATCGCCTACCCACCTTTCCATTCCCCTACCATGATGCAACGCGGTAACACCTGTGGTCGTGAACCCGGAAAACCGGCTTTTTTTGTATCGGGTGTTGATCTTGCCGCCGCTTGTCGTCTATAGGCCTGCCGAAAGAACGCCCCCGGTCGGCATCGGTGGGCCCAGCGCGAAAGTCAGTTGAAAATGAAATCCGGCATCCACCCCGACTACCACGAAATCAACATCGTCATGACCGACGGCACCGAGTACACCACGCGCTCGTGCTACGGTAAGCCCGGCGACACCCTGCGCCTGGACATTGACCCGAAGTCCCATCCGGCATGGACCGGCGTGCAGCGCATGATGGACACCGGGGGCCAGGTCGCGAAGTTCAACAAGAAGTTCGGCGCGCTGGGTCAGCGCAAGAAGGGCTGATCACCCGCCCTACCTCCATCAGTTACAGACTGTTGTTGGCGTGAATGCCCGGTCCTCTTGAACAGGGGGCCGGGCATTCCCATGTCTGGACTGCACGGATGCCCCTGCGGGTTCGTGCATTACCCTGACATCCCGGTCCGCTCGATTGAGGGACCGCACAATAACAGACCTTGCTTCATGGAGGTTTCAACATGGCTTATGATTTCGCGCCGCTGTTCCGCAGCGCAATCGGCTTTGACCGTCTGGCCCAGCTTGTCGATACGGCGGCCCAGAACCCGGTCAGCCCGTCCTATCCCCCCTACAACATCGAAAAACTGACCGACAGCGAGTACGCCCTGACCATGGCGGTGGCGGGTTTCGGCCCTGATGACATCGAACTGACCGTGCAGGACAATACGCTGATCGTCGCCGGTCGCGTGGGTGACGCCACACAGGGCAGGGAAATGCTCTATCGCGGCATTGCAACGCGTGCGTTCGAACGCCGCTTCGTGCTGGCTGACCACGTGGTGGTGGAAAAGGCGGACCTGACCAACGGCCTGCTGCGCATCGCCGTACGGCAGATCGTGCCCGAGGCGCTCAAGCCACGACGCATTCCCATCTCCTCGGGGCAGGCGCTCCCGGTGGATAACGAGATGCGTGAAACGACCGGAGACGAAGCCACCGGTAATACCCTGCCCGGCCAGCTTGCCGCCGCAAGCCTGGCGGCAGCGGGGACCACAGCGCAGCCCGCGGCCTGAGCGCCGTAACGGCCAATATTTTACAGCGGGGGTGGGCCAGTGGTCCGCCCCCGTTTTTTATTGCGGTGAAACATCCCTGACGGGTGGATTGAAGTCTTGACCTTTACCACCCGCAACCTTCATATCACTTCCACGAGTGTTTTCTGTTTCTGGCGCGCCAGCAGGTACGCACGGTTCCCGCTCTGGAAAGGAACCGGTTCAAACACCATTTCAGGTGCCTGCGTGTGGCGCCACACGCTGTAGGACCTGAGTGATAATGACCGCCCTGCCCCTGATGCCCAAGGCAACCGCCGTGTGGCTTATTGAAAAAACGGCGCTGACCTTTACCCAGATCGCCGAGTTCTGTGGAATGCACCCCCTGGAAGTCCAGGCCATTGCCGATGGGGAAGTCGCGCAGGGAATCGTGGGTTACGACCCGATTGCCAACCACCAGCTTACGCAGACCGAGATCGACCGCTGCGAAAAGGATCCCGAGAGCCGTCTCAAGATCCTGCCGCCGGCCAACCCGATCAACCGCCGCTCGAAGGGCGCGCGCTATACGCCAGTGGCCAAGCGCAATGACCGCCCGGATGCGATCGCCTTTATCCTGCGCAACTTCCCGCAGTTGTCCGAGCAGCAGATCAGCAAGCTGCTGGGCACGACCAAGGACACCATCGAGAAGGTCCGCACCAAGCAGCACTGGAACAGCCCGAACATCAAGCCGCGTGATCCCGTCACGCTGGGCCTGTGCAGCCAGACCGACCTGAACGCCATGGTGGCCGCCGCCAATGAGCGCCTGGCGCGTGAGGGGCAGGCCGTCCCGCCGCCGCTGGAACTGGATGACGACAGCGAGAACGGCATCTGATCAGCCTGTAGCTGGCCAGCCCGGCAGTCATGCCGGGCGGCGCGCAGGCCCGTCAGCCCAGTCTGGCGAGGCGCTCGATCTCCTCCTTCAGGCGGAGTTTTTCAAGCTTGAGCCTGCGGATGGTGACTTCGTCCGGCATGGGGCGGCGGTCTTCATCAAAAATGCGGGCGTCGAGCCGTGCATGGCGATTTTTCAGGCTGTTGATACGCGCTTCATAAGACATGGAACCCTCCAGCGTCTCTGTTACGACCCAGACAGGCTAGACCAGACCGCCCGGCGAATTCCATGCTAAAATTGCAGGCCATGGGGTTCGTGCCGGGCGTCTCGTCTTTTGCGGCGGATATGCTTAGGATAGCGAACGCCCACCTAACAGATGAGCCGCCATGCTGACAGATCGGGATACCCTCCTTCGCAAGCTGCACGAACTGCGCAGCGAACATCGTGACCTTGATACGGTCATCAACCGCATGGCGTTGCAGATAACGGACCAGTTGCAACTGCAACGGCTGAAAAAGCGCAAGCTCCTGCTGAAGGACGAGATCACATGGCTGGAAAGCCGCCTGATCCCGGACAGCATCGCCTGAATACCTGACGAGAGTACGTTACCGTGAGCCACCCCCCCGTTCCGCCCACCGGCACGCAGGCCCCGCGTGTCGGGATGATCATGGGCAGCCAGTCCGACTGGGAAACCATGCGCCACGCCGCCGCCGTGCTGGAGGCGCTGGATATCGCGCATGAAATCCGCATCGTCTCGGCCCACCGCACGCCGGACCGGCTGGCGGAATATGCCAAGACCGCGCAGGGGCGCGGGCTGTCGGTCATCATCGCGGGCGCTGGCGGGGCCGCGCACCTGCCGGGCATGTGCGCGGCATGGACCGCGCTGCCGGTACTGGGCGTGCCGGTGGAATCCCATGCACTCAAGGGCATGGACAGCCTGCTGTCGATCGTGCAGATGCCCGGCGGCATCCCGGTCGGCACGCTGGCCATTGGCAAGGCGGGGGCCACCAACGCGGCCCTGCTGGCGGCATCCATCCTGGCCCTGTCCGACCCCGCGCTGGGCGCACGGCTGGCAGCATGGCGTGAACGCCAGAGCGCATCGGTAGCGCAGGAACCGACCCGATGAGCGCACTGGCCCCCGGCGCGGTGCTGGGTATTGTCGGGGGTGGGCAGCTTGGCCGCATGTCCGCCATTGCCGCAGCGCGTCTGGGCTATCGCGCCCATATCCTGACACAGGATGCCGATGGCCCGGCGGCGCAGGTGGCGCATGCCCTCACCCTTGGCCGCTATGACGACCATGACGCCCTGCGCCGGTTTGCCGATGCGGTGGATGTCATTACCTTCGAATTCGAAAATATCAGCGCCGATGGGCTGGACCTGCTCTCCAGCATCCGGCCCGTCCACCCCGCCGGGCGTATCCTGCGCATAAGCCAGGACCGCATTGCAGAAAAAACCTTCATGGCGGAGGCGGGCATCCCGGTCGCCCCATGGCTGGCGGTGCATGAGCGCGCCGATCTGGACCGGGCGGCCGAAGCGCTGGGCTATCCTTTCATCCTCAAGACCACGCGCCTTGGCTATGATGGCAAGGGTCAGGCCCGCATCCATGATGCTGACGGTCTGGCCGCCGCCTTTGACACCCTGCGCCCCCACCCGCTGGTGGCCGAGGGGATGGTGCATTTCGCCTGTGAAATCAGCGTGATGGTCGCACGCAACGCGCAGGGGGATGTCAGCACCTTTGACGTGACGGAAAACCGCCACAGCAACGGGATTCTGGACATAAGCTTCGCCCCCGCCCGCATCCCGCCCGACCTTGCCGCGCAGGCGCGTGATCTGGCCCGGCGCATTGCGGTGGCGCTCGACCTGATCGGGATACTGGGTGTCGAGATGTTCGTGGACCGTGACGGGAGCCTGCGGGTAAACGAAATTGCCCCCCGCCCCCATAATTCCGGCCACTGGACCATGAATGCCTGCCCGGTTGACCAGTTCGAGATGCATGTGCGCGCCGTGACCGGCCTGCCCCTGCCGCCCGCCATCCGCCACAGTGATGCGGTGATGAAGAACCTGATCGGGCCGGATGACATGGCGCTGTGGCCACGGATCATGGCCACACCGCGCCTGCTGGCCCACCATTATGGCAAGGCGGAAGCCCGGCCCGGCCGCAAGATGGGCCATGTGAACGTGCTGTTCCCGCAAGGTGGCCTGCCGGGCGAATTCGGGGTCGAGGCCGCCCTTGGCCCGCTGGGCGGGACTAGGTAATCAGCCCCATATCGCGGAAGCTGCACGTCCGGCCATTGCCCACGATGATATGGTCATGCACCGCGACGTGCATGAGCGTACCAAGCTGGACGATGCGCATGGTCATCTCGATATCAGCGCCTGATGGCTCGGGCCGCCCCGCCGGGTGGTTATGGGCCAGCACCAGCCCGCTGGCCCCGAGCGCCAGCGCACGGCGCATGATCTCGCGCGGATAGACGGGTGAATGGTTGACCGTGCCGGTGCCCATCAGGTCATCGGCCAGAAGGCGGAACGCGCCATCCACGAACAGCACGCGGAACTGCTCGACCACCTCATGGCCCATGCTGGCCTGCAGATAGGCCATAAGCCCCGCCCGCCCGGACAGCACATCCGTGCGCCGCACCCGGCTACGGTACAGCCGCAACGCCGCCTCGCGCACAACGGCCAGCATGGGGGGCAGCATGGTCTCCCCTCCGGCCACCTCGTCCACACTCCCCACATGCGCCGACAGGGCCATACCTGCTGAGCCAAATCGCGCCAGCAGGCTGGCCGCAAGGCGATCCGGCGCGGGATGGGTGGTATCGAGCGTGAGGATCATGTCGCGCAGGAAGGCGAGGTCATCGGCATGGCTCGGGCCGGGAGCGGCGGACGCGGATGGGCCTGAGTGCGTCCCTTTATCGGGCAAAATGAAGACTTCCCAACAATTTCAGCACAAAATCCGCCCTGATGGTGCATGATGGCGGCAGGACTAGGAGCTTATGAACCTGCATGCTGTTTCAGAAATCCCATACCGTACTCTTTGATCTGGACGGAACCATCGTTCGTTCGCGCGATGGCATTGTGGACTCCATCCATGCCCTGCTGCGTGATCTCGGGCATGAACCTGATATGTCGATAGACCTGACATGGGTGGTCGGGCCGCCGCTGGAAGAACTGATCGGCCATGTGCTGGCCCATTATGGCGATGACCGGGTGCAGGAAGCCATGGCGCTTTACCGCAAGCACTACGAATCGGCGGGCATGCACAAGACCCCGGTATTCGATCATATACGCCACGTGATCGAAACCCTGTCAGCCGAGGGGGTGCGCCTGTTCGTGGCCACATCCAAGCCCCGGCACCTTGCACGCAAGATCCTGCACCTGCGCGATCTGGTCCATTTTTTCGATGGCCTGTCCGGCGCGCGCGCGGATGACAGCGGCGCGGAAAAACCGGAACTGATCGCCGCCCTGCTGCGTGAACACAACATCCGCCGTGAAGACGCGCTCATGATCGGGGACCGCCGACATGACATAAGCGGCGCGCATGCCAACCACGTCCGCGCGCTGGGCGTGCTGTGGGGCTATGGCTCGCGTGAGGAACTGGTCGAGGCGGGCGCCGATGCACTGGTCAGCCAACCCTCCGAACTGCTTGAGGCCATCCGCCAGCAGTTCGCTGCCGCCGACGCCCATCCCCACCGCTAAGGACGACCTGAAAAAACCATACGGAAACTCCTGATAATGCCGTCTTCCTGAAAAAAGGGGGCACCGAGAGTTTCTGTTATTTTCAGTCCCCTATGCCGTAATCACGGCGCGCATGCTGACCGTCGTGCCCCCGCCACGCACAAGGCAATCCTGCAGGGCCAGCCCCAGCAGCCGGGCATGGGCGTGCAGCATGCGCAGGAAACGCAGGTCGCCCACGCAGCCCTGCGCCGGTGGTGGCTGCGCGCCCATGTCCCGCACGGCGATAAGGGAGACGGCATGCAGTTCCAGCGCGCGCGCCAGCACGGTGCGGCACATTTCTGCTGCCGGACCGGCCGGGACCATTTCATCGGCCAGCATATGGCGCGCGGAATCGAGATAGAAGACCCGCACCCCGTCCCGGTCGGGACAGGGCGCGCCATCACAATGGGCCAGCAGCGCCGCAACATCCGTAACGATTACCTGCCCCCGTGGGTCGGCATGGCTCAGCCGTGACGCGACGCGGGCCGGGCAGAACAGCACTGCCACTCCGCGCGGTCCCAGCCCTGCCGCCCGCAGGGCCGCAGGCGGGGCATCCAGCACGGCTTCCAGACTGCCGAAATGCGCCAGCAGCGCCTTGGCCTGGGGCTTGGTGTCCCGCCGTGGCACGGCGGCGAACAGCAGTACCTCCAGCAGTTCGTAATCGGCCAGGGAGTGCGCGCCCGCCATGCGGATGCGCCTGCGCATGCGCGCGCGATGTCCGCCCGGACCGGTTGCTGCCGCAGTTTTCATGCCTGTTGCCCGTCATGCCGCATGTTTTCTCCCGCCCCCGTCATGGCCACAAGTGATAGCATTGGTTCCCACGCGGTGGGACTGGTATAGAAGGTAGCGTGATGGACAGCCTTATCCCCACCGGCCCGGAGCCGGACTACCTCAATCGCCTCAATCCCGAACAGCGGGCCGCCATCGAGACCACGGATGGCCCGCTGCTGGTCCTGGCCGGTGCGGGCACCGGCAAGACACGGGTCCTGACCACGCGGTTCGCCCATATCCTGCTGTCAGGCCGCGCGCGCCCGAACCAGATACTTGCCGTGACCTTTACCAACAAGGCCGCGCGCGAAATGCGTGAACGTGTCGGCGCGCTGCTGGGCGAACCGGCAGAAGGGCTGTGGCTGGGCACGTTCCACGCCCTGTGCGCGCGCATGCTGCGCCGCCACGCGGAATATGTCGGGCTGACCAGCGGCTTCACCATCCTTGATACCGATGACCAGCTCCGCCTGCTCAAGCAGGTGCTTGAACCCTACCGCATCGACACCAAGCGCTGGCCGCCGCAGGCGATCCTGGGGGTGATCCAGCGCTGGAAGGATCGGGGCCTCATGCCCGATTCCATCACCGCCGCCGAGGACACGGACTTCGCCAACGGGCGCTGCGCGGAAATCTATGCCGACTACCAGTCGCGCCTGAAGCAGATAAATGCCTGTGATTTTGGCGACCTCATGCTGCACATGACGGAAATCATGCGCCGCCACCCGGATGTGCTGGCACAGTATCACCGTTTCTTCCGCTACATCCTGGTGGACGAATATCAGGACACCAACACCATCCAGTACCTGTGGCTGCGGCTGCTGGCCCACCGGCAGGGACAGCCCGCCAATATCTGCTGCGTGGGGGATGATGACCAGTCGATCTATTCATGGCGCGGGGCGGAGGTGGAAAACATCCTGCGCTTCGAGCGTGATTTTCCCGGCGCGCATGTGGTGCGGCTGGAACGCAATTACCGCTCCACCCGGCAGATACTGGGCGCTGCCTCCGGCCTGATCGCGCATAACGAGGGGCGGCTGGGCAAGACGCTGCACCCCGGCCGCGAGGATGCCGAGGGCGAGAAGGTACGCGTCATTTCCGTGCAGGATTCGGATGATGAAGCCCGCATGGTCGGCGCCGAGATCGAGCGCCTGCGCGGTGACGGCCATGCCATGTCCGAGATCGCGATACTGGTGCGCGCGGGCTTCCAGACCCGCGCGTTCGAGGAACGCCTGATCACCCTCGGCCTGCCCTACCGCGTGGTGGGCGGCCTGCGCTTTTACGAACGCGCCGAAATACGGGACGCCATTGCGTATATGCGCGTGGTCAACCAGCCATCGGACGATCTGGCCTTTGAACGGATCATCAACGTGCCGCGCCGGGGCGTGGGCACCACGGGGCTGCAAAAGATACATGTCCACGCCCGCGCGCGCGAAATCCCGCTGACCGCCGCCGTGCTGGACCTGCTGGCAACGGGTGAGATCAGGGGCCGGGCGAAGGAGCAACTGGCCGCGCTCATGCAGACACTAGCCGCCACGCGCGCGATGCTGGGGCGCGAGGGGCATGTCGTCGCCATTGACCAGTTGCTTGAAGAGTCCGGCTATATCGCGATGTGGAAGGCCGACAAATCCCCCGATGCGCCGGGCAGGCTGGAAAACCTGAAGGAACTGGTCCGCTCGCTTGCGGATTATGAAAACCTCGGCGGGTTCCTTGAGCATGTCGCTCTTGTCATGGATACGGAAGACAAGGCCGGTCAGGACAGTCTGAGCATCATGACGCTGCACGGCGCGAAGGGGCTGGAATTCGACACCGTGTTCCTGCCCGGATGGGAGGAAGGGGTCTTCCCCTCCCAGCGCACGCTTGACGAAGGCGGGCTGAAAGGGCTGGAGGAGGAACGCCGCCTTGCCTATGTCGGCATTACGCGCGCGCGCCGCAGGGCCATCATAAGCCATGCGGGCAACCGGCTTATTTACGGAAGCTGGCAGTCCGCCATTCCCAGCCGCTTTATTGAGGAACTGCCCGCCGAGCATATCGAGACCATGGGCGATACCTCGAACAGCCGCCGCAGTTTCCTTGGTCGTCCCTCCGTATTTGGCGCGACACCCTTCCCGCTTGTCGCCAGCCGCCGGGTGCATGATGTCACGCCGCCTGCGGCAACCACACCGGGCATGAAGGTGGGGGTACGTGTATTCCACCAGAAATTCGGCTACGGCACCATTACCGCGGTCGAGGGCAACCGGCTGGAAATCGCGTTTGAAAAAGCAGGCCCCAAGCGGGTGATCGATACATTTGTTGAGCAGGTATAAATGAGCCTTTCCCCCCGGCGTCACGCCACAGAACTGGAAACCATATCGGTCACTGTCCCGCCTGATGCGGTCGAGCCCTATGAATCCGCCCTGTCCACCGTCTGCACCACCATCGGCATTTTCGAGGTGGATGACAGCCAGACGCTGTGGCGCGTGGAAGGGGTGAAGGACACCGGCAGCGGCGAGGACGAACTGCGCGCGGCCCTGATCCTTGCGGCGCTGACCAGCGGCGTGGATGCCGAACTTGAACGCAGCCACACGGAATCCGAAGGGTGGCTGGCCCGCACCTATGAATCCTTTCCCGAACAGCTTGCGGGCCGGCGCTTCGCCATCCGTGGCACGCATCTGGAACATGAGCGCCGCCCGCAGCGCATCACCATCACGCTGGATGCGGGCGTGGCCTTCGGCTCAGGCGAGCACGGGTCCACGCGCGGCTGCCTGCGCGCGCTGGAAATGATCGCCTATCGCAAGCCCCGCCGTATCCTTGACCTGGGCTGTGGCTCGGGCATCCTGGCCATGGCCGCCGCCGCCCTGCTGCATACGCCCGTGCTGGCGACCGATATCGACCCGTGGTCGGTGCGCGTGACCCGGCGCAACGCCGCCATGAACGGCCTGTCCACGCTGGTGGACTGTCACCTCGGCAATGGCTGGGCCACACCCGCCATCCGCCACCACGCGCCCTATGACCTTGTATTCGCCAACATCCTTGCCCGCCCGCTATGTGGCATGGCGGTCGATCTGGCGCGCAACCTCATGCCCGGCGGCACCGCCATCCTTGCGGGGCTGCTGAACACGCAGGTCCGCATGGTGCTTGCCGCCCACAGGCCACATGGGCTCGTGCTGGAACGCCACCTGCGTGAAGGGGACTGGGCGACGCTGATCCTGCGCAAGCCCCATGGCTGAACGCCCTGCGCTGCTGATACGTGACGCGACCGACGCCGATATTCCGGCCATTGTCGAGATCGTCAATCACGCCATCCGCAACAGCACCTCCATGTGGGAAACGCACGAGACCACCGTGGCCGTACGGCTGGACTGGCTGCACAGCAGTCAGGCCAGCGGCTACCCGGTCATGGTGGCGGAAATGCCCGATGGCAGCGTGGCGGGATACTGTAGCTGGAAAATGTTCCGCCCGTTTTCTGGCTATATCCACACGGTCGAACACTCCGTCTATATCGCCCCGGCCTACAAGCGGCAGGGCATTGGCAGCGCGCTGCTTCAGGCCCTGTGCGACCGGGCCAAGGCGGAGCATGTGCATGTAATGGTGGCGGGCATTACCTCCACCAATGTCGCCTCGCGCCTGCTGCATGAACGCTTCGGTTTCCAGCATGGCGGGCTGATACCCGAATGCGGCATCAAATTCGGCCGGTGGATGGACCTCCTGTTCCTGTACCGCATCATATCGCACACCTGATTTCCCCCTCCCCCCGACAAAGGAAGCACCATGTCCCAGGCCTCGAACCGCCTTGACGCACTGCGCGCAACCCTGAAGCAGATGGGGGTGGATGGCTTCATCCTGCCGCGCGGGGATGAGCATCTGGGGGAATATGTCGCCCCCTGTGCGGAGCGTCTGGCGTGGCTGACCGGCTTTACCGGCAGCGCGGGCATGGCGGCGGTGCTGCCCGACCACGCCGCCGTCTTTTCCGACGGGCGCTACATCACCCAGATGGACCAGCAGGTAGATGCGGCGGCATGGGAACGCCTGCACCTGCGCGAGACCCCGCCGCCCACATGGCTGGCCACGCATGGCGCCACCATGCGAATCGGCTACGACCCGCGCCTGATCAGTGAAAGCGCGCTACGCCCCTTTGTCGATGCCGGGCTGGACCTGCACGCCCTGCCCGCCAACCCGGTGGACCGGATCTGGACCGACCGCCCCGCGCCGCCGTGCACGCCCTGCGTGCCGCAGCCGGTGCAATGGGCCGGGCAGGACAGTCACGCCAAGCGCGCGCACATTGCCGAAGACCTGCGCAATGCTGGCGAGGCCGCCGTGGTGCTGAGCGATCCGGCCTCCATCGCATGGCTGCTGAACATCCGCGGGCAGGACGTGCCCTACACCCCGCTCAGCCTGTGCTTCGCCATCGTGCATGACAATGCCCGTGTCACCCTGCTGATCGCACCCGACAAGGTGAGCGGGGAAACGCGTGACTGGCTGGGACAGGACACGACCATCCAGCCACCAGAAGCGCTGGAGGACGCCCTGCGCGCACTGGCCCCCGCCCGCGTGCGGGTGGACCCGGCCAGCAACGCCCTGTGGTTCATCCAGATACTGGAAGATGCGGGGGCGACCGTCATACGCAAGGGCGATCCCTGCCTGCTGCCCAAGGCGATCAAGAACCCGACCGAGCAGGAAGGCAGCCGCCGCGCCCACCTGCTTGATGGCGTGGCCATATGCCGCTTCCTGCACTGGCTGGATGAAAACGCCACCCGCACGGCGGAGCTTGAGGCCGCCACCCGGCTCGACCAGTTCCGCGCGGCCAGCCCCGACTACCGGGGGGAGAGTTTCCCGGCCATTTCAGGCGCGGGGCCGAACGGGGCCATCATCCACTACCGCGTCATCCCCGAAACCGACCGCGCGCTCCAGCCTGACGAGGTCTATCTGATCGACAGCGGTGGCCAGTATCCCTTTGGCACCACAGACATCACCCGCACCATCTGGACCGGCCCGGGCCAGCCCGGTGATGACGTGCGCGATGCCTTCACCCGTGTGCTGCGCGGGCATATCGCGCTGGCCCGCGCCCGCTTTCCCGAAGGGGTGACCGGCCACGCGCTTGATGCCCTCGCCCGCCATGCCCTGTGGGAGGGCGGGCTGAACTATGACCACGGCACCGGCCACGGCATTGGCAGCTACCTGTCCGTGCATGAAGGCCCGGCCACCATTTCCCCCGTGTTCCGCCCCGTGCCGCTCATGCCCGGCATGATCCTGTCCAATGAGCCGGGCTATTACCGCCCCGGCGCCTTTGGCATCCGGCTGGAGAACCTGCATCTGGTCCAACCTTCCACCATCGGGGAGGCCGGGCGGCAGTTCCTGGAATTCGAGGTACTGACCCTCGCCCCGTTTGACAGGCGGCTGATTGACCCGGCCCGGATGGAGGCCGGCGAGACCGCATGGCTGGACAGCTACCATGCACGGGTTTTTGAACGGATTGCGCCACATCTGGATACACCGGCGCGGATATGGCTCAGGGCGGCCTGTGCGCCATTGCACGCCGGATAATGTGACTGCAAAACAATGACCGCACCCCGGTGGCCCGATTGTCACATGTGCTTCCGGGGCCTAGGACTTTTAACCAGTTCCGACGGGGCACCCGGCAACGAACCGGGTAAGCCAAGCCGGTGGGCATGCTGAAACGCTTTTCAGTAGCAAGCACAAAGGGAGACGTTCGAGAATGTCTGCAGAAAAAACAATTCCCGCTACCCTGATTCCCGGTGATGGAATCGGGCCTGAAATTGTCCAGTCCGTTGTTGAAATCCTGGATACGGTCGGTGCTCCCTTCAAATGGGAAAAGGCACTTGGTGGTGTCTCGGCGCTCGATGCCACGGGCAGCCCGCTGCCCAAGGAAACGATCGACAGCATCCGTCGCACCGGTCTTGCGCTGAAAGGCCCGCTGACCACCCCCGTGGGCGGTGGCTTCAAGTCCATCAACGTCACACTGCGTCAGGAGTTCGGCCTGTTCGCAAATGTGCGCCCCACCAAGACCGTCGTGCCCGGTGGCCGGTTCGAGAACATCGACCTCGTCATCTTCCGCGAGAACCTGGAAGGGTACTACGCGGCGATGGAAAACTACATCGCGGTTGGTGAAGACCCCAAGGGCATCGCCATGGGTGCGGGCTACACCTCCCGCGCGGAATGTAACCGCATCGTGCGCTATGCCTTTGAATACGCGGTCAAGAACAACCGCAAGCGCGTAACGCTGGTGCACAAGGCCAACATCCTGAAGCTGCTGACCGGCCTGTTCCTGGAAGAAGGCCGCAAGGTCGCCAAGGAATACGAAGGCCGCGTGGAAATGAACGAGCGCATTGTCGATGCCTGCGCCATGCAGCTCGTGACCAACCCCTGGCAGTTCGACTGCATTGTCACCACCAACCTGTTTGGTGACATCCTGTCCGACCTGACGGCGGGCCTGGTTGGCGGTCTTGGTCTGGCGCCGGGTGCCAATATTGGTGAAAAGGCAGCCGTGTTCGAAGCCGTGCATGGTTCCGCCCCCGACATTGCGGGCCAGAACAAGGCCAACCCGACCGCCCTGCTGCTGGCGGCGAACATGATGCTGAAGCATGTGGGCCGTCAGGATCTGGCCACCCGCATCGACAGCGCCATCGAGAAGGTCATCACCTCGGGCGCCGTGCGCACGGGCGATCTGGGCGGCAAGGCCAGCACGACCGACCTGACGGCAGCGCTCAAGCAGGCGCTGGTCTGATCCGGTCTTCCCCCGCTGGCGGCCAGCCCGCCGCGGGGGAGACAAAAAAAGGGCCGTGGCATTTTGTGCCACGGCCCTTTTTTATTGCAGCGGTAAACCCGCCTCAGCTTCCCCGATAGGTGGAAAACCCGTAGGGCGAGACCAGAAGCGGCACATGGTAATGCCCCCCCTTCCCGTCCGCACCGGCCTGCGCCACGCCGAAGGCGATCGGCACGATGTCCAGAAACGGCGGGTCGGACAGGGCCACGTCACGCGCACGGAAATAGTCCGCCACCGCGAATTCCAGCCGGTAGGCCCCCGGCTGCATCTCCCCCATATGCTGGCTGAGTTCCGGGCAGCGGCCATCGACGTTGGTTACGCCACGGAACAGGCTCTCCTGCCCCTGCCACAGGCTTATGGCCATGCCTACCGCAGGCTTGCCCGATACGAGGTCAAGGACATGGGTGGACAGGGTACTCATGGCTCTTGCTCCATCCGCTCGAGCACATCCATCAGGCGGAGTGCCGCGATCTTGTTGATTTCAGCCAGGGCGGCCTGCTGCTCTGCCTCGGGCGTGTTTTCCAGCCGGGTCCGCATCCCGTTCAGGATGCCGTCCTTGTCGGAACGCCGCACGCAGATGATGAACGGAATGCCGAATTTGGCGGCATAGGCATCATTCAGGGCGCGGAAGCGGGCGAACTCATCCGGGGTAAGCCGGTCCAGCCCGGCAGAGGCCTGCTCGGCGGCAGAAGCCGATGTCAGTGTCGGGTCCACCCCCATGCGCTGAGCAAGTTCCGGGTGGGCACGGATCAGCGCCAGCTTCTCCGCGTCCTCCGCCTGCTCAAGCTCATGGCGCATGGCCGCGAGCATGGCCTGCTCATCGGCAAAGGGGCCATGGGCATGCGCGCGCTGCGCCACCCATGGGGAGTGCTCGTACAGTGAGCCAAACAGTTCGACAAACCGCACGGGGGAGAGCGTGTTGACGCGCCCGATCACATCACTCATGCCGGATGCACCTCCAGCCAGTGGCGCGCGATATCCAGCCTTGTCGCAACCCAGACCTTTTCACGCCCGGCAATATAGTCAAGGAAACGCGCCACCGCCCGCGCACGGCCCGGACGGCCCGCCACGCGGCAGTGCAGGCCAACCGACATCATGCGCGGCTTTTCCGCCCCTTCCTCATACAATGTGTCGAAGGTATCGCGCAGGTAGTTGAAGAACTGCTCCCCTTCGGTAAAGCCGTTCAGGGCGACAAAGCGCATGTCGTTCACGTCCAGCGTGTACGGCACGATCAGTTGCGCGCGGCCATTGCTGCGGTCGTAATAGGGCAGGTCATCGGCATAGGAATCGGCGTCATAGACAAAGCCGCCTTCCTCCGCGATCAGCCGGGCGGTGTTGGGGCTGGTGCGCCCCTGGTACCAGCCAAGCGGGCGCGATCCGGTCAGTTCCGTATGCAGCGCGATACATTCCTGAATATGGGCGCGCTCCACCGCTTCAGGCACATGCTGATAATCAATCCAGCGCAGCCCGTGGGAGGCGATCTCCCATCCGGCTTCCTTCATCGCCGCGACAGCCGCCGGGTTGCGCGCCATGGCGGCGGCCACCCCGAAAACCGTAAGCGGCTGCGAACGCGCGGTAAAGATACGGTGCAGGCGCCAGAACCCGGCGCGTGAGCCGTATTCATACAGGCTTTCCATCGCAATCGCGCGCGCACCGGGAATGGACTGCGCGCCGATCATTTCCGACAGGAAGGCTTCCGACCCGCGATCCCCATGCAGAACCGAATTCTCGGCCCCCTCCTCGTAATTGATGACGAACTGCACGGCAATCCGCGCGCCGCCGGGCCATTTCGCATCCGGCGGGTTGCCCGCATAGCCTACAAGATCGCGCGGATAGACACCTGCATCAGACATGACGGCATGATCTCCCGTTCTTATGCGTTATAGGCGGCAAGGGCGGCGTCCACGCCGCTGCCGGCGGCAAAGCTATGCCCCTCATGCCGCAGCACAGCTTCCAGCGCCCCGAGCGTGAGCAGGACCTTGTGCTTCTCGGCATTGTAGCCCATCGCGCCAATGCGCCAGATCTTGCCCTGCAGCGGGCCGAATGCGCTGCCGATCTCGATTTCGAAATCCTCACGCATGCGGTTACGCACGCGCTCGCCATCAACACTTTCGGGAATGTACACGCCGGTCACGTTGGTCATGCGGTGTTCATCACTGCCAAACAGTTCCAGCCCCATGGCGCGCAGCCCGGCGCACATGGCGCGGGATGCGCTGGCATGGCGGGCGAAGCGGGCTTCCAGCCCCTCTTCCACCATCACGCGCGCAGCCTCACGCGCGGCGTAGAGCATGCTGGTGGCCTCGGTATGGTGGTTGAGGCGCTTTTCGGACCAGTAATCCATGATCATGGCCAGATCGAAATAGTTGGACGGAATGCGCGCCCGCACGCCATCGGTCGTGTCGCTGCCACGAATACCGGCCTCGACATGGCGGCGCGCCATGATGTGCTCGGCCGCACGGTCGGAAATGGTGATGGGCGCGGAGCCCGGCGGGCCGCCCATGCACTTCTGCAGGCCACCGCTGACCACGTCCACGCCCCAGCGGTCTGTTGCAACCGCCATGCCACCCAGTGTGGCCGTCGCATCGACATAGGACAGCACATCGTATTTGCGACACAGCGCGCCCACGCCATCGAGCGGCTGCGCCATGGTGGTGGAGGTATCACCATGGATGCAGGCCAGCACGCGGGGGCGATGGGTCACGATCGCCTCCTCGATCTGCTCCAGTGTCGCGACCTCGCCCCACGGGATGTCCACCGTCGCGATATCCGCACCGATCCGCGTTGCGATTTCGGACAGCAGCAGCCCGAAACGGCCCGCACGCACGATCAGCAGCTTCATCCCCGGCTCGACCAGCGAGACGAGTGCAGCCTCGATCCCGGCGCGCGCCGTGCCGTCCACCAGAAAGGTCCAGCGGTTATCGGTCATGAACACCTGACGGTAGAGTTCCATCGTCTGGTTCATGTAGGTGGTCATTTCCGGGTCAAACTGCCCAAGCATGTCGGCCGCCATGGCCCGCAGCACGCGCGGGTGCGCGTTGACCGGCCCGGGCCCCATCAGCAGCCGGGCGGGAGGGTTGATCTGGCCAAAAAATGTCTGGGTCATCCGAAACGTCTTTCAAAAAGTCCGATGAAGGTCGTCATGGCCCGCAGGGCCTGCTCTGTATCCGCATCCGTTACGGATTCGGCGGGGTTATGGCTGATCCCCCCCGCGCAGCGTATGAACAGCATGGAAACCGGGGCCAGATGCGCCATGATCATGGCGTCATGCCCCGCCCCGCTGACCAGCAGCCGCGCGGGCGCGCCGCTGACATCACTCACGGCCTGTTCCATGAGTTCGGTCAGCACGGGATCGCACGGCGTGGCGTCGAGATCCTGCTGCAGGGAGATGTCAACTTCCAGCTCACGCGCTGCCGCGACCTGCCGGATCGCGGCAAGGATGTCATGCGCCGCACGGTCGCGCACGGCGTTGGTTCCGGCACGGACATCAACGGTGAACACCACCTCGCCCGGTACGACATTCGCCGCACCCGGCGTAACATGCAGCGAGCCCACCGTGGCCACAAGTCCGTCCGTGCCCGCGCGGGCAATGCGTTCGGCGGCGAGGATGACCTCGGCCGCACCGGCCAGCGCGTCACGCCGCAGGGGCATCGCCACGGTTCCGGCATGGCCCGCCATGCCGCGGTACGTCACACGGTAGCGGTGCTGCGCGGCAATGGCGCTGACCACGCCCAGGGCACGGCCTTCCGATTCCAGCACCGGCCCCTGTTCGATATGGGCCTCGACATAGGCCAGAACTGGATCGCCCTTGCGCGACGCCATGTGCATCCGCCCGGCATCCAGCCCGAATTCCTGCAATGCGGTAGCCAGCGTGGCGGTTTCCGCCCAGTCGGCCATATCCGGGTCAGGTGCTTCCAGCACGCCTGCCACGGCATGCGATGTCAGCATGCCCGAGGGGAAGCGCGAGCCTTCCTCATCCCCGAAGCCGATGACTTCCAGCGCGAAGGGAAAGCGCTTTCCCGCCTGCGCGAAATGGGCCACCGCCTCGATCCCGAGGATGACACCCAGCATGCCGTCAAAAAAACCGCCATCGCGCACGCTGTCGATATGCGATCCGATCAGCAGCACCGGGGCATCGGGGGTCAGCCCCTCGTAACGGCCGATCAGGTTCCCCGCCGCATCCATGCGCGTGTTCATGCCCGCTTCGACCATCCACGTGGCCAGCAGGTCGCATGTCGCGCGGTAGGAGGAACCCAGATAGGGGCGGAACAGCCCGCCTTCCATCTCGGAATACGGTGCTGCCCCCAGCAGGGCGCAACGTGCCACCGCGCGGTGGCCCGATGGCCGGTCCATATAGCCTTCCTCCCTTACCATGCGGCCACGCATCCATCGCTGCGCGGGTCGCTCGCCCCTTCCAGCAGGCCGGATTCATGACGCACCAATGCCCCCGCATGCCCCATCTTGGAGGAGAACGGTTCCACACGTTCCATCTGGTGCCCCGCCGCGCGCATGCGCTCTATGACGGCAGGGTCAAAACGGTCTTCATATTTCAGGCTCACGCTTGTCTCGCCCCATGTGCGGCCCAGCAGCCAGCGCGGCGCGGTGACGGCCTGCTGCAACGGCACGCCGTAACGGGCATAGCGGCTGAAAATGGCGGCCTGCGTCTGTGGCTGGCCCTCGCCACCCATGGTGCCATAGACCATGGTCCGCCCATCGGCAAAGCGGGCGCCTGCGGGGTTGAGCGTATGGAACGGCTTGCGGCCCGGACGCAGGCCATTCCAGCCCTGCGGGTCAAGGCCGAAGCTGGTGCCCCGGTTCTGCCACACGACACCGGTGCGCGGCAGGACGATGCCGGAACCGTATTCAAAATACAGGCTCTGGATCATGCTGACGGCCAGCCCGTCGGAATCAACCACGCCAAGCCAGACCGTATCCCCCGCCTGTGATGGCCACGGCCACGGCGCGGCCTTGCGGGGGTCGATGGCGCTGGCCATGCGGTCGAGCGCCTTGGCGTCATCCAGAATGTCCTGCGCCTGCACGGTCATGTAGGCGGGATCGCCCACATGGGTATCACGGTAGCGGAAAGCCTGCTTGGTCGCCTCGACCAGGCCGTGCAGGTAATCGAAATCATCCGCATGGTCGGCCTTCAGCCGGTCGAACAGCGCCAGAATCAGCAGCGACGCCACGCCTTGGGTGGGCGGGGCCATGTTGTACAGGTCGGCCCCGTGAATACGGGCATGCAGCGCGGGCTGGTGCGTGGCCTTGTGGGCCTGAAGGTCCGCCAGCGTGAGCGGGCTGCCAAGGTCATGCAGGTCGGCGGCGAGTTCACGCGCCACCGCGCCGTGGTAGAAGCTGGACAGCCCCTCATCCGCCAGTTGCCGCAGCGTGTTGGCCAGCCGGGGGTTATGCAGGATGTCACCCGCGCGCGGCAGGCGGCCGCCGGGCATGAACTGGTCACGGAAACCGGGCACATCGCTGAGTTCATCCGCCTTTTCACGGGTGATTTCAGCCGCGCTGGCGGTTACGGGCACGCCCTGTTCGGCATAGTACAGCGCATCACGCAGCACGCGGCCCAGCGGCAGGCCGGGGGCCAGCGCATGGCTCCATGACAGCGCCATGTCCCAGCCCGACACAGTACCCGCCACCGTGTTGGCCGCAAGCGGGCCACGCCACGGAATGGCGTCCAGACCGGCGGCGCGATAGAACCCGGCATCAGCCTTTGCCGCGGCGGCCCCGCAGGCATCTATGGTTTCGACACGCCCGTCAGGCCACATGGTCAGCCAGAACGCATCCCCGCCGATCCCTGTCATGTGCGGATAGACAACCGCCAGCGCCGCCGCCGTGGCCACGGCGGCCTCCAGCGCGGTCCCGCCTGCCTTGAGCACGTCCAGACCGGCCTGGCTGGCCAGATGGTGGGGGGATGTGACCATCCCCCTGCATGAGCGCGGCGTATTCAGCATGGGCTGTCCTTCGCGGCAAATCCTGCAGCCAGTGGCGTGCAGCGTGCAAGGCCCGCGCTCTCGAGTTCACGGGCTACGGCAAACAGGCGGGCCTCGCTGCCCGGCGCGCCGATAAGCTGGATGCCCAGCGGCATCCCCTCCACCGCCAGCGGCGCGGCCAGAACCGGCAGCCCCGTCAGGCTGATCGGCTGGGTGAAGATGCCCAGGTTGGCCCGGGCCGAAACGGTCTTGCCGTCCACGATGATGGAAGGCTGGTCAATGCGCGGCGCGATGCCCACCGTGGTCGGCGCCACCAGCACGTCCGCCTGCGCCAGCGCGGCATGGACCTGCGCGCGGAACCAGCGGCGGAACCTGTGTGCCTGCACGAAGGTGGCGGCGGGCAGCATGGCCCCCGCCATCAGGCGGCCGCGCGTTGCGGGATCGTACTGCATGGCGCGCCGCCGCAGGCGCGGCAGGTGCAGGTTGCCGCCCTCTGCCGCGCTGATCAGGAAGGCCGAGGCCCGCGCACGCGCCACTTCCGGCAGTTCGATCACCCTGTCATGGCCCAGATGGGTCATGACCGCATCAAGGGCCGCAGTCAGTTCCGTGCTGATATTGCTGGCGAACCACCCGCCAAGACGGGCCACGCGCACATCTTCCACCACAGGCAGCGACACAAGCGGCGCATCGGCCATGATGCCGTACACCGCCTGCAGGTCCTCGACCGTGCTGGCCATGGGGCCAACCACGTCAAGGCTCGCCACGAACGGATAGACACCCTGCAGCGGCATCTGCCCGTAGGTTGGCTTCAGCCCCCATACACCGCAGAGCGAGGACGGCACGCGGATGGAGCCATTGGTGTCCGACCCCAGCGTAAACGGCAGCATCCCCGCCGCAACGGAAGCCGCCGACCCGCCGGATGAGCCACCGGCCAGCCGTTCGGGATCATGCGGGTTGCGGGTGGTGCCGTTATGGGTGTTTTCGGTCGAGAAGCCATAGGCGAACTCGTCCATGTTCAGCGTGGCGAGCGGCACGGCGCCCGCCGCGCGCAGCCGGGCCACAACCGTTGCGTCCCGTGCGGCGGGCGGGTTGTCACGCAGCACCAGCGAGCCTGCCGTGGTGACCTCGCCCTGCACGTCGAACAGGTCTTTCACGCCAAAGGGCACGCCCGCCAGCGGGCCGGGGTCCCGGCCTGCCGCGATGGCGCGGTCCACTTCCTCCGCCTGGGCCACGGCGGCGGCGCCCAGAATGCGGGTTACGCTGTTGAAGCGCGTATCACGGACCTCGATATCCGCGATCGCACCGGTCACGACCGATACCGCGCTCCGGCGGCCCGCACGTATCTCGGCCGCCAGGGCCAGCGCCCCGGCCAGAGGGCTCCGGGGTTCGGTCATGGTTCGTACTCATAGGCTGGTTCACAGTCATCGGGCAGCGCAAACCCGCCCAGCAGGTCGGCATAACCCTGCAGCAGCGCCGTGTTTTTTAGCACATCGGGCATGCAGGCCGCCGGGATGGACAGGCCGATCAGCCGCGCCATCTCGGCTACTGGGGGAACCTTGTGGTCATCGTCCCCCGCCACGCCGGAATTACCCGGCGTGGAAGGAGATACGCGTTCTGCGCTGCTCATCTGTTCATTTCCTCCCGAATTATGGATCTAGCCGGGGGGCATCATGCAACAGGCGGATCGAGACTGACCAGTTCCGGCACGTCATAGGACAGCAGACTTTCAAGGTGCTGCTTGCCATCGGCCACGTACAGGTCACGGCCAAGGCCGCGCGCCAGACGTTCCACGCCAAAGCGCATGCCGCTGATGGACGCCCCGGAGAGGCCCATGCTCGGCGTGGCCGAGAACGTGAAGTTGTGGATGTTCGCCAGCATCGGCGCCAGCGGGTCATCCGCACGGCGCGGCAGGAACTGGTAGGAATCACCCAGGTACGGATAGGTCTTCAGCACCGCGCTGTCACACTCCGCCGGGGGTGTGTAACGCTCGCCCCACAGGGCGACGGACGGGGCGAAGGACGCCGTTTCCGGACGCAGCGACAGGTCGGTCGCAAAACCCGTGCCGATGATGACGAAGTCAAAGCGCATTTCACCATCGGGCGAATCAACCACGATCTCATCGCCATCCATCCGCGTGCCCGTCCACGGGCAGCCGGTGCGGAAGGAGAAGGTCTCATGCCGGCGGCAGCGCCAGAACGTGTCCTGCGGCGGCGGCTGGTTCAGCTCGAAAATCCGGCGCATGAAGCCCCAGCGCAGGTCATCCGACAGGGCCGGGTAGTAGGCCAGGAACCCGGTGTTTTCCATCCAGCGATACGGGTTGATGGACGGAATTTCCTTACGGCGCAGGCACAACGTGACACTGCCCGCACCGGCTTCCAGCGCCGTGGCCGCGTTATCGAACGCCGAGGCACCAGCCCCCAGAACACCGATCCGCTTGCCCTTCAGCGCCGCGAAATCAATGTTTTCCGAGGTGTGGGCATAGCGATCACGCGGCAGGCTATCGCGGATGAACTCCGGCACGTACCATGTGCCGCAGCCTTCGATGCCGGTGGCCAGCACCAGCTTGCGGGCATAATGCACATGGGTCGAGCCATCGGGGCGGCGGAAGCTCAGGCGCAGCAGGCCGTCTTCCCACGTCACACCGGTAAATTCGTGGTCGTTGGCGACCGGCAGGTCGAGGATGTCGCGGTACCAGTCAAGGTAGTCCTGCCATTCCTCGCGCGGGATCTTGTCCAGCTTTTCCCATGCTTCGGCGCCATAACGGGCTTCGTACCATGAGCGCGGCGTAAGGGAGGGCACGCCCAGGTCCGGGCCGGTCACGTATTTGGGCGTGCGCAGGGTGATCATGCGTGAGAACGTGATCCACGGCCCCTCGCCCCCCTTGGCGGCGCGGTCGAAAATACGCACGTTCGTTATATTGGTGCGCTTGAGCGCGAATGCGGTGGCAAGCCCGCCCTGTCCCGCGCCGATAATGGCGACGTCCAGAACGCGCTGGCCCTTGTGCTCAAGCTGCGGCGTCCATTCCTTGCGGGGATAACGGATAATGTCCAGGTCACGGCGCACTGCCGCATCCAGTGCTGCGAGCCCGCCGGCAGTTGCCTGCGTAGTGGTGTCCATCTGCGGATCCCCGTCTTATTTATGTGTTACTGATGCAGTCCTGCATGGCGTCCCCCGACGCCATGCGGATTTTCCCCCAACCGCACCATGATGTGTAAATCTAATCAGGTGGGGGGGTGTTTCGTCTAGTATAATGATTTGACCGTTCCGTTGCCTAAAACGCAACGCGCATCAGACAACACGCTCGTCGCCCACGCCCTGTATCCGGCGCAGTTCAAGGCGCAGTTCCTCGATCACCGTCTCCAGCAATGGCGGCAGCCAGCGGGATTCACGCACATAGGCGCCCAGATCGGTCACCGCGCGGGTATCGCGCAGCGGCACGTGCCGCAGCAGTTCCTCCTGCCCCGGCTGCACGCCTATGGCCAGCGGGGACTGGAACGCCAGCCCCACCCCGGCCTGCACCATGCGGTTGGTCAGTTCGATCGACCCGGTATGCAGCACCACGTTAAGCTGGTCCTGCCACGGGCGCAGCATGGGTTCCATCACCCGGTACAGTGACAGGGTGCGCGTGGGCAGGATCAGCCGGTAGGCGATACATTCCTCTATCGTGACGGTGCGCAGCCCCGCCAGCGGGTGATCGGTGCGTACCACCGCCCCCACGGGAAAATGCGCCACCGCCACCCGCCGCAGTTCGGGGTGGAGGGCCAGCGAGAACGCGATGCCCAGATCGACCCGCCCGTCCTGCAAGGCTGAAACGATGGTCTTGGGCGCCCCCACTTCCACATGCAGTTCAACCGAGGGGAAGGCCGCGATGATCCGCCCCAGCAGCGCGGGCAGGAGCTGGCCCGCGATCCCTTCCACCGCCATGATGCGCAGCCGCCCGTCATGCCGGCCGGAGAGTGCGTTGATCTGTTCCTCCGTCCGCGCGGCGTCCTGCATGACGGTCACGATATGGCGGGCCATGATGTTGCCCACCTCCGTCAGGACCATGCCATCGGGCAGGCGGTCGAACAGTGGCGCGCCGATTTCGGCCTCCATCTGCGCAAGCTGGCGCGTCAGGGCCGAAGGCGTGACATTGAGCCGCCGCGCCGCCTCGCGGATGGAACGACATTCCCGCACGGCATTGAAATAGGAAATGCCACGCGCATGCAGGCGCATCATGCGTGGCGTGCGGGCCAGCGGATCACTCATCAGGTCCTGTCACCTCATCTGCATCACCATCAGCCTGCGCATGGTGCAGGAAATGCGTGACGATTTCCGCCGCCACCAGGGCCGCGATCACGGGGGGGCGCTTGTCACGGACCCCCCTGTCCCCTATCGGGCAGGTCATGGTGGCGATACGTTCCTCCGGCAGGCCGATCTGGCGGAAGCCCGCCTCGAACCGGCGGCGCTTGGTCCGTGAGCCGATCAGCCCGACATAACCAAAGTCACCGCGTTCGAGGATGGACGCAACAATCAGGCTGTCAAGTGCATGGCTCTGGGTCAGGACCAGCGCGCCCGATCCCGCCGGGGCGCTGGCCACCAGCCTTTCCCAGTTCCCGTCATCATGCACCATGACGCCGGGGGGAATGACGGGGCCGAATTCCTCCGGCCGCGAATCGCACCATGCCAGCCGCAGCGGCAGGGGCGCGAGCACATGGGCCAGCGCACGGCCCACATGCCCCGCACCAAACAGCAGCAGCAGCGGTTCCTCCATGCGCTGACGTTCCAGCCCGGCCATGATCCGGTCCAGTTCCGCCGCGTCGGGCAGGTCCAGCGTCAGCATGATCTCACCACCGCAGCACTGCCCGGAATTGCCGCCCAGACTTATGCGCAGGTCAACCGCCTGCCCGCCACCGGCCAGCAGTTCACGGGCGCGGTGGATGCCGTTCCATTCCAGTTCCCCCCCGCCAATCGTGCCGGTCAGGGCCGTGGGCGTGACCAGCATGAACGTGCCCGCCTCCCGCGGGGTGGAGCCGCGCGCGGCGGACACGCTGATCCGGGCGATGAGCTGGCCTTCATGCCGCCATCGCTCCAGGTCCGCGCGCATTGTCATGCTCATGGTTTCAGGCGGCGGTTACGTCGCCGTGGCGCATGCGCGCCACCGTGCGCAGGATCATCTCCGGTGTTGCGGGCGCATCGAGCCGTGGGCATGTGCGGTAGTCATCCAGACTGGCCAGCGCATCCGATATGGCCATGAAGACCGACACCCCGTGCACGAAGGGCGGCTCCCCCACGGCCTTGGACCGGAAGATGGTCTGTTCCCGGTTCGGCGCGTTCTGCAACAGTTCCACGTTGAAGATGCGGGGCCGGTCCGAACAGGCGGGGATTTTATAGGTGCTGGGCGCGTGCGTGCGCAGGCGGCCCGCCTTGTCCCACACCAGTTCCTCACAGGTCAGCCAGCCAGCCCCCTGCACGAAGCCCCCTTCCACCTGGCCGATGTCCAGCGCCGGGTTAAGCGACTCGCCCGCGTCATGCAGGATATCGACACGCTCAATCTTTGTCTCACCCGTCAGCAGGTCGATCACCACCTCCGAACAGGCCGCACCATAGGCGAAGTAGTAAAAGGGACGTCCCTGCCCGGTCTCCCCGTTCCACGAGATTTTCGGGGTCTTGTAGAACCCGTTGGCCGACAGGGACACGCGCGCGAAATAGGCCTGCCGTGTCAGGTGCGAGAAGGGAATGACCTTCTCCCCCAGATGTACCCCGTCAGGTAGGAATCGCACCGCGTCTTCCGCCACGTTCCAGTGGGCAGCGGCAAAGGCGACCAGCCTGCGCTTGATGCGGCGCACCGCGTCCTGCACGGCCATGCCGTTCAGGTCCGCCCCGGAGGAAGCAGCGGTAGCCGAAGTATTGGGCACCTTGCCGGTCGTGGTGGCGGTAATGCGCACCTGGTCGCTGCCCAGCCCGAATTCGCGCATGGCCACCTGCACCATCTTGGTATGCAGGCCCTGCCCCATTTCGGTGCCGCCATGGTTCACCTGCACCGAGCCATCGGTATAGACATGAACCAGCGCGCCAGCCTGATTGAAGTGGGTGGCGGTAAAGGAGATGCCGAATTTGACCGGGGTCAGCGCAATGCCCCGGCGCAGGTACGGGCTGGTGGCGTTGAACGCACGGGCGGCTTCGCGCCGACGGGCGTAATCGCAGCGCCGGGCCAACTGGGGCACCAGCTCGGCGCTGATCGAATCCTCGACCACCATGTTGTAGGGTGTGACGTTACGGTCATGCGTGCCGTACACGTTGCGCAGGCGTACTTCCAGCGGGTCAAGGCCGGTGGCAAACGCGATTTCCTCGATCACGCGCTCGGCCGCGACAACGCCCTGCGGGCCACCAAAGCCGCGATAGGCGGTATTGGACTGCGTGTTGGTGCGCAGCGGTTCGGAGCGCAGGCGCACGTCAGGATAGAAATAGGCGTTATCGGCATGGAACAGGGCGCGGTCGATCACCGGCCCGGACAGGTCGGCCGACCAGCCGCAGCGCGCGGCCAGCACCATGTCCACCGCGACAATCCGGCCTTCATCGGTATAGCCGACATCGTAATCAATCACGAAGTCATGCCGCTTGCCGGTCATGGTCATGTCGTCATCGCGGTCAAGGCGCATCTTGGCGGGCCGCCCGGTCAGGTCGGCCACCAGTGCCGCAAGGCAGGCGCAGGTATTGGCCTGCGTTTCCTTGCCGCCAAAGCCGCCGCCCATGCGCCGTATCTCGGTCGTGACAAGGTTGGCCGGGCGGTCAAGCACATGGGCAATCATGTGCTGGGTTTCGGTCGGGTGCTGGGTGGAGGAAATGACATGAACCTCCCCCTCCTCCCCCGGCCGGGCGAAGGCGACCTGTCCCTCGAGGTAGAAATGCTCCTGCCCGCCCACCGTAATCCGGCCCGAAAGCCGGCGCGGGGCATGTTCCAGCGCGCCCACGGCATCGCCGCGCTTCATTTCCATCGGGCGCCATACCATGGGGCTGCCCGCCTCACGCGACTGCGCCACGTTCAGGATGGCGGGCAGGTCCTCATACTCCACCCGCGCCAGACGCGCGGCGCGCCGTGCAGCACCCCGCGTGGTGGCGGCGACAACAAACAGCGGCTGGCCGTAAAAGGAGACCAGATCCGACGCCAGCAGCGGCTCATCACCCTTGCCCACCGGGCTGATCTGGTTTTCGCCGGGAATGTCGGCGGCCGTATAGACGCCAACCACGCCCTCCGCCTCCCGCACGGCATCCAGATCCATGGACAGGACGCGGGCATGGGCGCGCGCGCTCAGCCCCGGCACCAGGTGCAGGGTGCCGCGCGGCTCGGGCAGGTCGTCGATATAGCTGGCGCTGCCCTGCACATGCATGGCCGCACTTTCATGGCGCAGGCTGCGCGTGGCCCCGCCCGCGACGATACCGTTTTCCGCCGTAGGGGCGGCGGCGGGGAAAGTGTTTCCATCAGCCATGGGCATGTTCTCCGGCGGCTGTGCAGGCGGAATTGACGCTGATCGGCGCGCGCGCACCCTCCGGCCCGCAATCGGCGTAAAGCCGGGTCAGCAGATTGGCGGCGACGGTACGACGGTACCAGTCACTCGCCCGCATGTCGGTAATGGGGGCAAAATCCTCCATTATTGCCTGGCGGGCGGCCTCCAGCGTGGTTTCATCCCATTTATGGCCTTCCAGCGCGGCTTCGGTGCGCGATGCGCGGCGCGGCGTGGCCGCCATGCCGCCAAAGGCCACCCGCGCGCGGGTAATGGTGCCATCGGGCGCAAGGGTAAGCGAGAATGCCCCCAGAACGGCGGAAATGTCCTGATCGAACCGCTTGGAGATTTTCCATGCGCGGATCACGGTCTGCGGGTCGGGCAGCGGGATGCTGACACCCTCCACGAACTCACCGGGCGCGCGATCCTGCTTGCCGTAATCAACAAAGAAATCTTCCAGCGCGATGGTGCGGCGCACGTCGCCACGGCGCAGGTGCAGCATGGCCCCCGCCGCGATCAGCATTGGCGGCCCGTCGCCAATGGGTGATCCGTTGGCGATGTTGCCGCACACCGTCCCCGCGTTGCGCACCTGCACCGAACCGATGCGACGGATCACCTCCGCATCGGGCTGGGGCAGGATTTCCGCCAGCGCGGCGCGTGCTTCCTGCCATGTCACGGCGGCACCGATATAAAGGGCGTCCTGCCCGCGCGTGATGCGGCGCAGTTCCGCGATCTGGCCAATCGGGACGAGATGCGGCAGGACGCGCAGCCCCTTGGTGACCCACAGCCCCACATCGGTCGCCCCCGCCACGATGCGGGCATCGGGGTTCTCGACCAGTATGCGGGCCAGCGCATCCGCCGTGGCCGGGATTGTCAGGCGGCCTGCAGGCCCGCTGATCTCAACATCGGCCCCGTCGCGCAGCCCGCGCAGCCGTTCGGCCATGTCCTGCGCCATGGCATCGAAATGGTCAGGCCCTGCCTGCATGGCCTGCCGCATGGCGCGCACGATGGGCGCATACCCCGTGCAGCGGCACAGGTTGCCCGCCAGCATGTCATCAATATGGCGTTCGTCCTGCGCCAGACCATCGGCCTTGCGGCCCGCGACCATGGACATGACAAAGCCCGGCGTGCAGAAGCCGCATTGCGAGCCATGCTGGTCAACCATGGCCTGCTGCACGGGGTGCAGCGTGCCATCGGGGGCGCGAATGTCCTCGATCGTCAGGACCTGCGCGCCATCCAGCATGGAAACGAACTGGATGCAGGCATTGACCGCGCGCCAGACCAGCCGCTCGCCCTCCAGCCGGACCACCAGCACGGTGCAGGCGCCGCAGTCGCCCTCGTTACAGCCTTCCTTGGTACCGGTCAGGCCGCGATCCTCGCGCAGCCAGTCAAGCAGTGTGCGCGTTGGCGACACATCCGCCAGCGTATGACATTCGTTTCCGACATAGAAACGGATGTCGTGTCTGATCCCCGTCAAATCTGTTCCCTCTATCGTGGCTACTGGACCGCCTCACCCCCCTCAAGGCAGACAGCCGGAACAGCCATTTTGTGTTGGTCCGTAATATATGGGACGCGATCTTACATTGTCATCCCGTACAAAAGGAAGTCAGAACCGAAACGATCCCCTATGAACGCCCCGCCCGCAGCGACAGCCGCGCGGCATGCCGCATCCGCGCCGACAGGGCGGGGCGAAAGGCCGGGCGCGGCACATAGGCCCCATGGCCACCCGCCACGCATGGCGCATCATCCTTCCACACCGTCACGCCACCACGCAGGACATGCACCGCCCTGCCCCCCAGCGTAACGCCCGCGTACAGGCAACCCGTATCGGCGGGGCGGGTTTCCTCGGCATCAGGGTCCCACAGGACGATATCGGCATCCGCGCCGGGCATGATCGCCCCCTTGCGCGGATAGATGTTGAAGGCGCGGGCCGCTGCCTCTGATGTAAGGCAGACGAATTCCTCGGCACTCAGCAGCCCTGAACGCACGCCATGCTGCCAGAGCACACGCATGCGTTCCGCAAGGCCCGCCCCCGAACCCTGTCCGGCCGGGGAAAAACCGCTGGCGACCATGCCCGGACTGCCCGAAACCAGCGCCCCCCACAGCGCATGGCGGTGGCTGCCGTCACGAAAGGGCGGCAGCGTGATGTAGGGGTCATGCTCCGCCTGACCATCCGGGTCATACACGGTTTCATCCAGCACCAGATGCGCGGCGAGTACAAGCCCGTCCACCCGCTGCCCACGCAAGCGGGCGGCGGCAAGGGCGGCAACCGCGCCAGCGGTGGAAACCGGCCCCACCTGCACCGGCGCGCCCTTCAGCCCCGCCAGCATGATGGCGCGGTTCGTCGCCTCCACCTCCACGGGCGGAGGGGCGGCGAACAGGCAAGCCTCGCCCCCCGTAATCCCCGCCGCATCCAGCTCCGCGCGCAGGCAGGCCATGGCCTGGGCGTTCTGGGCCTCGATCATGCACAAGGCACCTAGGCCCGCGGCATGGCCGGCAAGCCGCATGACCGCGCCATCCTCCATCCCCTCCGCCATGGACAGGCGGAAGGAATTGACACCGTGCCGCGCCACCAGCCCGTCCATGGCCTGCATGACCGGGGCCGAATCATCGGGCAGCAGCATGTGCAGCCCCACATCCGTACAGGCCTGCCGCGCGGCGTGCCGCCAGTCCCGCCACGCCGTGGCCAGATCGCCCGTGGGCCGCATGACATCAAGAATGGTAGTCGTGCCGCCTGCCAGCGCCTCGACCGTGCGGGCAAAGCCTGCGGCATCCGCCCCGATACCGGTCAGCGAGTCCACGCCACCGGGCATGACCAGCAGGCCACCGGCATCAATGACCTGACAGCCTATAGGCACCTCAAGGTCAGGCCCGACGGCCAGTATCTCACCTACGCCGCCACACAGCACATCCACGCACAGGCTGGCCTGACCCGTAACAACGGTACCGCCACGAATCAGCAGCAGGTCGCGCGTATGTCCATGCCGTATGCCCATCTGCCATGTCCGCCCCGGTTGGTCATCATCACTGTCAGGCCCCGCCCGTTCAGTGATCACGAATCCTGACGGACATGCCCAGCGCACCACCCAGACGTTCCAGCCTGCGGCGCACGCTTTCACCCTGTACAACGTCACGCCCCGGCGCAAAATGCAGCGAGAGCGTGCCCCCATCACATTCCAGTCGCGTGCCGTCCAGCAGCGCCTCGGTCCCGCCACTGACGGTATAGGCCAGCCGCAGGGCCTGCCCCAGCGCCACGGCGCGTGCGAACTGCACCTGATCCAGCAGTTGCCGCGAGGGCTGGAGATAGGGCACCGACAGGTCGGCCCCGTAACGCACCGCAAGCGTAAGCGACAGGAAGGCCCGCGCCTGATGGGTAAAGCCCACCCCCTGCATGCGCAGGATGCGCAGATAGGTCTGCTCCGCCCTGTATTCGGGGTGGTCATGCGCACCGACATCCGACAGCCAGCACGCCACGCTGCGCAGTTGCCGGGCCACCTGCCCCTCATCGGGGAAGAGCGGCGCGGTCCAGTCCGCCAGCCTTACCGGCAGGGTCATGCTGCGGCCCAGCATGCCGCACATCTCGCGCGCGACCGCCTCCTGCGCGTCATTGCCCGCAACGCTGGCGGCGACATTGCGCATGTACCACCCTTCGCGCAGGCCATCGACACAGAAGACCAGCCCCGCCGACTGCGTGCGCCGCATGAGCCTGCGCAGCACGGTGGCGGCGTATGGCGCATCTTCCAGCCGCTTGCGGGGCACGCCGGGCAGGCGTTCGAGCGAGCGCTTGCCCGCGCCAACGATCCAGTCTGCCATCTCGCGCGCCGTATCAGGATTGAGATGATACAGATGCACGATATTGAGCGGATAGGACGTACGCACGATCTGCATGCGCGCCAGCGCCCGGAACGCCCCGCCCACAAGGTAGAGGTCCTGCCCGCGCACATCATCCAGCCAGCCAACCCCGGCCAGATCGGCATCGGTCAGCGCGCGCGCACGAGCCAGATCGCCGCCCGCGCGCTCATTAAGCCGGATCACGCCCAGCGGCAGGGTGCAGGCATTGAGCTTGCGCCCGTTTTCCAGCCGGATCAGCTCCAGCGAGCCACCGCCAATATCCGCGACCAGCCCGTTGGCGTCCGGTATGCCGCACAGCACGCCGGTGGCGGAATAATCGGCTTCCTCCTCCCCGCTCAGTATGCGGATCGGCACGCCGGGCAGGCGCGATTTCAGGCCCGCCACGAATTCGGGGCCGTTGGTGGCGTCACGCACGGCGGCGGTGGCCAGCACCTCGAAGGGGCTTGCCTCCATCCCGCGCGCAATGGCGTTGAAACGGGCCATGACCTCCATGGCCAGCGGCACGGCTTCCTCGTTCAGGTGACCCGTCGCGTTCAGGCCACGGCCCAGACGCAGCACCACCTTCTCGTTGAAGATGGGCATCGGGTTGCGCGAAATACCGTCAAACACCACGAGCCGGACAGAATTGGAGCCCAGATCTATCACCGCCGAGCGGCGAAACCCGCCAGAAACTTTCACATCCGGCCCCATATGTTGCCCGTCCGCGCTGCCATGACCGCATCCATGCCGTAATCCTCAGTCCTCAATGATCGGTTCCGCATGCCAGGGCTGGGAGGCACTGACCCGGATGGGCGCATCCCCGCCCCCCGTGCCGCGCCCCGGATGGCCGGGATGCTCCATGAAATATTCATGCGACGAAAACGGCCGCCGCCCCGGCTCCAGTCGCCGCCAGACACCATTACGCTGTAGAACCCATGACTGAAGGTTGTCCTTGAGGTCAATCATCATGATCTGTTCCAGCACACGGGCATGCACCTGCGGGTCGAGCATGGGCACCATGCTTTCCACCCGCCAGTCCATGTTGCGCTGCATCCAGTCCGCCGAGGAGATGTACAGCTTCGCCTGCTTTGACGGAAGGCGGTGCCCGTCGCCAAAGGCGTAGATGCGCGCATGTTCCAGAAAGCGCCCGACAATCGACTTGACCTTGATATGCTCCGACAGGCCCGGAACACCGGGCCGCAGGCAGCAGATGCCACGCACCACCGCCGTAATCCGCACCCCGGCGCACGACGCGGCATAAAGCCGGTCGATCAGGTCGGGATCAACCAGCGAGTTCATCTTGAGCCATATCTGCGCGGGCCGTCCCGCCTGCGCATGCGCGATCTCGCCCGCGATCAGTTCCTCAAGCGTGCGGCGGATGGTGACGGGGGAGAACGCAATCGCCTCCATCCGCGCGGGCATGGCGTAGCCGGTCATGTAGTTGAACAGCCGTGCCGAATCGCGCACCAGTTCCGGGTTGCAGGTGAAAAACGACAGGTCCGTGTAAATTCGCGCGGTGATGGGGTGGTAGTTGCCCGTGCCGAAATGGGCGTAGGAGCGCAGGCTCCCCCCCTCGCGCCGCACCACGAGGCTGAGCTTGGCGTGCGTCTTCAGGTCCGAAAAACCGAAGACCACCTGCACCCCGGCCGCTTCCAGCACGCGGGCAAGGCGGATGTTCGCCTCCTCATCAAAGCGGGCGCGCAGTTCGACCATGGCGGTCACGGCCTTGCCCGCCTCCGCCGCTTCGATCAGGGCCTTGACGATGGGGCTGTCGCGCGATGTGCGGTACAGCGTCTGCTTGATCGCCACCACGGCGGGGTCAATGGCCGCCTGCCGCAGGAACTGCACCACCACATCAAAACTTTCAAACGGGTGGTGGACGATCATGTCACGCGCGCGGATTGCGGCGAAGCAGTCCCCGCCGCAATCAACGATCCGTTCGGGAAAGCGCGGGGTATAGGCGGGAAACAGCAGGTCGGGCCGGTCATCGACGATAAGCTGCTTGAGATCGACCACCCCGATCAGCCCGGACTGGACAAAGACCTCATCAGGCGGGGGCGCCAGGTCGGTCGCCATGGAGCGGGCGAGGTCCTCTGGCATGCGGGATTCGATGTCCAGATGGATCACCACGCCACGCCTGCGCCGCTTGAGGGCCGATTCGTAGGAGCGGACCAGGTCCTCGGCCTCATCCTCGAATTCCACATCCGTATCGCGCACCACGCGCATCACACCCCATTCCCCCGCCACAAGGCCGGGGAACAGGCGGTCGATGCACATGACGATCAGCCGCTCAAGCAGGATGAAGCGCGTCACCCCCGGCGGCGACAGGGCCGCGGGCAGCCGGATGAAGCGTTCGATCCGCGCGGGCAGCAGGATCAGCGCCTCCATCACGAAATGCCCGGTTTCGGCATTCATGAGCCGCAGCGCCTGCGCGATGCCCATGTTGGGGATGAAGGGCAGCGGGTGGGCGGGGTCTATGGCTAGCGGCGTGAGCACGGGGAACACGCGCTCCATGAAGCAGTTTTCCAGCCAGGCCTGTTCCTCGGGGGTGAAGGAGACCTCATCACACACCACGATGCCCGCCCCCTCCAGCTCGCGCTGGAGGTCGCGCCAGATCCGCTGCTGTTCCTGCAGCAGCCGCCCCGTGCGTTCGCGCACGGCGGCAAGCTGCTGCTGGGGGGTCAGCCCGTCGGGCGAGGTACGGACCAATCCCTCACGCACCTGCCCCACCAGCCCGGCGATGCGCACGGAATAGAATTCATCAAGGTTGCTGGCGCTGATCGACAGGAAACGCACCCGTTCCAGCAGCGGATTGCGGGGGTTGTCGGCCTCCTCCACCACACGCTGGTTGAAATCGAGCCATGACAGTTCGCGGTTGATGAACCGCGCGGGCGATGTGGCGTCGGGCAATGGCTCCGCCGGTTCACGCAACGCGACCTGCCGCCCGCTTACGGCGCGCCTGCGGGGGCGCGGCGCCCGTGGTGCGGTGGAGGGGGTGCGTGGCGTTCTGGCCAATGGATCATCTCCCGTTCGGGGTGGTATTCTTGTTTACGCGACTCTAGGCCACCGGCAGCGCCCTTGGCCAGAGCTTGCGGGCATGGATGTTCAGGTTTCGGGTCTGATGCCGTCCGCCACCAGCATGTCGGCCAGCGCCCGGGCCGCAAGGGCGCGGGTGACGGGCGTGCCCGCCGCCATGGCGGCATGGTCCAGCCTGCGCGCGGCTTCCTGCATGGCCAGCGCGGTGCGCGGCAGGCGGCGCAGCAGCCACTCCACCACCGGCTGTGAGACGACGATCTGCCGCTCGGCCAGCAGCCGCAGCAGCAGCACGCGCAATACGCCATCACCCGGCTGGCCTATGGCCACCGCCATGGTCGCCCGCAGCCTGCTGGCCAGGTCGGGCAGCGCCACGGGCCAGCGCGCCGGGGCCGCCCGGCCACCCATGAGCAGGGCAATCCCCTGCTCCCGCGTGGTGTTGAGCAGGTGCAGCAGGGCGCGCTCGTCCCGACAGTCATCCGCCCCGTCCAGCGCCAGCGCCATGACGGGATTCCCCCCCGCCCCGGCGGTGAACAGTGCCGCGACATGCGCATGCGACAGCCGACGCCCCTGCAGCATCAGCGCATCGTGCCGGCTGGCCCACATTTCCAGCAAATGGGTCTTGCCGGTGCCAGCCGCCCCCCACAGCGCCAGCCTGCGTTCAGGCCACGGCGTGGGACCGAGCAGCCAGCTACGGGCCGCCGCACTTGCGGGTGAAAAGACAAAGTCATGGGCAGCGAACCGGGGCGTGTGGGCAAACGGCAACACAAGCTGCCCGATCGCGCCGGCAACCGTGTTTTCATTCATTTTCAGCTTCGTGCACCCAACCACCGCTTTGTGCGTTGCCCCGCCTTGACGTAAAGAAAGCCGGAAGTCCGTTCGATCCCGGTCCCGTGCTGTGGTTTCCATAGCCTGCCCGCGGGAGTCCGGGAAAGTGATAGTTTGATTACACAAAGGCCCGCCGCATGACGTCCACCCCCAGCCAGCCCACCGCTCTCTCCGCCACCGCGCCAGGCGCCACCTACCGTGACGCCGGGGTGGACATTGCCGCAGGTGACGCCCTTGTCGAGGTCATCAAGCCCGCGGCGAAGGCAACGGACCGCCCCGGCACCATGGGCGGGCTTGGCGGGTTCGGCGCGCTGTTTGACCTGAAGGCCGCCGGTTTTTCCGACCCCATCCTCGTTTCCTGCACCGATGGCGTGGGCACCAAGCTCATGATCGCCATTGAAAGCGGGCTGCACGAGACGGTGGGCATCGACCTTGTCGCCATGTGCGTGAACGACCTGGTGGTACAGGGCGCCACCCCGCTGTTCTTCCTGGACTATTTCGCCACCGGCAAGCTTTCCATCGAGGACGCGGCCAAGGTGGTGCGCGGTATAGCCAAAGGCTGCGCGGAATCAGGCTGCGCGCTGGTGGGGGGCGAGACGGCGGAAATGCCGGGCATGTACGCACCCGGCCATTATGACCTGGCCGGATTCTCGGTTGGCGCGGCGGAGCGCACGGCGCTGCTGCCCGGCGCGATCCAGCCCGGTGATACGCTGATCGGCCTGCCTTCGGCCGGGGTCCATTCCAACGGCTTCTCGCTTGTGCGCAACATCGTCACGCGCAGCGGGCTGGCATGGGACGCGCCCTGCCCGTTCGCGGATGGCCAGACACTGGGCCAGACGCTGATGACGCCCACCACGCTCTACGTTCACCCCGTCCTTGACCTGCACCGGGCCGGGCTGCTCATGGGGGCTGCACACATTACCGGCGGCGGCCTGCCGGGCAACCTGCCGCGCGTGCTGCCAAAGGGCGTGCGCGCCGTGGTGGACGGGGCAAGCTGGCCGATCCCGCCCGTGTTCCAGTGGCTGGCCAGCATGGGCAATGTCACGACCGAGGAAATGCTGCGCGTGTTCAACTGCGGCATCGGCATGGTGCTGGTGGTGCGCGACAGCGCGGCGGCACTTGCGCACCTGGCGCAGCGCGGTCAGCAGGCCTTTGTCATCGGCACGATCACGCAGGCCGAAACACCCGACAGCCCGGCCACGCTGGCCTTTGATGGCCTGCCCGCCCTGCGCGACTGACCTTGAGCCCGATGAAAAAGACACCGATCGCGATCCTGATCAGCGGGCGCGGCAGCAACATGCGCGCCCTGATCGATTCGTGCGCCCGGCCCGACTATCCGGCCCGGATCGCCCTTGTGCTGAGCAACAACCCCGACGCGCCGGGGCTGGAGGTCGCGCGCGCGGCGGGGCTGGAAGCACATGCCATTGACCACCGTCCCTACCGCCGTGACCGTGAGGCCCATGAACGCGCGCTGGACGCCGCCCTGCGCGCGGCGGGGGTGGAGTATGTCTGCCTTGCCGGTTACATGCGCCTGCTCACGCCGTTCCTGACCACGGCATGGGCGGGGCGGATGCTCAATATCCATCCCAGCCTGCTGCCTGCCTTCGCGGGGCTGCACACGCATGAGCGTGCGCTGGAAAGCCGGGTGCGCATCCATGGCTGCACCGTGCACCTTGTTACCGAAGGCATGGACGAAGGCCCGATACTGGGGCAGGCCGCCGTGCCCGTGCTGGCGGGTGATACGCCCGATACGCTGGCCGCGCGTGTATTGCGGCAGGAACACAGGCTCTACCCCGCCGCCCTGCATCACGTGCTGGCCCCCCGCACCGCGCCGGAACCGCATGAAACGGACTGCCTGCTGTCTGTATGAAAATACCTTGCCCCGCTGGCCTGACATGACGGGGCACATGCCATTTTGGGCATAAAAAAAGCTGGCACGAAGCCAGCTTTTTTTATGGGAGTGGGACAGACGCCCCACCCCGCTACCGTTCCACCCGGATCAGGGCAGGATTTCGGTGCCGGCGAAGAAGAACGCGATTTCGTTCTTCGCGTTTTCCAGGCTGTCGGAGCCATGGACGGAATTCGCCTCGATGCTTTCGGCAAACTTCGCGCGGATGGTGTGGGCTTCGGCCTTCTTCGGGTCGGTGGCACCCATCACGTCGCGGTTCTTCGCCACGGCGTTCTCGCCTTCGAGCACCTGCACCACAACCGGGCCGGAGATCATGAAGGACACCAGATCGTTGTAGAACGGGCGTTCCTTGTGCACCGCATAGAACGCACCGGCAGTGGCCGGGGTCAGCTGGATGCGCTTCTGCGCCACGATGCGCAGGCCATGCTCTTCAAACACGGCATTGATCTTGCCGGTCAGGTTGCGGCGGGTCGCGTCGGGCTTCAGGATGGAGAGGGTACGTTCAACTGCCATGGGACAGATCCTTTCAAACAGGTTCGGAAATCTGTCGGCCCGGCATTGGTTACAGGCCGACATCACCTTACAAGGGCCATCTAGAGCATATCGCCACGGACTGGTAGGTACAACCCGCACGAAACCAGCCATGTCCCCCATATTGCCGGAGTTTTCCGCCCGTGAGCCTGCTTGTCATATCTGATCTGACCCTGCGCATTGCAGGCCGCACCCTGCTTGACGGGGCCAGCCTGAGTGTTGACCCGGGCCGCAAGATCGGCCTTGTCGGCCGCAACGGAGCAGGCAAATCGACGCTGCTGGCCGCAATCGCGGGGGATATCGCACCCGATGGCGGTAGCATCCACCTCTCCGCCCGCGCGCGCATGGCCCGCATCCGGCAGGAAGCGCCCACCGGGTATGGCTCCCTGCTTGATACCGTGCTGGCGGGCGATGTCGAGCGCACGGCCCTGCTGGCCGAATCCGAAACCTGCACCGACCCTGCCCGCGTGGCCGATATCCACGAACGCCTGCTGGCCATAGATGCCCACAGCGCACCCGCGCGTGCCGCCGCCATCCTGTCCGGGCTGGGGTTCGACGCCGCTGCACAGGCGCGCCCCGTCTCCGACTTTTCGGGCGGGTGGCGGATGCGCGTGGCGCTGGCCACCGCACTGTTCCTCAACCCCGACCTGCTTTTGCTGGATGAGCCCACCAACCACCTGGACCTGGAAGCCACCATCTGGCTGGAAAACTGGCTGGCGCGCTTTTCGGGTGCTGCGCTGATCGTCAGCCATGACCGCGGCCTGCTGGACCGCGCGGTGGACGCCATCGCCCATCTGGACCGGGGCAAGCTGACCCTGACGCCCGGCGGGTATGAGGAATTCGTGCGCATCCGCACCGAGCAGGCCCTGCAGCAGGCCCGCATGACCGAGCGCATCAATGCCCGCCGGGCGCACATGCAGTCCTTTGTGGACCGTTTCCGCGCCAAGGCCACAAAGGCCCGTCAGGCGCAGGCCCGACTGAAGGCGCTGGAAAAACTGCCCCAGATTGAAAGCGTGGTGGAAGACGCGCCCAGCCAGTTCTCTTTCCCCGAACCCTCCGCCCTGCCGCCACCCATGCTGACCATGGAGCGGGTTTCGGCCGGGTATGGCTCGCGCACCATCCTGTCCAACCTGTCGCTGCGCATCGACATGGAAGACCGGATCGCCCTGCTGGGCGCCAACGGCAATGGCAAATCCACCTTCGCCAAGCTGGTGGCGGGCAGGCTCGCGCCACAGTCGGGCACCATCCAGCACAGCCCGAAGCTGAAGGTCGGGTATTTCGCCCAGCATCAGGCCGAGGAACTGCGCCCCGACGAATCCCCCGTGGACCACATGGCCCGCGCCCTGCCTGACGCCACGCCGCCCGCCGTGCGCGCACAGCTTGCCCGTTTCGGGCTGGACGCGGAACGGGCAGAAACGGTCACGCGCGACCTGTCCGGCGGGGAGAAGGCCCGCCTGCTGCTGGCGCTGGCCACGCGCGACGCCCCGCACCTGCTGATCCTTGATGAACCGACCAACCACCTTGACCTTGATGCCCGTGATGCGCTGATCCGCGCGCTGGCGGCTTTTGAGGGCGCGGTCCTGCTGATCAGCCATGACCCGCACCTGGTTGAACTGGTGGCGGACCGGCTGTGGCTGGTGGGGGATGGCACGGTCCGCACCTTTGACGGGGACATGGCGGAATACCGCACATGGCTGGGTGAGCGCGCGCGTGCCGCAACAGCCAATGACGCCACCCGCCCCACGGCCACCCCGAAACGCGATGACCGCCGCGAACGCGCCGAGGCCCGCAAGGCCGTGGCCCCGCTGCGCAGGCGCATCCGCGATGCCGAACAGCTCATGGCGCGCCTCGTGGCCGAACGCACGAAGCTGGAGGCAAGGCTGGCCGACCCGAAACTGTATGAAAGCGGCAAGGCGGAGGAAGTCACCGCGCTCAACACCCGCCTCGCCGCCATCGCACGCGAGCACGACCGGGCGGAGGAAGACTGGCTGGAAGCCGAAACGGAACTGGAAGCCGCCAGCGCGGACTGACGCGCCCCCACATCAGGCCGGGACGCGGCGGCCCCCCATATGCTGCGCCAGCAGGCCCACGCTGAACACCACCAGCCCCGCGCCGGACAGGGCCGCCCCCGCCCAGCCCACGGACTGCGCGCCATAACCCGCGGCGATCACCGCCCCGCCCAGCCACGCGCCAAAGGCATTGGCGATATTGACGGCGGAATGGTTGAGGGTGGCGGCCAGCACCTGCGCATCCGGCGTGACATCCATAAGCCGTGTCTGCAGGGCGGGCAGCAGCGCGATGACACCACCCATAAGGCTTATGACCAGCAGCACCGGAACCATTGCGCCCGCGCACAGCGCGAACAGGCAGGACATGAGCGTGCTGCCCGCCAGTGTCACGACAATCGCCCGCGCGGGGCTGACATCAACCAGCCTGCTGCCCGCGATATTGCCCGCCACCATGCCCATGCCCCACAGCGACTGGGCCAGCGGCACCACGGGACCGGGCGCATGGGTGACCGTAAGCAGCACCTCGGTCATGTAGGTGCCCACGCAGAACATGCCGCCAAATCCGATGGCCCCGGTGGCAAGCGTGAACCATACCTGCGGGCGCCTGAGCACGCCCAGTTCGCGCAGCGGCGAACTGGCGGGGCCTGCCGCCATGTCGGGCACGTTACGCGCAATCAGGACAAGACCAAGCAGGCCCATGAGTGCGATCACCCCGTACATCGCGCGCCACCCCAGCACCTGCCCGCCCCATGTGGTCAGTGGCACCCCCACCACATGGGCCACGGTCAGCCCCACGAACACGCTGCCCACCGCCCGGCCCCGGCGCACCGGGTCGGCCATGGCCGCCATGACCAGTGCCGCGACACCATAAAATGCCCCATGTGGCAGCCCCGTCACGAAGCGCATGCAGAACAGCGCGCCGTATCCCGGTGAAAGGGCGGATGCCAGATTCCCCGCTACAAACACCGCCATGAGCACCAGCAGCAGCCTGCGCCGGTCCATGCGCGCGCCAATGGTGGCGATAAGCGGCGCGCCCACCACAACCCCCAGCGCATAGGCGCTGATGACATGACCCGCCTGCGGCACGCTGACCCCGAGTGCCCGCGCAAGATCGGGCAGCACGCCCATGAGCGTGAACTCCCCGGTGCCGATGGCAAACGTACTGACCGCCAGCGCCAGCTCGGCCGTACTGGCGCGGCCCCGGCTGGCGGGAAAAATGTTGGGGTTGGTCACATCTCTGCCCTTTCCCGACAGATGAGAATGGCTTACGCCTCAGGTAATCAATGCCGTATCGGTCCGGTTGCGCGCAATGGGCCGGGCCCGGCATTAACCTTATGGAAATCCGCTCCGGTCCAGCCTGCCCGCCTTCCGATACGTTATCGGGTCTTCACCCCCTGTGGTGTTCACGTTCCACCCAGCCCGCCCCGCCGCATACCAGACGGACATTTCGATGACAGCCACACCCCCACCGGCATCCCCTGCCCCCCGCGCAGCACACCGACAGGACACACCGCCCGATACCGACCCCCGCGCCACCCAGCTTGCGCGCATCTACGCCCTGCTGCGGCTGACGGTAATCATTACCGTGGTGGTCATGCTGATCTGGGTGGTGGGGGATGTCCTGATGGTCATCTTCGCCTCCACCCTTGTGGCCGTCATCCTGCACAACCTGGCCGGGATCGTGGAGCGGCGCACACGCATGCCCTACTGGCTGGCGCTGACGGCGGTGGTCACCGTGCTGATCGCCGCGCTGACCGGCCTGATCTGGAGCAGCGGCCCCGAAATATCGGAACAGGCCGTGAAACTGCGCACGGCGCTGACCACGCAGGCCCACAGCCTGCGGGAAAGCATGGGCCATTCCTCCACCGGGCGCATGATCCTTGATAACCTGCCTTCCACCCTTGGCGGGAACCAGCCCTCATCCGGCGGGGGCGGGTTCGGCTCGCTTGCGGGGTCGATGACGGGTTTCGTCTCCTCCGCCTTCGGCGCGGCGGGCACGCTGGCGGTGATCCTGATCGCGGGGCTCTATTTTGCCATATCGCCCGAACTCTACGTCAACGGCATGCTGCGGATCGTCCCGCATGAATACCGCAGGACAGCGCGCGACCTGCTGCTGACGGCAGGGCGCACCCTGTGGGCATGGACTGCGGGACAGGCGCTGGACATGACCGTGGTGGGGCTGCTGTCCTTCATCGGGCTGTGGTGCATTGGCGTGCCGCTGGCGCTCGCACTGGGCGTCGTGGCGGGGCTGGCGAATTTCATCCCTTATATCGGCGCGTTCGTGGGGGCGGTGCCCGCCGTGCTGATCGCCCTCTCCCAGGGCACGCGGGAGGGGTTCATGGTGATGGGCCTCTACACCGCCATCCAGTTTTTCGAGGGCAATGTCATGGCCCCCCTGATCCAGCGCCACGCGGTGCAGATGCCGCCGGGGCTGACCATCCTGTCACAGACGATCTTTGGCACCATCCTTGGCGTGCCGGGGCTTATCCTTGCCTCCCCCCTCACCGCCGCCCTGCTGGCCACGGCGGACCGCGCCATGCCCAAGCTGAAGGATGACGAACGCGTCTAACCTGGCCCATGTTCCCCCGCCAGTCGCCCGGGAGCGGGCAGTGCGTCATCGGGGGCATGCAGCGGGCAGTCCCGAAAGCAGACACAGCCGCACCCCATGCAGGATTCGAGCTGGTCACGCAGTTTGACGAGGTTTTCGATCCGGTCCTGAAGGGACTGCCGCCACGCCGATGACAGCCGCCGCCAGTCGCGCCGGTTGGGCTGGCGGCCATCGGGCAGGGATTCAAGGGCCTGCCTGATTTCGGAAAGTGACAGCCCGGCGCGCTGGGCAATGCGGATGACCGCAACACGCCGCAGCACCGCGCGAGGGTAGCGGCGCTGGTTGCCCCCGTTGCGCCCGGAGGTGATAAGCCCCTTGGATTCGTAATAATGCAGGGTCGAGACACGCACCCCCGCACGCCGGGCGACATCACCTACGGTCAGTTCGCGCGGCAGGGCGGCAGATTTCGTTTTCTGGGCCATTGACCTCAACCATGCTTGGGGTTCTATCAACAACATCGGCATGCCAGGGCAGGCCCCACGACCAGCGTCCGGTCGCGGCACCCCGAGGTCATTCGATGAACGCTACACCAGACACGAACAGCGCATCCACCCCGACATGGCGGCTCCTGTTTTCCGGCCCGAACGGGGCGAAGTCTTGCGTTCTGGCCGCGGGTGTCGCGCTGCATGCCATCAACCTGTACATGATCCTGACCCTGCTGCCCTCCGCCGTGAATGATATTGGCGGCCTGCGGTACTATGCGTGGAACGAAACGCTTTTCATCGTCGCCTCCATCATCGGGTCATCCGTGTCCATCCACGTCCTTGGCGCGATGGGGCCACGGCGGGCCTACGCCATGGCGTCGGGCGTGTTCGCGCTGGGGGCATTGCTGTGCGCCGTTGCCCCCACCATGGGGGCCATGCTGTGGGGCCGGAGCTTTCAGGGGCTTGGGGCGGGCATGCTGGTTTCACTGGCCTATACGGTGATCCGGCTGGTCTTTGCCGAGCCGTTATGGACCCGCGCCATGGGTATGCTCTCCTCCATGTGGGGGATCGCCACCCTGATCGGCCCGGCCATGGGCGGCGTGTTTGCCGAGATGGGGGCATGGCGCATGGCCTTCTGGATACTGTGCGCGGGTTCGCTGGTTTTTGCCCTGTTCGCGGTGCGGGTCCTGCCCGCCATCCCGGCCCGATCCGGCATGCCGGCATCTGCCGTGGCGTGGCGGCAGCTCATGGCGCTGGTGGTGTCGGTGCTCGTGCTGTCCGTGACCAGCGCAGCACTTCATTTCCAGCAGAATCTGGTGGGGCTGGCCATTGCGCTGGGCCTGTTCGCGTGGTTCGCCCATTGTGAGCATAACCGGGACACCCGGCTACTGCCGCGTGGGACGCTGGGCCTGCGCTCCACGCTGCTGCCGTTCTACTGCCTGCTGGGCGGGCTGGCGCTGAGTGTGGAGGTGATTGAAATTTTCGCCCCCCTCTTCCTTCAGGTCCTGCACCACCAGCGCCCGGTAGTGGCCGGTTACCTGTCCGCCCTGATGGCAGCCGAGTGGTCAACGGGGTCCTTTACCAGTGCCGGGGCCACGCCACATAAGGCACGGCGCGCGCTGGCCATGGCGCCGGTCCTGGGGCTGGGGGCGATCCTTTTCCTGGCATGGTGGATGCCGCGCCCTGCTGATGGGTCACTGATGGACATCATCCCGATCGGCGTGGCGTTCGCCGCCGTGGGCACCGGGGTTGGCATGGCATGGCCGCACCTGCTGGGCGGTATCCTGCGCCTGACACCGCCTGCCGAGCAGGGGCTGGCCTCGGCCTCGCTCACCACCGTGCAGCTTTACACCACCGCCGTCGCGTCCGCCGTGGCGGGAACGATCGCCAATGCCGCAGGACTTGCGCAGCCGGGGGGCGTTGGCGGAGCGGAGCATGCCGCCTTCTGGGTATTCGCGCTGTTTGCGGTCATTCCCGCCCTGTGCATCCTGGTCAGCCGACGGGTGGTGGCGCTGCACCGCACGCTTGGCAATGACTGACCGCGTGAAGTGATTCAGGGCAGCAGCGTGTTGACATCGACATGCCGCATGCCCGCACGGGTCGCGGCCTGCATGCCCTCCCGACTGTCCTCGAACACAAGGCATGATGCGGGATCGACTTCCAGCCTGCCCGCCGCCAGCAGGAACATATCGGGCGCGGGCTTGGGATTTTCCACGTCATCTATGGTGATGATGGCGTCAAACAGCCGCTCAAGCCCCAGATGCCGCAGGCAGGCCGACACGATCTGGCGTGACCCGTTGGAGGCGACAGCCATGGGCAACCGGCCATGGTACTGGCGCGCGATATCCGCCACGACCGTAATCTCCTCCAGCACATGAAGCTGGCGGAGCATCATTTCACGCGCACGGGCAATGATCAGGTCACGCGACACGCTGCGGCCCAGACGCTGCTCGACAATGTCCAGCACCATCTGTTCCGAAATACCGCCATGGCCGTGGAACCACTCCAGCGGCACGCTCTGGCGGATCTCGTCCTCAAGGGCGGTGATCCAGCCCTCGCGGTACAGGGGCAGGCTATCGACCAGCGTGCCGTCACAGTCAAAGATCAGCCCCGCCGTGCCTTCCGACACAAGGCTCATGGAAAGGCGGACCGGGGATAGTCGTATTCGTTGACCAGTTCACGCAGCGTGCTGAAATCCTTGTCCTTGAAATGATGGAAGCGGATGACCGCGCCGGGCTTCGATTCCACAAACACGGTATTGTTCCAGTCCGCCGCGCTGATGCCGGTCCACAGCGTAATGCGGTAGGGTTCGCCCGGTGTGGCAGCATCATGCTGCGCGCCATCGGCATGCACCTGCAGTTCCAGCACCGCATCCCCGCTGGAAGGCGGCGTCTGGCCCAGCGGCCCCCACCCTGCGGTATGGGCCTGCAGCCAGTCATTAAGGGTATGGATCTGGGCTGCGGTCAGGCTGCGTTCCTTTCGCATGGGGCCGACGGCAATGGTGCCGGATTCCACGGTGGGAAAGCTCAGGGGCCGGAAATTGGGCATGGCCATGAACCACAGCCCCGTTGCCGTACCGACCGTGATGAACAGGAACCCGATCAGCAGGGCTGTCTCGCGTTTCATTTAGGTTTGATCTCCTTGGGCACACACGGCCGCGATAATCCGGCCAACATCATGATCCGTCAGTTCCGGGTGCAGCGGCAGCGCCAGAATACGCTGGGACAGGTCCTCCGCCACGGGCAGGGACACACCATCATGCGCCGCCATATAGGCGGGCTGCTGGTGCAGCGGGCGCGGGTAATAGATGGCGGACGCGATGCCACGCGCCTGCATGGACTGCTGGATGGCCGTGCGTTCCGCGGCCCCCCCGGTCAGGACGGAATAGATGGCCCATGACGGCTGGCTGTCCGGCACGCGCACGGGCGGGCGGACGCGGCCCACCACGCCACCATCATAGGCGGCGGCAATGGCCCGCCTGCGGTCAAGCTCCATGTCGAACAGGTCCAGCTTGGCCAGCAGGATGGCGGCCTGGATCGTATCAAGGCGCGCGTTCATGCCGGTGCGCAGGACCTCGTAACGGGTCTTGCCTTCGCCATGCGTGCGCAGCGAGCGGTACAGTTCCGCCCGCGCCGGGTCATCGGTCAGGATGCCGCCCGCATCGCCATACGCGCCAAGCGGCTTGGAGGGAAAGAATGACAGTGTGGTGGCCACCGCCTCACGCCCCAGCCTGCGGCCCGACAGGCTGGCGCCGAATGCCTGCGCACAGTCGGCCATGAGGAACAGGTCCTCCTCCTGCGCGATCGCGCGCAGTTCCGGCCACGGTGCGGGCTGACCGAACAGGTCCACCCCGATCACCGCGCGCGGGCGCAGGCGGCCCGCGCGGCGCACATCGGCAATGCGCTGGCGCAGGCTGGCGGGGTCGATCTGGAAGGTGCCGGGGTCCACATCCACAAAAACCGGGGTCGCACCCAGCACCAGCGGCACCTCCGCCGTAGCGGTATAGGTGAAGGCGGGCAGGAACACCGCGTCACCCGCGCCGATTCCCTCCGCCATGAGCACGATCTGGATCGCATCCGTGCCGGACGAGACACCCACGCATTCCGCCGCCCCGCTGTAGCTGGCCAGCCGCCCCTCAAGCTCCATGACTTCCGGGCCCATGACAAAGCGGCAGTGCTTCATGACCGCATCGACACGCTGCCTGATCTGCGGGCCGATCAGGCTCTGCTGCTGGGGCAGGTTCAGAAAGCCTATGGGAGCTTCCAGCGGAGCGTTCATGATGCATTCCTTTCCACATCGGGCGGCCCGCCCGGGGCCGCTGTCACCCTGCCATGCGGGTTATGCACGAACTCGGGCACGAGCCTGCGCACCAGGTCAAGCGCCAGCACGCTATCACCATTACGGCATGCCACACCCAGTGCATCCATGATATTGCTCACCTGCGCAAGGTCCACCGTACGCGGTATTGCCATCCGCAAACCGGGACAGCCGGTGGGCTGCAGGGCTTCCTGCCGGTAGAACAGGTCTTCCTCCAGCTTTTCGCCCGGGCGCGGGCCGGTGAAGCGTATCTCCACATCCCGCCCGGGCCGCAGTCCCGCCAGAATGATCATCTGGCGCGCCAGGTCGAGGATACGCACCGGCGTTCCCATATCCAGCACGAATATCCCGCCACTGCGCAGCAGGGGAGCCAGCCTGTCCGCCCTCGCCCCGGTGCCACAGGCGCTGGCCTGCAGGACCAGACCCACCGCCTCGGACACGGTCATGAAATAACGCTGCATGCGCGAATCGGTAACAGTCAGCGGCCCGCCGCGTTCAAGCTGGTGGCGGAACAGGGGAATGACCGAGCCGGTCGAGCCCATCACGTTGCCAAACCGCACGCTCACGCACCGCATGGCGGTCTCATCCCCCGCCCCATGGGCCTGCGCGTCCAGCGCCTGGCAGTATATTTCCGCCACCCGCTTGGAAGCGCCCATGATGCTGGCGGGGTTGACCGCCTTGTCCGTCGAGATCAGCACCATCGCCCGCGCGCCATAGCGCGCTGCGCTTTCGGCCACGATGCGGGTGCCAATGGCGTTGGTCAGCAGCCCCTCGCAGGGATTATCCTCAACCATCGGCACATGTTTCAGGGCGGCGGCGTGAAAGACCAGTTCGGGGCGGAAATGGGCAAAAACCTGCTCCATGCGCCCGGCATCGCGTATATCGGCCAGCACCAGATGCCGCCTGCCCTGCCCTGTCTGTTCCCCAAGGTTGAGGTCCACCTGCCATAGCGGGAACTCCCCGCTGTCCAGCAGCACCATCTCCGCCGGGGCATGGCCCGCGATCTGCCGGGCCAGTTCACTCCCGATCGAGCCACCGGCCCCGGTAACCAGCACCCGCCTGCCGCGCAGCATTTCCGCCACGCCATGGCCGTCCTGTATCATGGCGGGGCGATTGAGCAGGTCGGTCAGGCTTACCGGTGGCAGGGGTGTCGAGGCCCGCCCGGCCATGGCGGACAGGTCGGGCATGCAGCGGACCTGCGTGCCGCTTTCCTGCGCCGCATGCAGCACGGAAGCCAGCCGCGCGCCGCGAAAATCCGGGTCGGCCACCACCAGCAGCCTGTCTTCACCGCCCCCCATGCCGGACAGGATACCTGCAAGGTCCCCCAC
>NZ_QUWV01000083.1 GCF_003403295.1 Komagataeibacter melaceti | reverse complement strand
GCAAAAGAATGGCGCGGCTTCAGGCAGCATAAGCCCGCTCAGCCGCGGCGTTATCAGCCCCCAAATGCCCAATCCGACAGGCTGCTAGAACTTTATTTTCGACACTGCCCCTGCCGGACCATCGGCCGGGGCTGGCATGAGCAGGGCCAGCGTACGCGCCAGCACCGTGGCCTGCGCATAACGCGCGCAGGCACGACTGCGCCCTGCCTGCCCCATCCGCTGGCGTAGCGCTGCATCCCGCACCAGCGTCTCAAGCGCCGTGGCGAGGGCACGGGCGTGGCCCGGTGGCACCAGCAGCCCTGTCCGGCCTGTTACCACCTGCTCACGCGGGCCGGGAATGTCACTGGCCACGACAGGCAGGGCGCACAGCATGGCCTCGATCACGCTCATCGGCAGGCCCTCGAAATGACTGGGCAGCACGAATATATCCGCCGCCGCCATAAGATCCGCCACGTCCTCCCGATACCCCAGAAAAACAAGGCGCGACCCCAGATCGGCCACAGCCTGCGCAAAGCATGGCCGCAGATCCATGCCCCGATCACCCGGCAGGCGTTTGCCCACCACCCATAAAACAGCGTTCGGGGGCAGCAGCCGCATGGCTGCCAGCAGTTCGGGATAGCCCTTGCTGCGCACCAGCCGCGATACGGCCAGTATGACCACCTGCCCGCCATCCACGCCCATCTGCTGGCGCAGGGCCGCACGCCGCTCCGGCATGGGATGGAAAACATCCGGGTCCCGCCCGTTGCCAATGGCGGTGGCCTGCCGGTGGATACCCAGCCGCCGCGCATCGCGCGCCTCGGATTCCGACACGGTCATGTAGATATCGGTCACGCGCCCCGCCAGCCACTCCAGCACCAGCGCCACCCCGCGCCGCAGCCATGACCCCGGCTGGTTGAACAGGAAACCGTGGCCGGTATAGGCAATGCACGGCACGCCACACCACCGGGCGGCAAAGCGCGCCAGCAGGCCGCTTATGGGCATGTGCGCGTGAACCATATCGGGCTTTTCCGCCCGGATCAGCCGCACCAGCGCCCGCCATGCCCGCCATTGCGCCAGTGGCGAAAGCGTGCGCGACATGGGCACGGTCTCGACCCGCAGCCCCTGTGCGCGCACTGTCTCCAGCAGCGGGCCATCGGCGCAGACGCCTGTTACGTCATGGCCCTGCGCGCGCAGGGCCACCATCAGGGGCAGAAGGAAATGGCGCAGCGAGAAGTCAACATTCGTGACTTCCAGGATCTTCATGTCAGCAGCAGGATTTTTTCGCGCTGGAGCGCCCAGCGCACCACCTGCCGCACCATACCCGGCCCCGCATCGGGCAGGCCCGTGCTGCCTGCGCGCTTCCCTTCTCCCGCCGCGTCCTGTCCGGTGGCGTCATGCTCCGCCGTTCCGGCATCTTCCGCCGCGCGTGCGGCCGGGTCCACCCGCACGACCAGTTGCAGGCTGCCGCGCGGGGCCTGCCCGCCGCAATAGACGCTCTCCTCGATCGTGACGACGCCACCCGCCGCGCGGAAACGCCAGTGCTGCTCCCCTGCCCCCAGCAGGACAGAGCCATCACGCGCGTCCACCGCCGTAACCGAAGGATGCAGGTGCAGGCGCAGCACGAAGGCCAGCGCGCGTTCGCCCTCCAGCGTTTCCTCGCCGCGCAGCACCTCGCCATCAGCACTCAGGTAAAGCCTGCGGTAATAGGTCGCCCCGGCGGAGGCATGATAACCGTCATGGGACAGGGTGAGCCAGTGCGCGCCCTCCGCCACCGCATGGTCCACGCCTACATGCGTGGGACGGCGCGCTACCGTGCCATCCTCCGCGAATTCGGAGGATGACATATCCTCCACCACCACGACGGAATGTGCCGCCGTCTGCCGCAGGGCGTCTTTCCACGCGGGCAGCACGCCACCGCCGCAATTGACGATCAGGCGCTGGCGCGCGCATGAAAACTCGAACGACAGGGTGCCTGCATGGGCATCGCGGTCAAAGCCCGTAGGCGGCGGAACCCCGGCATCGACCAGCAGCAGCGAGCGCGCCGCCTGCATGCGCACGAACCCGCCATCGGGCATGGCATGCGCCACGACCCGCGTGCGCGTGGCCTGTGACAGCACCATCTCGATCAGCGCGGCATTGCGCTCATGGCTGCCATTGAACAGCGCAAGACCACCATCCCCATGGCGCATGGCGCGCAGAACGGGGCTCATCTTGTCCAGTGCCAGCGCCACCGAATGTGGCAGGGCGTGCTGCACCGCCTGCATCATCGCCCGCATTTCCGCCAGTTCGCGCAGGGCGCGCAACTGCACCTCCGGGCTGCGGGTAACATGCCAGCCATCGGGCAGGATCTGGCTTTCCACCTCGGCATCGATATAGCGGCGGTAGCGGGTCAGGAAGCCGGTATATTCCGGCATGGCGACCGCCACGGCCAGCAGGCCCTTGAGCGCGGTGAGTGACTGCCACCCGTGCTGTTCGGGCGGCATGATGGCGGCAATGGTGCGCCCCTCCACCAGAATGCGGGCCATGAGGCGCTGGCGGAAGGAATCACTGGCCGAGGCGGCAAAGAAATCATAATGCCCCAGCCACGCCGCCACCCGCGCGCCGATCACCCCGCAGTCAAGGGCGATGGGATGCTGGGCGGGGTGGTGCAGCCAGTCATCCACCAGCGCGCGCGCCTTCAGCCGCGCGGCGTCGGTGCCCACCGCGCGCAGGTTACGCAGCCAGCGGAAGCCCAGCAGCCCCTCGCGGAAGGCAGGTTCGAATTCCGGCGCATCCCACCGGCCCGGCCCCACGGGGTGGGTATAGCCCGCCCATGTCAGGCTGCCGCGCGTAAGCTGCGCGCCCGCCACCGGGTCGCCCGGCCAGAGGTCACGCATGGTATGAACGGGTGCCGCGGGCAGGCGCTTGCCGCCGCCAAACAGGGGCAGGCGTGCAAACGACAGACGCGCGCCACGCGTCATACGCTTAAACGTCATGAACTCTTACCCCCGTGGAGTAGCGGGCGGGCGTCCGCTCACGCCGGGTCATGTGCTCCGCTGCGCAGGGCCCTGATCGCGGCGGCATAGTCATCCTGCCCGTACACCGATGTGCCGGCGATCAGCACATCCGCCCCGGCGGCAACCGCCAGCGGTGCGGTCTGGGGCGTGATGCCGCCATCAACGCCAATGCGGATGTCACGCCCCGTCGCATCGGCCATGCGCCGCAGGGTCTCGATCTTGCGGAGCTGGCTGGTCAGGAATTTCTGGCCGCCGAAACCGGGGTTGACCGTCATCACAAGGATCATGTCCACCAGATCCAGCACTTCCCCCACCGCTTCGGGCGGGGTGGCGGGGCAGATGGCAACGCCGGGCTTCACCCCGTGGTCGCGCACATGCTGGAGCGAGCGGTGCGTATGCGGCCCGGCCTCCACATGCAGGTGGATGTGGTCGGCCCCCGCCTTGGCAAAGGCCTCGATATACGGATCGACCGGCGCGATCATCAGGTGCACGTCAAACGGCAGCTTCGATTTCGGGCGCAGCGCCTTGATCAGTTGCGGCCCCATGGACAGGTTGGGCACGAAATGCCCGTCCATGACATCCAGATGCAGCCAGTCCGCGCCAGCATGTTCCACGGCGGCGACTTCATCCGCCATGCGGGAAAAATCAGCCGACAGGACAGAGGGCGCGACGAGGGGGGTCTTGAGAGCAGCCATGCCTGTTTTTAACAGCAATCCATGCCTTACGCCAAGCTTTCATGACACCCCGCCACGGGGCATCAGGCCCGGCGGAAACGCGCGGCGAAGAAGCCGTCCATCCCGCCCTGTGCCCCCAGCATGCCCGGATGCGTGCGCAGCCAGCCCTCGGGCGTGCGGGCCTGCGGCAGGAAGGCCAGTTCCTCCGGCGTAAAGGGATCGGGCACGAGACCCATGGCGGCGGCGGCCTGCGCGCGCTGTTCGCCTTCCTCGGGCTGGAGGGAGCATACGGCATAGACCAGCCTGCCGCCGGGGCGCAGCATGTCGCGCGCGGCGGCCAGCAGCCGGTCCTGCCCCTGTGTCATGGTGGCGATGTCGCGCGGGCGCTTGATCCACATGGCATCGGGGTGGCGGCGGATGGTGCCCGTGGCCGAACAGGGCGCATCGAGCAGGATGGCGTCAAGCGGCGCGTCCGGCCGCCACTGGGCCGCATCGGCCTGGATCACATGTACGCCATCCAGCCCCAGCCGCGCCAGATTCGCCCGCAGGCGCTCGATGCGCCGGCCCTCGCGCTCAATGGCGAAGACCTCCGCCCCCGCGCAGGCAAGCTGGGCGGTCTTGCCACCCGGTGCGGCACACAGGTCGGCCACCCGTTCACCCGCCTTCACGTCCAGCAGGCGCGCGGGCAGGCTCGCGGCCATGTCCTGCACCCAGAACGTCCCCTCGGCAAAGCCGGGCAGTTCAACCACCCGGACCGCGCCGGGCGCAAAGCGCACGCTGCCATTGGGCATGACCTCGCCACCGGGAGGCGCCGCATCACCGGGGCGGATGGTCAGGTCCAGCGGCGGCTCATGGCCCAGCGTGCTGGCGATGGGCCGCGCCAGCCGCCCCCAGGACTGCCACAGCCACGGCGGCACATCGAGCCGGGGCTGGTCCAGCCCGTCCAGCGCCTGCGCGCCCTCGGCCGCCACGCGACGCAGCACCGCGTTGACCAGCCCGGCAAACGGCACCAGCCCGCGCCTGCGCGCAAGGGCGACGGAGGTGGCCACGGCGGCATGGGCCGGCGTGTCAAGGAACAGGAGCTGCGCCACCCCGATCAGCAGCACCACGCGCACGGGCTCGGGCGGTTCGCGCTTGAGGAAGGGGGCAAGGATTTCATTGGCCGTGCCCATGTGGCGCAGCACGGTGGCGGCCAGCCGGTGGGCGGCGGCGCGGTCGCGCGGTTCGGCCGTGCGGGCGGCGACCGAATGTTCAAGCGACGTGTCGAGCATGCGGCGATGGACGATCACGCCCTCGACAATATCAAAGGCGATGTCGCGCGTGGGGTCGGGGGCGACCCGTCCCCCGCGCCGGTCGGGACGGCGGCCATGGGAGCAGGACGTGGGGGACGGGGAAGGCTTCATGTAATCCTGACCTGAAAGCTGCGACATGCGGGGGCTTGACCGGGAAGGTATTCATGCCAAGCCTAGAGCCATGTCAACATCCATAGCACAGGCCCTTGCGGGCATCCGCACCCGTATCACCTCCGCCGCACAGGCTGCGGGGCGCGACCCGTCCGGCGTGGAACTGGTCGCCGTTTCAAAATTCCACCCCCAGGCCAGCGTCATCGCGGCGCTGGAAGCGGGCCAGCGCATGTTCGGGGAAAACCGGGTGCAGGAGGCGGCAGCCAAGTTCCCGCCCCTGCGCGAACGCTGGCCGGACCTGCGGCTGCACATCATCGGCGGGTTGCAGACCAACAAGGCGGCGGAGGCGGTCAGGATCGCGGACATGATCGAAAGCCTCGACCGCCCTGCCCTGTCGGATGCGATCGCGCGCGCGGCGGAGCGTGCGGGCAGGCTCCCCGACCTGCTGGTGCAGGTCAACACCGGCGATGAAAGCCAGAAATCCGGCGTGCGGCTGGAAGAGGCGGAAGATTTCATCACACACAGCCGCGCACGCTTTGGCGCGGCGGTGAAGGGGCTTATGTGCATCCCCCCGCATGACCAGGACCCCACGCCGCATTTCCGCCTGCTGGCCGACATGGCGGCGCGGCACGGGCTGCCGGTAGTGTCCATGGGCATGTCGGCCGATTTCGAGACCGCCATCGCCTGCGGCGCGACGCTGGTGCGGGTGGGCAGCGCGATTTTCGGGGCCCGGCCCGCCCACCCCTGAATCCGGGTGAATGGCACCTGAGCGGATACGGCCCTTGCTGCGCATGGGGCGAGACGGTAATGCGAAACTATCCGGTCGCGATCCCATGCCGGTTTTCTGTCTTTATTGCCGCGGAGCCGTCACGACATGACGCAACCCACGGGGCCTTCTGCCCCCGGATCCCCGACGACGCCCACCGACGGCGAACACGCCGCCAGCGCCGGGAACACGCCTGCGCCCTCCAAGATTACCGAATACGGCGCGGACCAGCACGAACACGCCGCCAACCCGGTCGGCTTCGCCGCGCTGCTGGGTGTTCTGGGGGTGGTGTTTGGCGATATCGGCACAAGCCCGATCTACGCCCTGCGCTCGACCATCATGATCGTATCGAGCCACCACAAGATCGAGCCGTGGGAGGTGATGGGCGTTCTCAGCCTGATCATCTGGTCGCTGCTGCTGATCGTGACGGTGAAATACGTCATCCTGATCATGCGCGCCGACCATAATGGCGAGGGCGGCATCATCTCGCTCATGTCCCTCGCCCAGCGCGTGGCGCCGAGTACCCGGCTGCGCGTGGCGCTGGGCATGGTGGGAATCGGGGGGGCTTGCCTGTTCTTCGGCGATGGCATGATCACGCCCGCGATTTCCGTCCTCTCTGCCGTGGAAGGGCTGGAAGTCAGCTTCCCCGCCGCGCATGACCTTGTCATTCCCATCGCACTTCTGGTGCTGGTGGGGCTGTTTTCGGTGCAGAGCTACGGCACGGGCAAGGTCGGCACCATATTCGGCCCGATCATGCTGGTGTGGTTCAGCCTGCTGGGCATACTGGGCGGGCTGGAAATCCTGCATCACCCGCTGGTGCTGCTGGCCATATCGCCCACCTATGCGGTGCAGTTCATCGTCTATCACGGGTGGCTTTCGTTCATCGCACTTGGCTCGGTCGTGCTGTCGGTCACGGGGGCCGAGGCGCTTTATGCCGATATGGGGCATTTCGGCCGCCAGCCCATCCGCTATGCGTGGCTGTTCTGCGTGCTGCCCTGCCTGGCGCTGAACTACCTGGGCCAGGGCGCGCTGATCATCAACGAGCCCACGGCGCTGGAAAACCCCTTCTTCCTGCTTGGCCCGCACTGGCTGCAGGTGCCCATGATCGTCCTGTCCACCATGGCCACGGTCATCGCCAGCCAGGCGGGCATCTCGGGCGGGTTCTCGCTGTGCCGCCAGATCATCCAGCTTGGCTACCTGCCGCGCATGCGCGTGACCCATACCAATGCGGAGGAAGAGGGCCAGATCTACCTGCCTGAATTCAACCGCTTCCTCATGATCGGTGCGCTGCTGCTGGTACTGAGCTTCCGCAGTTCCGATGCGTTGGCATCGGCCTACGGCATCGCGGTGACGGGCACGTTCATGTGCACATGCGTGCTGGCGCTGGTGGTGTTCCGCAGGCTGTACCACTGGTCGCGCCCGGCCGCGATCGCGACATTTGGCGGCTTTTTCGTGCTCGACAGCACGTTCTTCGCCTCCAACGCGCTCAAGATCCCGCAGGGCGGCTGGGTGCCGGTGCTGCTGGGCATCGTGCTGACACTCATGATGACGACGTGGAAAAAGGGCCGCCAGCTTCTCATGAACCGGCAGAAGCAGGACAGCATGCCCATGAATTCGTTCCTGGCACGCCTGCCGCAGTCACGCATCATCCGCGTGCCGGGAACCGCCGTTTACATGACCGGCAACCCCGATTTCGTGCCCGCCTGCCTGCTGCACAACCTCAAGCACAACAAGGTCCTGCACGACCATGTGCTGTTCGTGACCGTGCAGACGCTGGACCAGCCCGAAGCCGATCACGGCCACCGCGTGGCGTTGCAGGAGGTCGCGCCCGACATCTACCGCATCATCCTGCGCTACGGCTTCATGGAAATGCCCAACCTGCCCCGTGCGCTGGAGGACCTGAAGGCCAGCGGCCTCGATTTCGATGCGCTGCAGGCCTCCTACTTCACCAGCCGTGAACTGCTGGTCCGTTCCTCCGTGCCCAAGATGTCGCGCTGGCGCATGTCGCTGTTCCTGCTCATGGCGCGCAACGCCACGCCGGCTACGGAATTCTTCCGTATCCCGCCTGACCGCGTGGTGGAACTGGGCGTGCGGCTGGCGATCTGACCCCCGTGGCCGCCCTCATGGACAGGGAGGAACCGCTGGCGCTGTACGTGCACTGGCCGTTCTGCCTGTCCAAATGCCCGTACTGTGATTTCAACAGCCATGTGCGCGATGAAATCCCGCGCGCCCGCTTTGGCGCGGCCCTGCGCCGTGAACTGGCCCATGAAGCCGCGCGCATGGGCGCCACACGGGCCGAGCGCCCGGTGATCGGCTCGATTTTCTTTGGCGGCGGCACCCCCTCCCTCATGGCGCCGGAAACGGTGGCCGGGCTGATTACGGATGCCCGTGAGCTGTTCGGCACCACGGCGGATGTGGAAATCACGCTCGAAGCCAACCCCACCAGCATGGAAACCGGCCTGCTGCGCGCCTTTCGTGATGCCGGGGTCAACCGCATCTCCATGGGTATCCAGAGCCTTGAGCCTGAGGCCCTGCGCTTTCTGGGCCGTGAACATGACGCGCAGCAGGCCGTGGCAGCGCTGGAAATGGCGCGCGCGCTGTTCGGGCGTGTCTCGTTCGACCTGATCTACGCCCGGCCGGGGCAGGATGCGCGGGCGTGGCGGGCGGAGCTTGAGGCGGCGCTGGCGCTGGTGTCCGACCATCTCTCGCTCTATCAACTCACCATTGAGCCGGGCACCCGGTTCGAGGGGCTGTACCGTCAGGGCCGGTTCCGCCTGCCCGATGGCGATGACGCGGCCAGACTGTATGACCTGACTGCCGAGGTCGCCGCCCGGCATGGGCTGTATGGCTATGAAATCTCGAACTACGCCCGCCCCGGTGGGGAAAGCCGCCATAACCTGACCTACTGGCGCTATGGCGACTATCTGGGCATCGGTCCCGGCGCACATGGGCGGCTGACCCGCAACGGCGTGACCGCGGCCACGCGCCGCCACCGCGCGCCCGAACCATGGGCCGAACGCGTGGAGCGCACCGGCACCGGTGCCCACCCCGAGGAGATGCTGGATAACCGCGACCGCGCGCGTGAAATGCTGCTGATGGGCCTGCGGCTGGCGGAAGGCATCTCGACCACCCGCTTCACCCACCGCACCGGCATGACCATGGCTGACGCCACCGATCCCGACATCATGCGCGCCGCGATGGACGAAGGCTACCTGACCCATGACCCCGCCCGCCACGTATTGGCCGCGACACCTGCGGGGCGGCTGCGGCTGGAAAGCCTGCTTGCCGCGCTGGTGCTTTAGGAAATTAGGCAATACGATGGCGTCCACATATCCACGACAGGGAGTTCGCCGCGTGTTTTCTTTCCTTGTATCCCGCTCCACCCGGCTTGCTGCCTGCGCCAGCGCCTTCATGCTCATGGCCACCACCGTCCACGCCGCACCCGCGCCTGCGCCCGCGGCGGATGCGCAGGAACTGGTGATCGCGGATAACGACTACCTTGGCCCCGGCGGGTCCGACCAGCTTTCCACCATTCCGCTGCTATTCAACCCGCATGTGCATCTGTTGGGGCTGACGGTGGTGAGCGGGGATGGATGGGAAAACGCGGAATCGGCCCACCTGCGCCGCCTGCTGGAAATCGTGGGCCGGACGGACGTGCCCGTGGCCGATGGCGCGGTCTATCCGCTGGTCAACACGAAAGCGGACATGCGCGTGCATGAACAGCAGTACGGCACCATCCCGTGGAAGGGCGCGTGGGGTGGCCTCGGCTCCATCGACAAGGCCCCCGATGTCCAGCCCCCCGTGCCTGAAATGAAGGAAGGCGCGCCCCATCTCGCCCCCGTGGCGCAGAGTGCTGCGCAGTTCCTGATCGAACAGGTCCATGCCCACCCGCATGCGGTCACCATCATCGCCGCCGGGCCGCTGACCAACATCGCGCTGGCCATCCGGCAGGACCCGACCTTTGCCGAGACGGCGAAGCAGCTTGTCTTCATGGGCGGCATGCTGGACACGAGCATGGCCTCGATTACCGGCAATGCGGATTTCGCATCCGATTTCAATATGATCTTCGATCCCGAAGCCGCCCACATCACCCTGACCGCGCCGTGGAAGGCCATAACGGTGGTGGGCAGCGTGTCGAACGACCTCATGCTGTCACGCGCGTACCTGGACCAGATCACCAGCAAGAAGACACCGCTCACCGCCTATATCGGCAAATATTACGACCCGCTGCCGCTGTGGGATGAACTGACGAGCGCCGTCGCGGTCGATCCCACGCTGATCACCTCGGCGGTGGATGCACGGATGGACATCGACACCAGCCGTGGTCCGCATTACGGCCATGCCTTTGTGGTGCCGGACGCGCTGGCCCCCCGCAACAGCCCGATGCGCCGGGCGCATATCGTCCGCTCCGTTGACAGCGCGCGCTTCCGGGAAGTGTTCCTGCACGAAGCCCAGACCGACCTGCCCGCGCAGGCACGGTAACGGCGGAAAGGCGCGGCGCATGCTCCATATGGTCAAACTGGCGGTTGGTATCCGGTCGATCGAGGATCTGGTCCTGCGCCAGTCACTCCAGACCCCGCCGGTCGATGACCTTGATGGCACGGACCCCACGGGCATGCCGTGGTTCCGCACCCGCATGTATCCGCGCCGCGCGGCCGAGATTCTGGATGGCGGGTCGATCTACCGCGTCATCTCGGGGCGCATCCTGTGCCGCCAGCGCATTACCGCCATCCGGCCCGACACGCGTGAGGACGGGACCGCCTGCGCGCTGGTCATGATGGCGCCGGACATCATTCCCGTCAGCCCGCGCGCCATGCGCCCGTTCCAGGGCTGGCGCTACCTCCGCCCCGAAGATGCGCCGCCCGACCTGTGCGCCAATGGCCATAGTGGTGACGTGCTGCCCGAAGCCCTGCGTAATGAACTGGCTGCCCTGTGCCTGATCTGACCATGCCGGGGGCGATGCGCCCTGTCTCCCTGCGCGGTGTGACGCGCCTTGTGCTGCTGGGCATGGTGGGGCTTGGCCTTGCCGCCTGCGCCAGTTCGGGCGGCTCACGCTACGGAAATTACTACGAGGGCAAGGCCGCCTACCGCCCGCCCGGCCCGCCCACCGACCCGTGGCAGCCCTATATTGCCGATGCCTCCACCCGGTTTGGCGTCCCGCAGGACTGGATACGTGCCGTGATCCAGAAGGAATCGGGGGGGCATGAATATATCGACGGCCACCTGACACGCTCGGCCAGCGGGGCGATCGGGCTCATGCAGCTCATGCCCCCCACCTATGCCGACATGCAGCGCCGCAACCACCTCGGCTCCGACCCGTACGACCCGCACAACAACATCCTGGCCGGGACGGCCTATATCCGTATTCTGTACGGCCTGTATGGCGCGCCCGGCTTCCTTGCCGCCTATAACGCGGGCACCCTGCGACTGAACGACTATCTGGAAAACGGGCGGCCGCTGCCCAGCCAGACGGTGCGCTACCTGCGCATCATCACGCCCAATCTGGGCAACGAGGTCGCGCTGAGCGGCCCGCTGGCGGTTTACGGCAGCCCGTCACAGCCTGTTACGGCCACGCCGGTCGCGCTGACCAGCGGCCATGCCGCCCCGCGTGAACATGCCTATATCCAGTACGCCACGCTCAATCCCCCCGCCCCCGTGCAGCAGCAGCACCGCACGGCCTGCGTGCAGGATGCCAACCTGGCCTACGACCCCGGCAACACGACCTGCCGCACCGATACCCGCAGCGCGCCGCCGGTTCCCGCCGGTGGCGTGGATTACGGGGCATGGATGGTTCAGGTTGGCGCGTTCTCGGCCGAGGGGCAGGCGCGGTTCGCCACCACCATGGCGCGGCAGGGTGATTTTTCGGCGCTGCAGGGCGCGCGCAGCATGGTCATTCCGGTTCCCCGCCCGGCGGGCGGCACCATCTATCGGGCGCGTCTGGCCGGGCTTTCACAGGTGGCGGCCCTGAACGCCTGCACCACGCTCAGGAATCAGGGCCTGCCGTGCACCGTCATCCGGCCGGGGCAGTAAGGCCCACGTTACTCCGCGGTGGCGATGACGGGCGTGGGCGCGGCCTCCAGCGCGCCGGGCACATGCAGGGCGGGCAGGTGAACCGTTGCATGGCGCACCAGCATGACCGATGAGAACCCGAGCGACAGCGTATAATCCCCTGCCCCCACAGCCCAGTTGCCGCCCGCCGGGTCCCACTGCCCCAGCAGGCGCAGGCTGACCGGCATGCCCAGCCGGAGCGTGCGGCCGGGCGCGACCACCACGCTGCGCCACGCCGCCAGCCGCCGCGACGCAACAGGCAGGTCAGGTGGTGCCTCGACATAAAGCTGCGGCACGACACGCACCGGCATGCTGCCCGGATTGGTCACGGAAAAGCTGGCGGTAAGGTGATTCCCCTCACGCGCTACATGCAGGTCGCCCAACGCGACATGCCCCCGCGTGGACAGGCCGTATCCGAAGGGAAAGAGCGGCACGACATGCGCGTTGGCAAAGGCGCGGTAATCCGCATCCGCCATACCGGGCGGGTAGAACCCGCCGGTCAGCGTCAGGGGCAGGTGACCGGAAAAATCCTGCTGCCCCGCCAGCAGGGCGGCGAGGGGCTGGGCATATTCATCACGCCACGCCCATGCCTGCACCACGCTGTCCACCATATCGAGCCACGGCATCTGCCGGTCGGGATCATCCGAGCCCAGAACCACGGCAACATGGCCGCCCAGATCGGCCAGGGACGTGATCATCCGGTTATCATCGTTGCTGTCGCTCAGCACCAGCACGCGCGCGGCCTGTGCCGCGGCGGGGGGCAGGGTTCCCGGCGCGCCCGCGCCATCGGCAACGGTGTTGAGGGTAATGGCCAGCCCCGCATGGCGCAGCGCATCCGCCAGCAGCCCGGCGGCATGGGCCATGGCGGGACGGGCCAGCACCAGCACGGGACCAAGCGCCGGGTCAAACGGCAGAACCCGGTTTTCGTTCTGGAGCAGGACCGTGCCTTCCGCCTCCACATCGCTCACCAGTGTATCATCAGGGGCCGGGTCCACCTTCGCGCGCGTGCTGGCGAATGGCGGCGGATGGTCAATGCTGCCCGCCATGTAGAAGGAGGCGAGGATATGCGCGGCCATGGCCTGCACGAGCGCGGGCTTCAGGCTGCCGTCGCGCACCGCCTGGCGCAGGCTGGCCCCCAGCACGTCATGCCCGTCCTCATGCGCGCCGACCTGTTCCAGATCCACGCCCGCGCCAACCGCCGCGAGCGCGGGTGCGGCGGTGTTGTCCGTCGCCTGCCCCGCGCCGCCGGGCAGCGCCATGACCATGCCAGGAAAGCGCCAGCCGTCATGCACCACCTGCTCCAGCCCCGTCACGGTCTGGCAGGGCGCCATGCCCCCGCAGAGTATGGCCCCGCCATGAGCGGTTTCCAGCGCCATGGCCACGCCAAGCAGGCTGTGGGCGACCAGTTGGGTGGCGGGCACCTGCCGGGTGCGCTCGGGCATCACGCCATCGGCGCGGGCCTGTTCCTCCCCCATCACGGAGCCGAATACCGGCAGCACATGGCCCGAAAGCAACCCCGCGCCGATCATGCCCGCCGTGGTGCCCGCCAGTACCTGGTCCTCCCCGGCCTGAAGGCGGCCTGAAGGCAGCAGGTCAACGCCGCCCACGCGCAGCACGGCACGGCCATGCCGCCATTCACTACGTGCGCGGGCCACACCCGCGCGGTGCGCCAGTTCGGGGTCCCACGTCGCGGCCAGCGCCAGCCACGGCAGCATGGGGCACGGATTGCCATCGGCCGGCTGGGCCGTGGTGGAAAAATCAGGCATGCGCAGCACCGGCAGGCCAAGGCGCGGTACGCCGGGCCAGTCAAGCAGCCCGTTCGTATCCGCCCCCGCGCTGGGGCGGGCCTGCACGACGGCCTGCTGTTCGGCAGGCTGCATGCGCGCGGCCATTTCCGCGCCATGGGCCGCGACAGCACCCGCTGCCGCAACACCCGCCGCGCATGACGCCGTGACATTGCCCCCCAGCCACAGCATGCCCCACCCGATCAGCGCGGCTCCGTACCATCTGGCAGCGTGTCTCATCATGTCCCGTTACAATTGAAATACCCTGCCATTTCTGCCCCCAAATGCCCCGATTGTCACGCAACGCAGGGTAAAGTGCCCGTGCGACTTGGCGGGACTGGCGGGGCGCGATATGAAGAAGGAACAATGCGACAGGCCGCACGCCGCCCCGCCGGTCACCCCCGGCGGGCTGGCGCATGGCCGGATCACCACATGCGGGGGCCTTCCCCGGCGTCCACAGAGGCATCATGACCCTTCGCCCGTTCCATCCTGCCCCCTCCGCCGCCCCCCTGTCGGGCCGCCGCGCGCGCGCATGCGTGGCCCTGCTGGCCGTATCCCTGCTTGCTGGCTGTGGCAGTTCCGGGCCTCATGACCGGAGCGGGCTGGTCATACCGCAGAATCGCCTGCTCAAGGAGGATCGCGGGGCCAATGGCGGGTCCACCCCGCTGGAAAGCAACGGCGTCAACGCCTTCCTGTGGCGCGGCGCGCTCGATACCCTGTCCTTCATGCCGTTCGCCTCGGCCGATGCGGTGGCGGGCGTGATCCTGACGGACTGGTACACCCCCCCGGCCACCAAGGACGAGCGCTTCAAGATCACCTGCTTCATCCTGTCGCGCAGCCTGCGTTCGGACGCGCTGCGCGTATCGGTGTTCCGCCAGGTGTTTCAGGACAACCAGTGGGTTGATACCCCGGTCGCGGCCAATACCGTATCCGACATCACGGCGCGCATCCTGACCCGTGCGCGCCAGCTCAGGACCGATAGCGGACAGCACTGAGCGCCCGCACGGTTTTTCCCCGCCGGGCGGCCGCCTTTCGTGCCGCCCGCGCTTTCCCGCGGGCCATAGCCGCCCGCCACCCGCATACCGAACCAGAAGAAGATGACCGAAACCAGCACCCCACCGGACAGCGCCTCCCCCGCCTATGACTTCCACACGGCAGAACCGCAGTGGCAGGAACGCTGGGCGTCTTCGGGCATCTTCAATGTTCCTGACGTGCCGCCCGCCGACCGGCCCAAATACTATGTGCTGGAAATGTTTCCCTACCCGTCGGGCCAGCTCCACATGGGCCATGTGCGCAACTACACGCTGGGTGACGTGGTGGCCCGCTACAAGCGCGCGCGCGGTTTCAGCGTGCTGCACCCCATGGGGTGGGACGCATTCGGCCTGCCGGCGGAAAACGCGGCGCGCGAACGTGGCGTGCACCCCGGCAAGTGGACGATGGACAACATCGCCGCCATGCGCGCCACACTCAAGCGGCTTGGCTTCTCGTTCAACTGGGACCGCGAAATCGCGACCTGCCTGCCGGACTATTATGGCAAGCAGCAGAAACTGTTCGTGGACATGCTTAAGGCCGGGCTGGTCGAACGGCGCGAAAGCTGGGTCAACTGGGACCCCGTGGACCAGACCGTTCTGGCCAATGAACAGGTGGTGGACGGGCGCGGCTGGCGTTCCGGCGCGCTGATCGAGCAGAAAAAGCTCTCGCAGTGGTTCCTGCGCATCACCCGCTTCGCGCCGCAACTGCTTGAGGGCCTGAACACCCTGCCGCGCTGGCCCGAACGGGTCCGCACCATGCAGGAACGCTGGATCGGCCGTTCCGAGGGCGCGCGCGTGCGCTTCGGCCTGCATGAGCCGCCCGCGGGTTTCGATACCGACCTTGATTCGGTCGAGGTATTCACCACCCGCCCCGACACGCTGTTCGGCATGTCCTTCCTCGCCATCGCGGCCGATCACCCGCTGGCGGCCAAGGTTGCGGCAAAGAACGCGCAGGCGGCGGAGTTCATTGCCGAATGTCACCGCCTCGGCACATCCGAGGAAGCGATTGAAACCGCTGAAAAGCGCGGCTTCGACACGGGCCTGCGCGTGACGCACCCGTTCATGCCCGACCGCTCGTTCCCGGTCTGGATCGCGAATTTCGTGCTGATGGATTACGGCACGGGCGCGGTGTTCGGCTGCCCGTGTGGCGACCAGCGCGACTTTGACTTCGCGCGCAAATACAACCTGCCCTTCGCCACCGTCATCCTGCCGCCGGGCGCGGAGGCCGCGACCTTCACCACCACGGACAAGCCGTACGAAGGACAGGGCACGCTGTTCAATTCCGGCTTCCTGGACGGGCTGGACACCGATGCCGCGAAGAAGGAAGCCATCACCCGGCTGGAAGGGCTGGGGCTTGGCCACGGCGTGGTCAACTGGCGCCTGCGCGACTGGGGCATTTCGCGCCAGCGCTACTGGGGCTGCCCCATTCCCGTCATTCACTGCACCGATTGCGGCGCGCAGCCCGTGCCGGACGACCAGCTTCCCGTCGTCCTGCCCGATGACGTGACATTCGACCGCCCCGGCAACCCGCTGGAACACCACCCGACATGGAAGCATGTCGCCTGCCCGTCCTGCGGCAAGCCCGCGCTGCGCGAGACCGATACCTGCGACACGTTCGTGGACAGCTCATGGTATTTCGCCCGCTTCACCGCCCCGCATGCGGCCACCCCCACCGTGGTGCCCGCCGCCGATGGCTGGCTGCCGGTGGACCAGTATATCGGCGGGATCGAACACGCGATCCTGCACCTGCTCTATGCGCGCTTCTTCACCCGCGCCATGCATGAGACGGGCCACCTGCATGTGGATGAACCCTTTGCCGGGCTGTTCACGCAGGGCATGGTCAACCACGAAAGCTACCGTGACGCCGAGGGCAACTGGCTCTACCCCGAGGAAGTTGACCGCAAGGCCGACAGCGCCACCCGCCGCGACACCGGCGCACCCGTCACCATCGGGCGGGTGGAAAAGATGTCCAAGTCCAAGCGCAATACGGTGGCGCCCGTCGCCATCATCGAACGCTTCGGCGCGGATACCGCGCGGTGGTTCGTGCTGTCCGACAGCCCGCCGGAACGTGACATGGAATGGACCGAATCCGGGGTTGCGGCTTCGGCCCGCTTCCTCCAGCGCCTGTTCCGCATCGTGCGCACCGTGGCCGAGCAGACCCCGGCGGGCGCGCCCTGCCCCGACACGCTCTCCCGCGCGGCGGACGGGCTGCGCCGGGCCACGCACCGCACCATCGCGGCGGTTACCGAAGCACTGGAAGCCTTCAGCGCCAATGTGGCCGTGGCGCGCCTGCATGAACTGACCTCCGCCCTGGCGGATGCAGAAAAGGCGGCCGGGGAAGACGGCATGGCCTTCGCCCGCCGCGAGGCCGCCACCGTCATCTCCCTGCTGTGTGCGCCGATGGTGCCGCATCAGGCCGAAGCGATGATGGCGCTGCTGGAACCCGGCGGCAGCCCGGTTGTCGAACGCACATGGCCCACCGCCACGCCCGAACTGCTCAAGGCGAGTGAATTGACCATTGCGGTGCAGATCATGGGCAAGCTGCGCGGCACCATTGCCGTGCCGCCTGACATGCCCGCCGAGAAGGTCATCGCCCTGGCGGAAGCCGAACCGAACGTGGCGCGCCTGCTGGACGGGGCGCGGATTGTCAAGCGCATCCACGTGCCGGGCCGGATCGTCAACTTCGTGGTTGCAAAATAAAGATGGCGCATCCCGTCCGTTACACCGGCCTGCTCTGCACCCTGCTGTTACTGGCGGGGTGCGGCTTTTCCCCGATGTACAAGACGACGGGAACCCATCTGGGGGCCGACGGCAAACCCACGGTCGGGAACGTGCTGGCGGAACTGAAACAGGTCTATGTGCCGGTCATCAAGGAACGGTATGGCCAGCAGCTCCGCCAGTTCCTGCAGCAGGACCTGTCGGGCGACGGGCCTGAAAACCCGACCGGCTACAGCCTGCACATCAATACCTACATCATGAACGAAGCGGTCGACATCCATGCCGACAACACCAGCGGCCGCACGCGCACCACGGCCTTTGCCCACTGGCGTCTCTATACCATGGCGGACGAGCCGCAGCTTCTGGCCAGCGGCGATGCCTCGGTGGTGGATGGCGTCAACAACAACTACGAACAGTATTTCGCCCTGACCCTGAACCTGGAAAACGTGCGGACCCGCGTTGCCAAGAACATGGCCGAGCAGATCACGCAGCAGGTGGCCGTCTGGTTCCGCACCCATTCCAAGCCTGCCGTAAGCGGTTCGTCCACGGACCAGAACCAGCCGCGCTATGTTGACCCCAACAGCATCGTCAACCCCAACAACCAGATGCCCGCCCAGCAGCCCGGGGCCGATGGCCTGCCCGCGCTGGCCACGGGGCGGACCGATGCCCAGCTTAACGAACAGAATAACGAGGACATGGACACCTCCACCGGCAGCGTGCCGATGGACAATGCCCCCACCCAACGCGGACGCCCGGAACCCGATACATCGGACAGTGAACCGGCGGGCAGTTCGGGCATCAGCATCGGGGGCAACGAAAACCAGTGAAGATCGACGCCCGGGCCATCAACGCCACGTTGCAGGCACCCGGCGCGCTGCGGGCCATCATCCTGCATGGGGATGATGCAGGGCTGATCCGTGAACGCGCCACAACGGCGGCGAAAGCCATCTGCCCCGCACTGGACGATCCCTTCCGCGTGGCGGTGCTGGGCCGTGATGAACATGACCGGCTGGAGGAGGAAACCACCGCCCTTTCCCTAAGCGGGGGGCGGCGCGTGATCTGGGTGCGCGAGGCGGGTGACGGGCTGCTTGCCCCCCTGCAGCGCAGCCTTGCACAGGCATCTGATACGCTGGTCATCATGGAAGCGCCGGGCCTGCCGTCCCGCGCGAAGCTGCGCGCCTTTGCCGAAAAGGACCGCCAGTGCGGCGCGATCGGCTGCTACCCCGAGGAAGGCCGTGCGCTGGAAGGTGCCATCCGGCAGATGCTGGCGGCACAGGATGTGGGCATAGACCCCGATGCGCTGGGCTGGATGGTCGAGCGCGCCGGACCCGACCGCGCCGCCACCCGCAGCGAGGTGGAGAAACTGGCCCTGTTTGCCGGAAAGGGCGGCAGGCTGGGGCTGGAGGACGTAAGGGCCTGCGTGGGCGATGCCGCTGGCGTTTCGCTAGAGGACGCGGCCTTCGCCGCCATGGCGGGTGACCGCAAGGGGGCCGATGCAGCGGCCGAACGCGCCCTGACCACCGATGGCAGCAGCCCGGTGGCGCTGGCACGGGTGCTGCTGTCACATATCCACCGCCTGCGCCGCGCGCGGATTGCAATGGATGGCGGCATGAGCCGGGCGGACGCCATGCGGCAGTTGCGCCCGCCCGTCTTCTTCAAGCGGACCGACAGTTTCGCGCAGGCCCTGAACATATGGACTACCGCCGCCCTGCTGCGCGCGGCGGAGGAAACACAGGCGCTGGAACTGGCCTGCAAACAGACCGGCAGCCCGGACACCGTGCTGTGCCTGCGCCATGTCGCCCGGCTATGTGCGCAGGCGCAGCATGACCGCAGGCGGCGCTAGGCCACGAAATATGGGGCCGCTACCCTGAAACACCTTGCCGGGGCGTGCGGCCTCGGTTAGAAAGCCTGCGTGTGTCCGCGTAGCTCAGCCGGATAGAGCACAGGATTCCTGGTTTTCAATTGGGCGTCACGACGGGAAACCACGTGACGGATCTGCTCAAATTCGGGGAACGCTCTGGCTAACGCCGTGCCGATCCCGAGCCAAGGCCGGTTCCTTTACCGGCAAGGTGTAGAGACTGGATGGGCAGCACCTGTAGGCCGCAAGTGGCCCATGGTGAAGGGACAGTCCAGACCACGAACGCCATGCACCCATGGCGGCGGCGAAAGCCGAAGTGGCATGAATCCTGGGGCCGTGGGTTCGAATCCCGCCGCGGACACCACAAATCCCGACATATTCCGCAACAGCATCTCCTTGGCAGGCGAAAACCCGCTTGTTCCAGGAAGCTTCTGGTGAAGCTTTTTTCAAAAAGCTTCAGAAAACATCGCCTTTTTAAAGAAAAGACGCTCCCAAAAACTCCTGTCAGTCCTTACCCAATCAGCGAATCCTGACATCAACGGCAGCACTGCGGCCATGCATGTCCATGACGGAAATATGGACATACCCCACGCCATCGGGCAGCCATGACGGGGCGGCTCCGGGCGGCACATCAAGGCGCGTTCCGTTCACCATCCACTGGTAAGGGGGCGTTCCCCCGCCTGCCTCAAGGCCAATGGGGGTCATGGTGCCATCATCGGCCCGGCTCTCCATCTCGCTGCCTGCCTGGGGCATGATGATCTGCGGCCCCTCGGGCCGGGACAGGCGACGCAGCGCGGGTGACAGGTAGCTTATGGCCTGATGGTGGGGTGTCACGCCGGATGCCGCAATACTCCCGTCCGGTTCAAGCAGGCTGACGATATGCGCCAGCAGCGGGGCCGCCGTTGCGCGACCCGTAATACCCGGCGCCGCCGTGCCATCCGGGCGGCCTGCCCAGACAATAATGGTCCACTGCCCGGTCACCCCCGCGGCCCAGGCATCATGCATGCCGTAGGATGTGCCGGTCTTGAAGGCGACATGGTTCCATTGGCCTGAGCCGGGTGGTGGTGGCGTGCCCTCCAGAATGGTACGGACATCCTGTGCCGCGCGTGGGCCGAGCAGCCGGGTGGCGGGCGCGCGTCCGGTCACATCAAAATACGGGGCCATCACCTGCCCGTCGTGATTGAGGGCGGAATATAATGTGGCGAGGTCGTATATCGAAATCCCTTCCCCACCCAGCGCGATTGCAAGGCCGGGTGCAACATCCCGGCCCGGAAGCCGGGGCACTACACCGCAGGCTGCAAGGCGGGACAGGAAACGATCCGGCCCGATCAGGCGCAGGGCCTGCACCGCAGGCACGTTGAGTGACTGCCTGAGCGCATCCGCAACCGTTGTCTCGCCCCGGAAGCTCTGGTCGAAATCATGCGGGGCGTAGCCTGACAGGCTCATCCGGCCATCACTGATCCGGGTGCGCGGCGTCAGCAGTCCATGATCGAACGCCATGCCGTAAATGAACGGCTTCAGGGTGGAACCGGGTGAGCGCCGGGCCGTGACCAGATCGACCGCGCAGCCCGGGCACTGGTGTTCCCCGCCGCCAATCCACGCAGCAATACCCCCGTCACGCCGCACGACGAGGGCGGCGAAGGTGCCCCGCAATGGCGCGTCACGAGCAGCCACGACGCCGCGCAGCATGCGTTGCAGCCTGCCATCAAGTGTCGTGCGCACGACATCGCGCAGTCCGACGGACCATGCATGGGCCAGCAGCGCCGGGGCCGCGTGGGGCATGGGAACGGGACCAGACGGGACATTTTCCATCTCCTGTCCCATCCCCGTGCCACGCAACACCTGACGCGCCGCCGCCAGCGCCAGTGCATTATGGCGGCCGGGGCGCAATGTGGTCGGATGCCGGGGAATGGCCACCAGCAGCGCGGCTTCCTGTGGTGCAAGATGATCGGGTTCATGTCCGAAATACAGCAGGGAACCCGCGCGGACGCCCTCGATATTCCCACCCTCCGGCGTCAGGGTCAGGTAGATGTCCAGCACGCCCCTGCGGCCATAGCGCCATTCAAGCTGCACGGCGCGGGCCATGTCCAGCAGCTTGCCACGCAGGCTGTGCCGGTGCGGGCTGAGCAGGCGGGAGGCCTGCATGGCCAGTGTTGACCCACCTGAGACGATATGCCCGCGCATGACAAGCTGGGCGAGGGCACGCGCCATGGAGAGCGGATCAACACCCGGATGCCAGTAGAACCGCCGGTCCTCGGTGCGGAGCAGCATCTGCAGATAGACCGGGTCAACCTGAGGGGCCGCAAGCGGCAGCCGCCACATGCCATCCACGCTGGTCCGCCCGTCCAGCCGTGCGCCGGTCCGGTCATTCAGGATCAGGGCGGATGCGTGCAGGCGGGACAGGTCGGGCGGCAGCAGGCGGTCCAGCATCCACAGCATGCCCGCAGGCAGCACCACCGCCACCAGCAGGCCAAGTGTCAGGACAAGGGCAGGCGTCCGGCGCAAGGTCCGCTCAGCGTGCCGTAACCGTGGTGGTGGATGACGCCGTGCGCGCCAGCATTATGGGCCGGTTCAGGTCTTCCACCAGTGTTTCGGGCCGCACGAAAGTGCCCGGTGTAACGGCCCGGACAATATAGGCGGCATGGAACTGGTGCGGGTCCAGCGGCTGTTTTGGCCCGTCCCCGCTGTCATCCTCGTTATCAGGCAGCGGCGCATCCGGATCATTGACCCGCATCACCGCAACGAACCTGTCATCCCGCGCGACGGCACTGAGCGGCCGGTTCAGGTGGCCCAGGAATTTGTAGGCCTCGTTCTCCGGTCCAATCACGGATTCGATTTCCCACCCGGCGGGCAGCAGGTCAACAAGACCGATCTGATGCATATCGTTATCCGCCACCTCACCATCAAATCGCATGATGAAGCGGTCATTCTGGCCCAGATGCGTCACATCGACGGGTTCCCCGCTCAGGCTGACCGCGCTGGCTGTCAGGACCATGCCGCTACCGATCTGCCGGACCGGCCCGACCGGAGTGCCGTGTACGGTCAGTGTGCGATAGAGGGGCCTGACACCAATGTTTTCCATGCTGATCCCCTGCGCCAGTGCCTGTTCGCCCAGGGGGAACACGGCTGGCAGGTGCAGCGGGTCGGCACTGGTTGTATTGCCCACCCGTACACGCCGCCCCGGCTCATCACGCTCCAGCGCTGCCGCGGCATCCAGCAGGGATGTCTGTTCCGTCCCGTCCAGTTCCGAAGCCGCGAGCTGCAGGGAGAGGAACCGCCGGATCAGCGCGCGCGCCCTGTTCCCGTCATGCGCCTCGGCCGCCAGTGCGGCCAGCCCCGACAGGTCACGAACATAGCGCCAGTACCCGATATCCAGCAGGCTGGGGCGTCCCGTCCTGGCTGGTCCCAGCGCGCTTTCGGCCTGATCGAACAGTTGCGCCGCCTGATCGGGCATGTCGTCCAGCGCAAGGGCGGCGGCCACGTGCCCGATGGCCAGCGGCAGGGCATGCGCCTTTTCCGCCGCCGCGTCCGCCCATAGCAGATAGGTGTTTCCATTCTGGCGCGCTGCGGTCAGGTCGGCGGCAAGCGCCTGTATGGCGTCCGGCCGCAGCCGCCCCGCGCGGGCAAAAACATAGGCGGCATAGGCGCGCGAATTCCGGTCAAACGAATCATCATCGCCACCCGCCTGCAACTGCTGGCTTTCAATCTGGTCCATCAGCAGGTTGTAGGCCGCATCGGGCACATCATAGCCTGCCGCCCGGGCGCGGGTCAGGAAATCAGCCAGATAGTCCTGCATCTCGGGCAGGCTTTCCCCGTCATACAGACGCCACTGGCCAATGGTGCCGCCCCCGTCCTCGCGCGCCAGAACGGTATCAATGGCGGACTGCACCTTTTCATGCACGCTGGCCCGTGTCTCGCCCGTGCCCAGCAGCGCCGGATTGTCGAGATACAGCAGCGGGCGCGCCTGCGCCGCCAGATCTTCCGATGAACCCCACATCGCGGTCTGCAACGCCTGAAGCAGGCCGATCGTATCCAGCCCCTCCGCCGCCGAGAAACCGGCCGTGACCTTTACGTCCCCCTTTGCCAGCCCGGCCAGCATCTCCGGCCCGATGGTCACTTTCGCCCCTGGCGCGAACGCTGCCGAGGTGGACTGGGTATAGGGCAGATGGCCCGGACGTATTTCCATCGACCAGTCACGCACCGCCAGCGGGGCCGATGTGCCCGGCACAGTCAGCACAGCATGGAAATGGACGATACCGGCATGGTCGGCCACCAGCGTAACCGGCGCGTCATGGCGTGCGCCGGGCGCCAGCGTGGCGGTAACGGAAGCCTCCGTGCCAAAATGGAGCGCCCCCGTTGCCGTCAGGGCCACGTGATAGGCCTGGTTGCGGCCATCATTATTCACGATCGAGAGCAGGGAGCGTGCGCTGTCACCCGGCGCAAGGAAGCGCGGCAGCGTCAGGTCCGGAAAGACGGGATCGCGGATCAGGGTATCCGCCGTGGCCGTGCCGATCCCGTCCGCCGTCCAGGCGGTGGCCATCAGGTGTAGCTGGCCTTCAAAATCAGGCACGTCCAGCGTGACGGTGCCATGGCCATGGGCATCGGGCGTGACCTCGCCTGAAAACAGCGCGACGGTGCGCGCCGTCGTGACCGACAGTGCGCTGCCCTGCGCGAAGGCGGCATCCCCGCCCGCCCGGATGCGGCCGGGCTCTGCATTGTCCAGCAGGAGGCGGCTGTAATTGTCGGTCATGTCCACGCCAAGCCCCTGTTGGCCGAACATGGTCCGGAACAGGTCGGGCTGGTGGAAATCCGTCAGGTTGAGAACGCCCTGGTCAACGGCGGCCAGCGTGAGCCGGATGGGTCTGCCTGCCGTCGCCCCACCGACATCCACGGGAATGTTCAGCCGCTGGCGGGGAAACGCCTTGTCCGGCGCATGCACGGCGATGGAGAGATGATGCCTGTCGTTATTCACGCCAATCCATGCCAGCCCCACGGCGCGAACCGGGTCATGCGGGCGGTGGGGGGCGGAAAGCGGCCGGTACAGCGTGACCAGCGCATAGGCTCCCTGCCCCCATCGGGCATCCGCCGTAACAGGCACGTCCAGCCCCTGTGCCGGCACATCTAGCACGCGGGTGGACAGGATGTGATCCGTCGCGATCATCAGTTGCGCCCGCCCCGCGAAGCCACCGGCAATATGCACCTGTGTCGTGCCGTTGGGCGGAATCCGGGCATCCCGGGCCGTAACGGTCAGACGGTCGGGTGCGTCACTGCCCTCCTGCGTGAACCAGCCGACTTTAATGGTGGTGGAACTCGCCGCCCCCGTGGCGGGGTCGCTGACCGTCAGGCGGTACTGTCCCGCATCAAGGCTCTGCGTCAGATGGGCAAGGCCCCTGCCATCGGTGCGCGTATCGCCTGCGTCGACCGGCACATCCACCGTATGGACCGTGTAGCTCCAGCCGCTCCGGCTGTCGCCGGTCCAGTCATAGATCTGGTTCAGCCGTGACAGGGTCCAGTGTAGTCCCCCTGTCGCGACGGGATGACCATCCGGGTCGATGGTGACGATATCCGTGGGCACCGCCACGGTCCCATCAGTACCCGCAGGCGGCGTTGCGCGCAGTCCGATCAGTTCATGCGTGCGGCGCACCGGTATGGACAGGCTCCGCATGACCTCCCGCCCTGCGGGATCGGAAAAACCGGCATCAATCCTGATTTCAAGCGGGCGCGTGCCGCCTGCCGGAATGGCGGGCGTGAGCGAGACGGTGCTGTTGCCCTGCGCATCGGCATCGGGAATGTCGAGCCGGTCCGCGATGTCGGGTTCCGCTTCATTCTCCAGCCCGAACGCCCAGCCTGCATAAGCAGGAACCGGGGTGGACATGGCCCTGACGCTGTAGCTGCCCTCGCCATGCAGTCCGGCCCCGGGCGCGCCATAGAGATACCGCGTTGAAAGATGCACCTGCACCGGGCTGTCCGGCTGATAGACCATGGGGCTTGCGGTCATGGTCATGGATATTGTCTGGGGCCGGAAATCATCGACCTGGAAATTGACCTTGCCAACCGGGGGCAGGGTCGGGTCGGTAAAGACATCCAAACGCCACGGCCCCAGTTGCGCGCTGCGGCCCAGCGGCAGGGGCAGGACAAAGCCGCCATCGGCGTTGCCCGGCCGCATGAAGCGCCGGTCTTCGGTATTATCGGGGCGGTGCAGGACGAATGTAAGCGGCTGGTCGGGCACGGCCATGCCCGACCTGTCACGCAGCAGGGCGACGAGCTGCACCGTCTCGCCGGGGCGGTAGATGCCCCGGTCGGTTTCCAGCAATGCGGTACGGGCGGAAGGTGCAGGTGTTGCCTGCGGTGTCAGGTCGGAAAAATCAAACCACGGCCGGTTCAGCCGCAGCATGGTGAAATCATCGGGCGTGCTGGCGCGCAGTTGCACCGCTTCCGCGCCATGCTTTCCACGCAGCAGTCCGGCATCGAAATGGGCCTGCCCCTGCACGTTGGTTGTAGTCGTGGCCAGTTCGTCCTGACCGGCGGAAACAAGCGAGACCTTTACGCCCGGCATGGGCTGGGCCGTGGCGTAAGACCGCGCGGTGGCCCATAGCCCGTCGCTGCCACGCGTGGCGGACAGTCCGATATTGCTCAGGCTGATCCAGTGGACGGCAAGCGGCGGGGCGGAAAAGGCCAGGTCATCATTCCCGTCAGCCGTGCCGGATGGGCGGGCTGGCGTGGGGCTTTCCGCCGTGATGAGATAGAGGCCATCATGCTGGTCATGGGTGATGGCACCCAGTGGAAAGGCCGTGGCCCGCAGGCGGTTTTTCTGGCCGCCCGTCTCGAGCGTGCCCTGCCAGACTTCGGTCAGCCTGCTGGACAGCAGTGCGTGGAAGACCCCGCTATCCATCGTGGTCTGCGCCACGTCGATATCCGGGTAATCCCCCATGCCCACACCCTGCGTCATGCGCTGCGACAGGTGATAGACATGCACGCGCACCACCGGCATGTTGACGGTCTGGACAACGACATTGCCCGAGACATCACGCGGGAGGACATATCCATCCCCCCCGATCGCCACCATGGGCGCGCGTTCGCCAAAATGCGCCGACAGTGTCAGCGGGGCTGCCAGCATTTCATTCGCGGCGGAACGGAAACCGGGGGCCACGGCGATATGGTAGGCGGTCTCATAGGAAAGCCCGCCAAGGCAGAAGCGGTTATCCTCGACACGGGGGATAAAGTGGGTGGCGGGGGTAAGCGTGACATGCCCGGCCAGTTCATCCGTGCGCGACGCATCGAGCGCACCATTGAAAACCAGGCAGATTTCCGGATGTTCGCCGCCCGCATTGATACGGGTCCGGCTGAAGGAGAAAGGGGAAGGATCTTCGGCGGCCTGTGCCTGCCCATATGACAATGGCACAATCGCGGCCAGTAATGCCGCAACAGTCCCCCATTTCCACCCGTTCATTATTCTTCCGCCGTACAATGATTCTGCAATAAACCTCGCACGGCCAGCTACCTGTGACCAGACCCGCCACCGTCAGGGCAGGAAACTGACAGGAAAATCTATGGTGGAAAAAGGAACCGGCCCCCTGCCCTCACGTTTCATGACCGGAAGGCACGGTCATGCGGGACAGGCAGGAAATACCGGGGGCAGATACGCAATGTGGCGCCATACCGGGGGATATGACGCCACGCGCGGGGTAAAGTTTTTGGGGTTGGGACTGGCTTAGAAAGCCGCCTGAATACGCCCGGCGACGGAATTGCCGTGGCGGCCCATGATGTTCTGGGCAACGCTGTTGTCGCTTACGATGAAGTGGTTGAAATCAAGCATGAAGCGGAAATGGCGGTTCGGATACCAGTTCACGCCGCCGGACCAGACCGTCTGCTGCCCGCCACGCACGGCCGTGACACTGTTGCCCAGCCCACTGTTCAGATCGGCCACGCTGTAACGGCCCGAGATTTCCAGCGCACCCCAGTAACCATGCGCGGGATCGAATGCGTGATCCACACCCGGTGCGGAGAATGCGCCTTCCTTGATGTTGTAGCTGCGCGGCGCGCCGAACAGGGTGTAGTTGGCCGCGCCATAGTAACCCTGGAAGTTCACGGTGCCGCCCGCATTGCTCACATTGCCCACGGAACCGGCCGTGTTGTCACCGCGGGTGATGCCGATGTGGTAGTATTCACCCTTCAGCACAAGCCGCTTCCACCGGAAGCCCAGTTCCGGGCCGGCGGACCACATGCTGCCGACATTGCCCACAGTGGCGCTGAGCAGCTTGGTCGTGGTCAGGTCAACTTCCGGGGCCTCGCTCATCGCAACCGATGTGCGCGCGCCACCACCGGCGGCATTGGTCTGGGCCATCTTGAAGGCACTGATGGCCGACAGGCCGACATGCACGTCTATGTCCTTTGACACATACGGACGGCCCGCGACACGGAAGGTTGCGCCGGTCTGGCTGTCATAGACATTGCCCGCGCTACGGGCGCCATAGCTCTGGCCCGTCAGGTAACCCGCAATCCACCAGCGCTTGTCATAATGCAGGGCACCCAGGCTCATGCGGGCGTCACCGGCGGCGATGTTGCGCACCATGTCGGTGATGGCGGGGCGTTCCATCATCTCGAATTCGTTCGAGCTTTCGGAATCTTCTTCCGTCACGCGCGGCTGGAAGTAACCGGCGGTGATGATGGTGTTGTGGAACCCGGCGTAGTTAAGGTTGGCTTCATACAGCGTGGCCGAACCATCGTGGCTGCTGGAGCCGAAATCCGGGGTGATGTTGGCGATCCAGTTCTTGTAACGGAACGAGATGGGAATACGCAGGCGGCGGGCATTTTCCGTAAGACCCGCGAAATCGCCCTTGCTTTCGCCCCTGCGCGGCGACATGCCCATGAAACCGCCGATATCTTCATGGAACGCCAGGCCGATGGACATGGCGTACATCCCGTCCTCGGTGGAAATGGTGGGGCGCCCGCCGGGGAAGCCCACGATCATGCCGCCCATATGCACCGCCTCTTCCTTCTCCGTCGCCGCGCGGAAGGAAGCCCACGATGAGGAAACGCCACGATCCGACGGCGGGGTGCCAAGATCGGCCTTGTGCAGCAGGTTCATCGTATTGGCGCTTTCATCACCGATACGGATGTCATGCGCGTAGCTGTCCGGCAGGGGCTGACCCTTGGCGGCCGCGACGCGGCGGGCCTGCGCAGCATTGGCCGCCGTGGGGGAAGTATGCGTTTCGGCACGAGCAAGACGCTGGCGCAGCACGCTGATCTGTCCTGACATCTCGCGCCGCATTTCCTGCATTTCGTGCTGCAGGGCCAGAATCTGCGCATCCGATGCGGATGGCGCGGATGCCGCGGATGCGTGGTGAGATAAGGATATCCCCCATATGGCTGAAGACCCAAGAAAGAACGATACAGCGGACCGGCGAATCATATTAATCATTCCGTAATGAAGGACGGGTCCATTTAGAATGACTGATATGTTCTGTGTGTTATGTTTCGAATACAGTTTTATGAAGGTTTTATGACAGCGCCATATACAAATAAACCCGCCCGGAATCCGGACGGGTTTATTTAGGCTTTACTTGTTATAACGCGTTATTTGGCGCTGTCCCACTGGTGCAGGATGTCCGCCTTCACATTGGCGGGCACGGGCACGTAATCAAGACGATAGGCCGCCGCGTCGCCATTGCTCAGCGCATAGCCAAAGAACTTGCGCACCGCCGCGCCATGCGTGGCCTTGGCGGTCGGCACGGGCACCAGCACATAGGTGGGGGAGACGATCGGCCACGCGCCAGCACCGTTCGTGTCCAGCAGGTCCACGGCGAAGTGCGAGGCGTCACGCCAGTCAGCGGCCTCGGCCGCGCGGCTGAAGCTGTCCATGCCGGGGGCGACAAAGGCGCCGCTATGGTTCTTGAGCTTGACGGTCGTCATATGCGCATTGGCGGCGAAGGCATATTCGACATAGCCGATCGCCCCTTCGGTATTGCGCACGGAAGCCGCCACGCCGTCATTCCCGCGCGCGCCAATGCCGCCGGGCCATGCGATGGAAGCCCCGGCACCCTGCCCTTCGCGCCATTCGGGCGACACGCGGGCGAGATAGCCGGTAAAGACCGCCGTCGTGCCGGAGCCATCGGCACGGTGGACCGTGGCGATGTCGGTGTCGGGCAGTTTCAGGCCGGGATTGAGTGCCGCGATTTTCGGGTCATTCCACTGCCCGATCTCGCCACGGTAGATGGCGGCCAGCGTCGGGCCATCAAGCTGGAGCTGGTTGGTTCCGATGCCCGGCAGGTTGATGACCGGCACGATCCCGCCCATGACGGTAGGAAACTGGAACAGGTGCGCGTTTTCCAGCTTCTGCGTTTCCATCGGCACGTCGGATGCGCCAAAATCAACCGTGCCCGCCAGAATCTGGTTCTGCCCGGCGCTGGAGCCCACGGTCTGGTAATTCAGCTTAACGTCGGCAGCACGCCCGCTATCCGCCCCCCAGGCTCCGTAAATGGGTGCGGCGAAGCTGGAGCCTGCGCCCGTAATATCGGCGGCATGCGCCATGACCGGCAGTGCGGTCGCCGCCAGCAGGGCGCATGTTAGGATTCGAGCAGGAAAGTACATAATACTCATGTTCTCCGACATGAAGAAAACAGACATGTCTGGCTATCCGGCAGACAGGTGGGACACTAGATAACTGGTCCCGCAAATAAAAATGATATGTCCATGACAGTTTTATGAAGGAAATATGAACCCCTTCGCATGGACGCTACCGCCATGTCCCGAACATGAAAAAGGGGCACGCAAGACCCTGCCAGCCATCCGTGCCCCCCTGTTGTATTACTCTCCGTCAGGCAGTGCCGGTCAGGCGCGGCTGTACACATCCTCCAGCCGGACAATATCGTCCTCGCCCAGATAGGGGCCGGACTGTACCTCGATCAGCGTCAGGGGAATGCGGCCGGGGTTTTCCAGCCGGTGAATGGAGCCGAGGGGCAGATAGACACTCTCGTTCTCACGCACCAGAATGATTTCGTCATTGCGCGTGACCTGCGCCGTGCCTTCCACCACCACCCAGTGCTCGGCACGGTGGAAATGCTTCTGCAGCGACAGTTTCTGCCCCGGTTCAACCACGATCCGCTTGACCTGAAAGCGCGTGCCCTCGATCAGGGATTCATAAAAACCCCATGGGCGGTAGCAGCGCCGGTGGGCTGTCGCTTCCTTGCGCCCAGCCTGCTTCAGTTCCGTTACAATGGCCTTTACATCCTGCGCATGGTCACGGTGAGCGACCAGCACCGCATCCTCGTTCACCACCACCAGCAGGTCATGCACGCCCGCCACCGCCGTCAGCACGCCATCGGTGCGGATGTAGCTGTTGGTGGAGTTGTTCACGATCACATCGCCTATGGTCGCGTTGCCCTGGCCATCCTTGGGGCTGAGTTCCCACAGCGCGTCCCAGCTTCCTACATCGAACCAGCCGAAATCAGCGGGGATGACGGTCATGAGGTCCGTACGTTCCGCCACGGCATAGTCGATCGAGATATCGGGCGAACGGGCAAAGGCCGCCGCATCCAGACGCTCGAAATCAAAATCCGTCTGCCGTGCCTTCACCGCCTCCCTTACGGCGGTCAGGATCTCGGGCTCGAATTTTTCCATCTCCTGCAGCATGGTGCGGGCGGTAAACACGAACATGCCGGAATTCCACAGGAAACGACCGGACTCGAACATGCTGGCCGCACGCACGGCATCCGGTTTTTCGACAAATTTCGCAACCGCATACGCCCCGTCATAACCGGGCAGTTCCGCGCCCTTTTCAATATAGCCGTAGCCAGTTTCCGCCTTGGTCGGCACCATGCCGAATGTGACGATACGCCCCGATCGCGCCACCCGCACGGCCAGATCAAGCACGGGGGGCACGTTCTCCGGCTTGAGCAGGGCGGCATCAGCCGCCATGACCCACAGCACGGCGTCGGGGTCGGTCTCGGCGGCAAGCAGGGCGGCGACGGCTATGGCCGGGGCCGAATTGCGGCCCATGGGTTCGAGCACGATGCGCGGCGCGGTAATCCCCACCTCACGCAACTGTTCGGCCATGATGAAGCGGTGTTCGTTATTGCACACGACAACAGGCGCTGAAAAACCCGGCCCATGGCTGCGCAGCGCCGTTTCCTGCACCATTGTCAGGCGCGAGACCAGTGGCCAGAACTGCTTGGGATAGGAACTGCGCGAAACGGGCCACAACCGGCTGCCACTTCCACCCGACAGGATAACCGGAACCACGGGGGAGGAAGGATGCCGCGCCGCTGCTTGCATGATGGAGGCCACCAGTTTTACTCCTGAAAAAACACGCTATGTCATGCGCCTTAAAGTTTGGTCGTATTCTTGCTTTTTACTATAAAATCCTGCCGGACCGGGGTGTCTGCGGCATGGTCTGGCTCCCGTTCACTGCACTTTCTGCCCGCTCGAGCGCAGGGCATCAAGTGAAGCGCGGAGCTGCATCATCTGTTCATAATCGGCAATCTGCTGGTGGCGGGCGGCAACCAGAATGGCATCGACATGGATGACCAGCTTGCGCAGCCGCCAGAACTGCTCCTGATCCATGATCAGGGTGCGCGACATGTCCTCCAGCGCGCCGACCTGCACGTACCTGCTGTTATGGACCGGGTCATCATGCAGGGATTCGACAAAGATCGGGACAAAGCACAGTTCGACATTGCACGGTGCCGGCTGGAAGGGGCGCGTGTCATGCCCGTCATAAACCTTGACGCGGCTGATATCGAATTTGCGGTATTCCTGCAGGAGCCACGCCTTCTGTTCGGGTGAGGCGAGGCGGTCGAACTCCGCACGGGTAATGTCCAGAAAGACGCGGCGGTTCCTTATGACCGTCTGGTCATAGTCCGCAAGCTGGCGGGCATAGGCCGCTTCCTCCTGCGAATGTTTCATGATGATGTTGTGCCGGGCGAAATTCGCGTCGCTGTGGTTGTTCCAGTTCAGGTAACCCATCAGCCCGCCAGCCAGCCCCAGCAGCACCGGCACGGCCATGCAGGCCCACCAGTGCCGCCTGACAAACGCCACCACGCCTGTTGCACGCCTGTCTGTCCACGCCAGATCCATCCAGCGGCTCTCCCCGTCCTACCTGCCAGAAATGCATCATACCCCGGAGCGTTCCCTGCCGCTGGCCCGTGGGATCATTTTTTTCCGGCGCTGTCACCCTAGCAGAGCACACCCTGACCTGCCATGCATGGAACAGGATTCCGCCTTCCACCCCCAGCCCCGGATCTGGTCCTGTATGCCGCGCGCTCTTTCCTGCCTGATTGCCTGCCTGGCGGCGCTTTTGCCGTCCGCCATCCCGCGCCCTGCCAGTGCCACGCCCGCGCCTGCCGTGCTGGAGCGCGTGGTGCTGGTCGCGCGCCATGGCGTGCGCAGTCCCACCCAGCCACTGGCCCGGATCAATGCCGCGACCCGTCGCATCTGGCCGGCATGGCCGGTCGCACCGGGGGAACTGACATTACAGGGCCAGCACGATCTGGCGCTGATGGGTGCGGCACTTGGCGCCCATTACCGGCAGGCCGGGCTTCTTCCACCCGGGCAGGCATGTCGCCCCGGCGCGCTTGCCATCTGGTCCGACGCGGCGGCCCATCGCACCATGCAGACAGGCGGGATCATGGGGCAGGCCATGCTGCCTGGCTGCGCCGTAACCAATGCCAGCCTGCCCGCGGGCACCGCCGACCCGGTGTTCAACAGCCTGCCACGCACGCCTGATCCCACGCTGCGCGCCGCGATCATGACCAGCCTGACCGCCGAACTGGCTGATGACCAAAGCCACTACCCGGCGGAAGTAAATCGCGCGCAGGCACTGATGCAGGACATGGTGTACCCGGCCGGATGCGTGGCAGGCGCACCATGCTTTACCGGGCCGGACAGGGCGACATGGAAGAAGAACGCCCCGCATCTGGAGGGCGGGCTGTCACTCTCCGCCGAGATGGCCGAGAACATGCTGCTGGAATACGCGCAGGGCATGCCGCCGGACTCCATCGGCTGGGGGCATGCGGACATGCGGCGCACGCTTGACGCCATCATGCCCGCCCACACCCATGCCAGCCGCCTGCTGCGCCGCCTGCCCGCTTTTGCCCTTGCGCGCGGGCATGTGCTGGCGGGCCTGATGACCGACCTTGCGGCAGGGCGGCCTGTCACGCTGCCGGACCACAGCGTTATTGCGCCGACCACCCCGGTCATCCTGTTTGCCGGGCATGACACGACGCTGGACATGCTGGCGGCCATTTTCGGGCTGGACTGGTCCTTTGCCGACCTGCCGGACCCGACTGGCCCCGACACCACGCTGGGCTTCGAGACATGGCGGCAGGTCGATGGCACGCGGATGGTGCGGGCCGTAATCTTCCATCAGGGGCTGGACGCGCTGCGCAGCGGGCAGCCCGGCGTCGCGCAACCCGATGTGCTGCCGCTGCCCGCCTGCCAGTCCGGACCGCAGGGACAATGTAAGCTGGATGATTTCGTGCGGGTATTCACCGCGCGGCTGAACGCGGCCCCTGCCTGAATAATTCCACGGCTGCGAGCCGCCCGTTACGAAGCGGATGCCAGCCGGAAGAAGCGCAACCCGCCCCCCGGCCGCCCGTGGCGTGCAAGCGCATGGGCCAGCCGGGTGCGGGTGACGGTCGTGGCAATCCGTTCATCCAGTTCCATCACGATGAACCGTCTGCTCCCGCCATCGGTTGCGTTCAGGTCCATCACGGCCTGCGCTGTGGTGCCCGAACCGCCAAAGGCATCCAGCACCAGCGCATCCGGGCGGGCACAGAGCGCACTGAGCAGGTAGCGCACCAGCGGCACGGGCTTGGGGTAGTCAAAGCGCACGCCCTGCCGCGCCAGACCAGCGGCGGCCTGCTGCACGGTGCCCATGCCCTCCAGCACGGTCAGGATATGGCTGGCCTGCGCATCACGGTCCTTTTCCATGAAGACCGCACCGCTCGGCGTCAGGTAAAAACGGGTTTTCAGGCCGCGCCGGTCACGAATGTCCCTGAACCCGCCCGCGATGAAGGCCGCGCACTGGCGGCGTGAACTCCACCCGCTGCGCAACGTGACCGGGCGGGCCAGCCTGCCCCCGCGCACGATGATCGGCGTGGTGAAACGCGGCCAGAACCCGGCCGCCGGGGGGCTTATGTCGCCCGTATCAAAACTGGCCGGAAAGCCCGCGGGCAGCACAAGGTCCGATACCGGGTTGCGCGGCCCGTTCTTGACAATGGTGTTGCGGATGACCGGCCGCCGCAGCTTGCTGCGCGCCCCGACCTGTGGCGCGAGCACGCGGCCGGGCACAAAACGCCGCGCATCACGCGCAAACGCCACCACATATTCATGATTGGTCTTGATGCGGCTGTGGTTGTCCATATTGCCCGTATTGACCCAGACGAACGTGGCCAGAAAGTTTTCAGGCCCGAACACTTCCTCCATCAGCAGCCGCAGGCGCGGGTATTCACGGTCATTGATACAGCAGGCGATCACGCCATGTTCCGCCAGCAGCCGCCGCAGCATGATCAGGCGCGGGTAGATCAGGCACAGCCACCTGTCCTGTCGTGACAGGGTGCGGGCTTCAGCACCCAGTACCGTCTCCAGCCAATGCAGCACGGCGGGGTCACTGGCGCTGTCATCATACAGCCAGTCCCGCCGCCCGGTATTATAGGGCGGATCGGTCAGCACCATATCCACCCGGCCCGCCAGATCGGGCATGAGCGCGGCCAGCGCGGCCAGGTTGTCACCCTGTATGATCCAGTCCCGCGCATCCGCCGCGCCACAGGACAGCGCCGGGTCGGGCCGTAGCGTGCCCGCGCGCATCCGCTCCAGCCAGGCGGCGACCGCGTGCTTTCCCTCCCATTCCAGTGTGGCCACCTGCGCTCCCCCGCCAGTTGCGTGCCTGCACACTATTCCCCACCACGCGCCACAAGGGGAGGCCTGCCGGGTCCGCCCAATGCCATATATATTATGTGCGATAATATCTGTGTAAAATACAGGGCTTTTGCAGGCCGACCCGACGGGGCCGAAACCGGCAACCGGAATAATCAAATATTAATTGATCTGCCCTAGCAGGATAGTTGCGTGGTCCGGTCACGCACATGAATCCGGCGTTTTTGCCAGACCCGTTCCAGCCAAGGTAAAGACATTGCCCGCCGCCCCTCCCCTCACCTTGACCCCGACCGAACAGCAGGATCTCAGGATCATCGAGGAGTCAGGCCAGTTTGATGCCGACTTCTACCTCGCAACGCACCGCGACGTGGCCGGATCGGAAATCGACCCGCTGGTTCACTACGTCCGCTACGGTTACCGCGAAGGCCGCCAGCCCAACCGCAATTTCCGCCCCGCCCTGTATCTGGGCCAGCACCCGGAGGCCGGGGCGAAGAACCGCAACCCCTTCGTGCACTTCCTGCAGACGCATGAAGGCTGCCATATCGCCCATCATGGCCTGCTGACCCGCTTCCATCTGGAAGACCTGAGCCTTGGCGCCAGAACGCTGGAGCAGTTGCCGTTTTTCGATCCGCACACCTATCACGACATCAACCGTGACATTGACCGCGCGACCACCGACATGGCCGAGCACGCCCTGCTATATGGCGTGCCGGAGGGGCGGCGCATCTTCGGCGCCCTGCGCGTATCGGAAACGCTGGGCGCGCTGTGCACGGAAACGGGCATGGATGACGCCCATTTTGTCACCCCAAATGGCCCCGTGCCGGACAGTATTGGCGTTTATTACAATACCGGCGGCAATGTATTCATCCACGAAATCGCGGCCGACCTGCAACGCAGCCTGGTGGATGCGGGACTGAACTGCACGCTGCTTGATGAAACAGCCGACCCCGCCAACCGGCCGGAACTGTGCATATTCGTCGCCCCGCATGAGTTCTTTCACCTCGGGCGCGGGCCGCTATGGGCCACGGGCAACATCATCCGCGATGCCCTGATGTTCAATACCGAACAGCCCCAGACACTGTGGTTCGAGCGGGGGATTCCCTTCCTGCTCATGGCGGCCGGGGTAATTGATATCTGTTACCAGATGGCCGAAAGCTTCCGGCGCGCCGGGCTGCCCGCCATTCATTTCACCCCCACCATCGGCCCCGGCCGCGACTATCTGGAAAAGGGCGACATGCGCCATGCCATGGTCCGCGTCCTGCCGCCCGCGTGCCGCAAACGGCCCGATCCCGCCACGCCCTTTGCCGATCGCCAGATCGACATCAGTTTTTTTGGCAATGCGTCCAGCCACCGCGAGAAGTTCTTTGCCCGTAATGCCGCCTTCTTTGCGCAGTACCGCAATTACTTTTACTACCGCAAGTTCCTCAACCCCATCGACAGCAGCCCGCGCGACAATCTCCTGTCACGACTGGCCGCGCATGTTGCCGGGCATTCACGCATTACCCTGAACATTCACCGCGATGACTACGGTTTTTTTGAATGGCACCGCATCGTCAAGGGCGCCATGGCCAACGGGAGCGTGGTGGTGTCCGAACCCTGCCTGCCGCATCCGGTCTTCCGACCCAACGTGCATTTCCTTGAGGAAACGGGCCGCCACATTCCCAACCTGATCGAATGGCTGCTGCACACGCCCGATGGCCGGGCCAGGGCCGAGGCCATACGCAGCGCGGCGCTGAAGCTGATCAGCGCACCCGCGCGTAATCAGGCGCATTGCGAGAAGATACGCGGATTCATCGCGCATGTATGGAGCACGCCCGAAGCATGAGCATCACCGCCCCCTGGATGGCCCCGTGCCAGACCGCCTGCACTTTCAAAAGCCGCCGACGGAAGGCGCCTGACCTTATCAGCGTCTGCATCACCAATTTCAATTATGCCCGCTATATTCTGGATGCCCTAGAATCCGTCGCAACCCAGAGCCACGCAGCGCTTGAACTGATCGTGGTGGATGACTGCTCGGACAGGGATGAGTCCGTGGCCCGCATCACGGCATGGATGGAGGAAAACCACGCACGTTTCTGGCGCTGCACGCTGATTGTCCATACCCGCAATCAGGGGCCGTCCGAGGCACGGAACACGGCGTTCAAACACGCCTCCGGCAGCTTTGTATTCGTGATGGACGCGGACAACACCATCTACCCCCGCGCCATCGGGCGGCTTTATATGGCGGCCTGTGATGGCGGGTTTGACGCCACCTACAGCCAGATCGAGTATTTCGGCCATGAACGGCGCATCGGCTCGGCCGACATATGGGACCCCGCCCAGATGGCGCGCGAGAACTATGTGGACGTGATGGCGCTGATCCGCCGGGAGGCATGGGAAAAGGTGGATGGCTACAGCCATATTGACGAAGGGTGGGAGGATTATGACTTCTGGCTGAAGTTCATAGATCACGGGCTGGAGGTCGCCTACGTGCCCGAAATCCTGTGCCGCTACCGCACCCACGGCAATTCCCGCACCACCAATGACGCCTGGGCCGCGCATGACAGCCTGCGCGCCATCATGGCCTTCCGCCACCCGGCACTCAGCGCGCGTTACCGCCCTGACCCTGCCGGCACGAAGGGGTAGCGGGCGGCCATTTCCGCCCCCTTGCTTTCCGACTATAAGGGCGGCCATGACCCCGCCCGACACCTCCCCCCGCCGGATTATCGTAACCGGATGCGACCATGCCTATTTCGATCTGGTCATGGAACTGGTCGCCTCCATCCGTGAGCACGCCACAACACCCATCGGGGTGATCGACTGCGGCATGGACGGCGGGCAACTGGCACAACTGCATGCGCAGGGTATCCGGGTCATATCGCCCTACATTCCCGATTACGCCCCGATACGGGCAGTCGAACGCCGCCCCAGCCTTGCAATCAACATATGCAAGCTGTGGCTGGACCAGATGCTGCCCGATTTTGACCTGATCCTGTGGATTGATGCCGACGCATGGGTGCAGGACGGGCGCGCTGTCGAGCAGATGTTTGCCGCAGCACAGGGCGGCGCGCTGGCCATCGTGCCTGAAATTGGCGCCAAGATCGCCAACCTGCTGGGGGTGCGCTGGATCTGTCCCGGCTGGATGCAGATCCGCTCGTTCCTGTACAAAAACGCCACCCGCGCCCGCCTGCCATTCAGCATACGCAAGCAGATCGGGGCCAAGCCACTCCTGAACGCGGGGGTATTCTGCCTGCATCGTGACGCACCGATCTGGCCGCTGCTGCGGCGCTGGCAGGCCCGTATCCTGCCCCGCCGCGGCATGGCGTTTACGCAGGACCAGCTCTGTATCGCGCTGGCGGTGTATATTGATGGCGCACCCGTTACGTTTCTGGACAACAGCCACAACTATATCGGCCCCTGGCTGCTGGATGAGACCACCGGCAAGCTGGCCAACCTGTTCTTTCCCCACGCGCCGGTCGGGATCGTGCATATGGCGTCACAGAAGACCATGCGCGCCGCCCTGCATCACACCATAACCGTGCCGACGCTGACGGGCGGGGCGGCACAGCTCAACATCCGCTATGGCGGCATGCGCCAGCGTTCATAAGCGGGGGCTTCTGGTTTCAACAAACTTCAGGGAACACCGCCTTTTTGAAAAAAGGCGGCACCCAAAAACTTTGATCTGTTCAGGCGGGTTGCGCTGTTATGCGGATGCGGGCTTGCCGGTGGCTTCGTCCTGCCTGCGCCCACGCGCCGCCTGCACACGCTCGGCCGCGCTACGGAGCTGCTCGGCCAGGTTCAGGGCCAGTTCCGGTGGCAGCACGGTCACAACCCGCCTGTCGCCCTTGGGCATATGTTCGGGGGATGTGGCCATGAACAGGTCCATCACCACAATAGCGTCCTGCGCTGCCTCCGCGCCACAGCTTACCGTGGGATAGACGACAACCCGGCCGCTTGCATCTCGTTCCTGGTCCATATGCACCATTCCCTTGTCCTGTTGCCCTTGCAGGCGGTTTCCTGAAATCCAGCTACGTCGGGGGCGCCTGCCCCCGGTCAGGTGCGGCGGGGGGCCGGGCGTGTCTGCTCACGCCGCAGTTCCGTCCGCAGTTCCTGTATGGTCTTGCGGGCAATGGCCAGTTCATCACGCACACGGGCAAGCTCGGCCTTGAGCGCGACGATTTCGGCACGCAGGGCGGGAGGATGGTCAGCCATTGACGGTCCCTTTCTTGGTTGTCAGGACGTTTTGACAGCGGAGGCGAAGCGTGAACGCACCTGTTCAAACAGGGTTCGGGCCGCCATATCCTTCGTGTCCGTATGTTCGATATGATGGCGCATGCGGGCCGCGATCTCATCGGCTTTCAGGACATCCGCATCCACCAGCATCTGCATGAGGTCCATGACCACAAGCTGCTGCGCCGCAATCATCTTGACCACGGGCATGACCTTGGCCTGCGCCGCATCGCCCGCTGCCTGCGCAAGGGCCTTGCGCAACTGGTCCGTCATGGCCTGATCGTTCATGATTGTCACAACTCCGCTCTTGTCATCACCGGGCAGGCATGGTGATAGCAAACAGCCAGCGCAGCAATGCCGTCCATGCAGGGCGGCCCCTCCGTTCCCGATGGAACGCCCTCCGCTCAGGACCGTAAACCGCCATGTCCACGCCCACCATCCCCGATGATGAATTACATGTGACCTACATCCTGGCTTCAGGACCGGGCGGGCAGAACGTCAACAAGGTCGCGACCGCCGCCCAGCTACGCTTTGACGCCCGCAATTCCCCCACCCTGTCACAGCGCATGAAACGCAGGCTGGTGGAGATTGCAGGCAGCCGGATGACGGGCGATGGCGTGATCGTGCTGACCGCCCGGCGCTTTCGCAGCCAGATCCGCAACCGTGAGGACGCGGTAGCCCGCCTGCACGACATGATCGCGCAGGCCTGCACTGTGCAGGCCTGCGCGATCATGTCGTGCAGGCGGGCTACCG
>NZ_QUWV01000082.1 GCF_003403295.1 Komagataeibacter melaceti | reverse complement strand
CCCCCCGACCCCGCGCACTGCCCCCCACGGCTGGAGGGGGAACAGGCACAGGTGGCGGATGAACTGCGCAACCGCGTGGTGGAGGCCAGTTTTTCCATCACCCTGCTTGAAGGGGTGACCGGCTCGGGCAAGACCGAAATCTACATGGAGGCCATAGCCGCATGCCTTGAGGCAGGCAGGCAGGCGCTGGTCCTGCTGCCGGAAATCGCACTCTCCGCCCAGTGGACCGGCCGCTTCGCCCGCCGTTTTGGCGCGGAACCCGCCCTGTGGCATTCCGATCTGGGCGGCCGCCTGCGGCGGGTGACGTGGCGGGCGGTGGCCGACGGCACGGCGCGCGTGGTGGTGGGGGCGCGCTCGGCGCTGTTCCTGCCCTTTGACCGGCTTGGCCTGATCATTGTGGATGAGGAGCACGAAACCGCCTTCAAGCAGGAAGACGGCGTGACCTATCATGCCCGTGACATGGCCGTGGTCCGCGCGCGCATGAGCCGCGCGCCGGTGGTGCTGGTCTCGGCCACGCCCAGCCTGGAAAGTCTGGCCAACGTGGGCGCGGGGCGTTACCGCCACCTGCGGCTCAATGCCCGCCATGGCAACGCCACCATGCCCGAAGTCAGCACGCTGGACATGCGCGCCGACCCGCCGGAGCGCGGGCTGTTCCTGTCACCGCTGCTGACGGGCGCGATCAACGACGCCATCGGCCGTGGCGAACAGGCGATGCTGTTCCTCAACCGCCGGGGCTACGCGCCGCTGACGCTGTGCCGCACCTGCGGCCACCGCATGCAGTGCCCCAACTGCACCGCGTGGCTGGTCGAACACCGCGCGCGCCATATCCTGACCTGCCACCATTGCGGTTATGACGAACCCATCCCGCAGACCTGCCCCAAATGCGCCGACCCCGACAGCCTGACCCCCATCGGCCCCGGCGTGGAACGGATAACGGAGGAGGCGCGCGCCACCTTCCCCGATGCGCGGATACTGGTCATGGCCAGCGACACGCTGAACGGCCCCGCCGCCACCGCCGCCGCTGTCGAGCGCATAGCCCGGCGTGAGATCGACCTTGTGATCGGCACGCAGATCGTGGCCAAGGGCTGGCACTTCCCGCACCTGACGCTGGTGGGCATTGTGGATGCGGATCTCGGGCTGGGGGGCGGTGACCTGCGCGCGTCGGAGCGCACGGTGCAGCTCCTGCATCAGGTCGCGGGCCGCGCGGGCCGGGCCGAGGCGCCGGGGCGCGTGCTGTTGCAGAGCTACGTGCCCGACCATCCGGTCATGCAGGCGCTGGTCTCGGGGGATTTCGAGAGTTTCATGCAGCAGGAGGCCGAACAGCGCCGCCCCGGTTTCTGGCCCCCCTATGGCAGGCTCGTGGCCCTGATCGTCAGCGCCGACACGCCTGATGCCGCCGAACTGACCGCACGCGCGCTGGGTCAGGACGCCCCGCGCCTTGATGGCGTGCAGGTGCTTGGCCCCGCCCCCGCCCCGCTGGCCATATTGCGCGGGCGGCACCGCCACCGGCTACTGCTGCGCGCGCGGCGCAATATCGCGGTGCAGCCCATCGTGCGGGAATGGCTCAGCCGGGTCAGGCCGGAACGCGGGGCGCGCATTGACGTGGATATCGACCCCGTCTCCTTCCTGTAGGGTGGCCAGCTACATGCCCGGCAGCACGCCTTCCCGCCAGCCGGGCAGGGCGCGCAGCGCGGCATGGCGGGCGGGATCGACCGGCAGGCGCGCATGGACCACCACATGGTCCCCCCGCAGCGCGCCGGGCCGCAGGTCCTGCGCCAGCGAACCGGCGGAATAGGCCAGCGGCATGCACCCCAGCAGCACCATGCCCGGTTGCCGCCCCGTGGCGGCAAGGCCGCTCCAGTCACCACGCCGGGCAGAGTTGAACACGCTCACCACAAAGCCACCGGGCCGGACCCGTGACGCGCACCCCACCATGATGCCGGACAGCGCGCGGTCATACGCCGCCGTGCCCTTGTCCCGCCCGCGCGCGTTGGACACCACGATCTCGCGCGCCATCGCCACGTCCAGCCCCAGCATGGCGTTCCACATCTCGCTCAGTTCCAGATAGGGCACACGGTCGCCATGCGGCGGGTCGGTCAGGACAAGCTGCACACTCCCCACGGGCAGCGCCGCCACGAAATCCGCCCCATCCATGCAGGCCAGCGTGGCGGCGGGCGTGGTTCCGGCCAGCAGGCGGGGCAGTTCCACCAGCGGCACCGCGCGGGGGGTGTCATCTCCTCCCAGCGCGCGCAGCAGCCGGCCCGCGCGCAGGGTAAAGCCGTTCCAGACATTACATTCAAAATGCCGCGCGGGACGCCAGTAGCCCATGGTCCAGCTACCCGGATCAACCCGCCCCTGCCGTGTCAGCGCGCAGACCATGCGCGACATCTGGCCCACCCCCGCCGTAAGCGTGAGTTCCAGCGCGCGCCGCGTGGGAATGTCCCCCACCCGCCGGATCGCGCCCAGCAGCATGTCGATATTGTGCAGCGCGCGGCCGGTGAATAGATCGGGCCAGTCCAGGCCGGCGCGCGCGTTGATCCGGCCATTGTCAAACAACGCCAGACGGCGCCAGCCATGGGGGTAATAACCCGCATGCCGGGCCGCACCCGCATGGTCCGCGGGCTGGGCGGGACGGGATTCACGCAGCCGACCGGTCCGGGGGCGGAGCCATACGGCCTCGATTTCAGCGCCGTTCCACAGGATATGGGTCGCGACCCGCCCGTCGGTCGTGTGATAGGTCCGTTCTATTTCCGGGCGCTGGGCGCGCGCCATGTCGGCCAGTGCCGCGCGGATGCCGCCCACCTCACCCGGCCGGGCCTGAAACCGGGCCAGCCGTGCCGCCAGCGGGTTGAGATCGGCCCCGGCAAACCGCCTGCCCCCGCGCACCACGTCCCCCGCGATCGCGCCCGTGCCCATGAAGGGATCGGCCACGATATCACCCGGCTGGCTGAGTAGTGCGACAAGATGGCACAGCGGCTCCAGCGGCTTCTTGCCCCAGTAGCGATGAAAGCCGTGCAGGCCGCCATAGCGGGCCGGGGCCGCCCAGTTCATGCCGTCGCGTTACTGCGCGTCGGAGGCATGGACCATGCCGCGCCGCATGGCCTGATCCACCTGCCGCCCGGCAAGTGACAGGGCCACCGCCTCCGCAATGCGGATGCCGTCTATCCCGGCGGACAGGATGCCCCCGGCATATCCCGCTCCCTCACCGGCCGGGAACAGGCCACGCAGGTTCAGGCCCTGCCCGTCGGCCCCGCGCGGAATCCGCAATGGGGAGGATGTGCGCGTCTCCACCCCGGTCATGACCGCGTCGCGCATGGAAAAACCGGCCAGCTTGCGCTCGAACGTGGGCAGCGCCTCACGTATCGCATCGGTCACGAAGCCGGGCAGGCAGGTGGTCAGGTCGGTTGGCGTAACACCGGGGCGATAGGACGGCACGACATCCCCCAGGGAGGTCGAGGCCCGGCCATCAAGAAAATCCCCGACCAGTTGCGCGGGCGCGAAATAGCCGCCGCCACCGGCCTCGAACGCCCGGCGCTCCCATTCGCGCTGGAAGGCGATCCCGGCCAGCGGGCCACCGGGGTAATCGCGCTCCGGCGTCACACCCACCACGATGCCCGCATTGGCGTTACGCTCGGCGCGGGAATACTGGCTCATGCCATTGGTCACCACCTGCCCCGTCTCGGACGTGGCGGCGACCACCGTGCCGCCGGGGCACATGCAGAAGGAATAGACCGCCCGGCCATTGCTGGCATGGTGCACCAGCTTGTAATCCGCCGCCCCCAGCAGGGACACGTTTTCCGGCTGCCCGTACCGGGCGGTGTTGATGATGGATTGCGGGTGTTCGATCCGCACGCCGATGGAAAAGGGCTTGGCCACCATCTCCACCCCCGCCGCGTGCAGCGCCGCGAATGTGTCGCGCGCGCTGTGGCCTATGGCCAGAATGACATGGGAGGCCGCGATCTCCTCCCCATCGGTCAGGCGCAGGCCGGTCATACGGCGGCTGCCCGCGCCGTCATCATGGCTTATGAAATCACTGACATGCGCGCCAAAGCGGTATTCCCCGCCAAGGGATTCGATCTCGGCGCGGATATGCTCGACCATCGTGACCAGCCGGAAGGTGCCGATATGCGGGCGGGAGAGATAGAGTATCTCCTCCGGCGCGCCAGCGCGCACGAAGGCGGACAGCACCTTGCGCCCGTAATGCCGGGGGTCGCTGACCTGGCTGTAGAGCTTGCCATCGGAGAAGGTGCCCGCCCCGCCCTCGCCAAACTGCACGTTGCTTTCGGGGTTGAGGATGGACTTGCGCCACAGCGCGAAAGTATCGACCGTGCGCTCGCGCACCGCCTTCCCGCGTTCGAGCACGAGCGGGCGCAGGCCCATCTGCGCCAGCACCAGCGCCGCCATCAGCCCGCATGGCCCCGCCCCGATCACGACCGGGCGCACATACCCCGGGCGCGCGGCAATTTCCGCGCCATCGCTTATGGCGAAGCGGTAGGTCGTGTCCGGCGTGGGCATGATGTCACGCGCGCCCGCATGCGCGGCCAGCACGTCCGCTTCATCGCGCACCACGCAGTCCACCGTATAGACCAGCACGATCCGACCGCGTTTGCGTGCGTCATGACCCCGGCGGAAAACATTGATTTCCCCCACATCAGCCTCCGCCACGCCAAGCCGGGCGGCCACGGCCTGCTTCAGCACGGCTTCGGCATGATCGAGCGGCAGGCGCAGTTCGGTCAGTCTGATCATCGGGTCACGGTTCCATGGTGGTGCGGGCAAGGCCCGTGCGGGGCCTGCGTTGCCATATCATGCCGGGTGTCGGCACGAAATGTGCTAAGTGCTGGTTGGACATCGCAACCTTCTGCTAGGAAAGTGGCGATACCCTGTAAATTCCCTGTCCCTGAACGGATGCTGCCCCATGGGCGAATGCCACCACAAACATGACGATGCCGGTCATGCCCATAGCCACGACCACGACCACACGCACCATGACAGCCATGAGGACCATAAGGGCCATGACCATGGCTGCGGGCATGACCACGGGCATGGCGGCCTGTTCGGCCACCACCACGTGCATACGCCCGCGTCCTATGGCAACGCCTTCGCCCTGGGGATCGGCCTCAACCTTGCCTACCTGATCGGGGAAGCCGCGTGGGGCGTGCGCAGCCATGCGCTTTCGCTGCTGGCGGATGCGGGGCACAACCTGTCCGACGTGCTGGCGCTGGGGGCGGCATGGCTGGCTGAGGTCCTGTCACGCCGCACGCCCACCGCCAACTATACCTACGGGCTGCGCCGGTCTTCCATCCTGTCGGCGCTGGGCAACGCCGTGGCCCTGCTGGTCGTGACCGGCGGCATCATGTGGGAGGCCGTGCTGCGCCTGGTCCAGCCCCATCCGGTGGCGGGGGGCACGGTCATGGTGGTGGCCGGGATCGGTATTGTGGTGAATGGGGGCACCGCGCTTCTGTTCGCCTCCGGCGGCAGGACGGACATCAACCTGCGCGGCGCGTTCCTGCACATGGCGGCGGATGCCCTCATGTCGCTTGCGGTGGTGGCGGGGGGCGGGCTGATCCTGCTGACCGGGTGGCTGCGCATCGACCCAGTCATCTGCCTGCTGGTGTCGCTGTCGGTCATCGTGGCCACATGGTCGCTGCTGCGTGATTCACTGGACATGGCGCTGGACCGCGTGCCGCGTGGCATTGACCCCGCACAGGTCGAAGCCTATCTACGCACCCTGCCCGGCGTATGTGACCTGCACGACCTGCACATCTGGCCGCTCAGCACCACCGAGACGGCGCTGACGGTACACCTGGTACGCAGGCCCGGTGAAAGCGGTGACGCAACCGAGGGCCTGCTGCACCGGGCGGCGCAGGAACTGCAGGGACGCTTTGGCATTGTTCACCCCACTTTCCAGATTGAAACCCTGACCGATGCCGATCACTGCGTTCTCGCCAGCGCCCACAGTTTCTGACACCAAGGCCCGTCTGTTGCGTATATTTTCCCAAACCAGCACCAAGATCCTTGCCGCATGGTGCAGTCTGGCAGTCAGCATCCTCGCACTGGGCCTGAAATACGCGGCATGGCGGGTCACGGGCAGTATCGCGCTGTATTCCGATGCGATCGAGACCATCATCAACGTAGTATCCGCCGTAGCCGGTCTGTGGGCGCTGCGCGTGGCCAGCCTGCCGCCCGACCACAACCATACCTATGGCCATTACAAGGCCGAATACCTGTCTGCCGTGGCCGAGGGGGTGCTGGTCGTCATCACCTCCATCACCATCGCGCATGAGGCATGGGTGGGTTTCCACAACATGCACGCCCCGGTCGATTCCCTGCTGGGCCTGACGCTCAATGGCGGGGCGGGGGTGCTCAACCTTGTGTGGGGCCTGACCATGCTGCGGCTGGGGCGGGCGCACCATTCCCCCGCACTGGTGGCGGGCGGGCACCATGTGCTGTCCGATGTATGGGCGTCCGCCGCGCTGGTGTGCGGCTTCATCCTGATCCCGCTGACCGGCTGGCTGTGGCTGGACCCGCTGCTGGCGGCGCTGATCGCGCTGAACGTGCTGCGCACCGGCTGGGAGATGATGCGGACCTCCATCGCGGGGCTTATGGATGAGGCCCCGAATTCGGAAACGCTGGGGCAGATTCGCGCCATCATATCCCAGACTGCCACCGGCGCGCTGGAGGCGCATGACATCCGCGCGCGCATCGTGGGCGCCATGACCTTCATCGAATTCCATCTGGTGGTACCCGGCACGATGAGTGTCGAGAACGCCCACCATATCTGTGACCGGATCGAGGAAGGACTGCGCGCGGGGCTGGGGGATGCGCTGATCAACATTCATGTTGAACCTGAACGCAAGGCGAAGCATACAGGCGTTCTGGTCCTGCCCTGAAACCGGGCGCGGACCATACGCGGCCCGGCCCGATGGCCGGAAAACGCCACACTGGCCTGCGATAAATACGCCCCTTGTCCAGCAACCGGATTGCCGCACCCCGGTTTATCTGTCAGTACTGTCCCGTCTATCAGTACTGTTACTGAAAGTGCATTGCCGGTCATGCGCACCGACCTTACCGAAATACGCAGGCGGCACATGCGCCACCTGCGCCGTTCCGCCCGCATCACCACCGAACAGTGGCGGCGCAAGCTGGCCTGCTGGGCCGCGGCCATCATGGTGGGCGTGGTGGCGGTGGGCTTTGCCATGGCGGCGGACGCGGCGGCGACACTGCGCACCCATATCATCCACATCAACCCATGGATCATGCTGGTCATGACGCCGGGGGGGCTGGCGCTGTCATCATGGCTTACGCGCACGTGGTTCCGTGGCGCGCAGGGCAGCGGCATACCGCAGACCATCGCCACGCTGCATATCGAGAACTTCGCCATCATTGACCGCCTGCTCTCGCTCCGCGTGGCAGGCGGCAAGATCGTACTGACCACGCTGGGGCTGCTGGCCGGGGCCTCCATCGGGCGCGAGGGGCCGAGCGTGCAGGTGGGTGCCGCCATCATGCATGCCTGCGGGCGATGGCTGAACCTGTCCACCGTGGGGATGCGGCGCGGGCTGATCCTGGCGGGCGGGGCATCGGGGGTTTCGGCGGCGTTCAACACGCCGCTGGCGGGCATCGTGTTCGCCATCGAGGAACTGAGCCATTCATTCGAGCAGCGCACCAGCGGCACGATGCTCACAGGCGTGATCCTGTCGGGTGTCACCGCCATCGCGCTGGTGGGGAACTACAGTTATTTCGGCCATACCGATGTGGTGGTGCCGATTGGCATAAGCTGGATTGCGGTGCCCACCTGCGGCATCCTGGGCGGGATCGGGGGTGGTGTGTTTTCCGCCATCCTGATCCGCGCGACACGCGGGCTGCCCGGCGGTCTGGGCCGCTTCGCAAAGGGGCGCCCGGTGGCGTTTGCCGCCGCCTGCGGGCTGGCGCTGGCCGTGATCGGCATTGCGTCGGACGGGATCACCTATGGCACCGGCTACATCCAGGCGCACGAGATCATTGAAGGCAAGACGCACTATCCCGCGTCATTCTTCATCCTGAAATTCGTCGCCACCATCATTTCCTACTGTTCGGGCATTCCGGGCGGGCTGTTCGCCCCCTCGCTGGCCATTGGCGCGGGGTTTGGCGGCTGGGTGGCGCAGTTCCTGCCGCATACCACGCCCGGCGCGGTGGTGCTGCTGGGCACGGTGGCCTATTTCTCGGCCGTGGTGCAGTCACCGCTGACCGCGTCCGTCATCGTCATGGAAATGTGCGACAACCAGCAGGTGACGCTGGCGCTGCTCGCCACGTCCTTCCTTGCCTATGGCGTCTCGCGCATGATCTGTTCGCAGCCGCTATATGCAGCACTGGCGGAAGCGTTCCTCGATGGCATGGCCTCCCGCCCGCCGGTGGCCAAGCGCCCCCCGCCGGAGGCACCCCCGCTAACGGCGGTGCGCTGAGAGTATCCGCCCGTACAGTTCCAGCCACTGGCGGGTAACGGCCTGCGGGGTGAAATACGTCTCGTAATCACGTCGCCCCCCTTCCACGATCCGTGCGGCCAGCGCCGGGTCATCCAGCACCTGCCGGATCGCGCCTGAAAGGGCACGGGCATCATCAATGGGCACGAGCATGCCGTTTTCAGCGTTGCGGACATGGGCGCGCGGACCATCCGCCGCGCAGGCGACCAGCGGCACATCGGCAGACCATGCATCAAGGATGACAGTCCCGAACGGTTCATAGCGCGATGGCAGGACACACAGATCCGCCGCCGCCAGCAACGCCCCACGATCCGACCGCCAGCCGAGGAAGTGAATCCGCCCCCCCAGCCCCAGCCGCGCCGCCTGCGCCACAAGCGCCTCGCGCAGCGCGCCCTCCCCTGCCAGCCAGACATGACACCCCGGCAGGAGCGCCATGGCATTCAGCAGGGTTTCCAGCCCCTTGGCGGGGTGCAGGCGCGAGAGCACCAGCAGCACCGGCGCATCCGCTGGCGTATCAAGGGCTGCGCGCGAAACAGGTGGTTCGGGCCGCACGGATGGGAATGTGGGAATATAGGCGACGCGATCGGCTGGCGCGCCACGTTCACGCATGGAGCGCGCCATGTCCGCCGTGCAGCCGACAAAATAGTCGCAATGCGCGAAGGGGCGCAGGTCCTTGTAATTGCCGAACCAGCCGATCACCGGCACGCCGGTGCCGGGGGGCACCAGTTCCGCCGCGCGACGCAGCCAGCAATGGATCAGGTCGGGTTGCATCCGCCGGATCAGGCGGCGCAGCGCATGGCGCGCGACGGGGCGCAGGGGCACGCGCAGCGGCGCGGTATCCACCTCCATCCCGACCGCGCGCATCTCGGCCACCCTGGGGGCGGCGGGATGCATGACCGTAACCTGGTCCAGCCCCGCCCCATGCAGGCTGAGCATGACATCGGTGGAATAGAGTTCCGCGCCGCCGTTGCCCCTGGCCGCCATGACATGAAGCACGCGCATGCGCCTGTCCGCCCCCTCCGGCCTGGCCGGGAACATCAGCCTATCTGGCCGAAAGATCGACCACGGCCGCGCGGCCATCTTCCGTGCCGAAGGCCAGCGCGCAGCCATCGGGGCTGAACGCCAGCGTCGAGACCGGGCCACCACCCGCCATGCAGACCGGCAGTATGCGCTGGGCTGCGGTATCGGCCATCAGCACCGAGCCATCGGCAAAGCCCGCGGCCACGATGTCATGCACCGGATGGCACGCGATGCGGGTGCAGATCACGCCCGGAATACCACCGGCCTCGACCGGGGGCTTGCCCATCGGCCCACCACCGAAGAACGGCCACATCACGATCGTATCCGCCCCGCTGGTGACCAGCCACTTGCCATTGCGTGTAAAGGCCATGGACTGCACCTTGGACGGATAGCCGCTCATGCGCATGTTGTGCCCGTCCGACAGCCGCCAGCCATGCAATTCGGATTCCTGCATGGATGTGACCAGCGCCTCCCCTGCCGGGTGGATGGCGATGCCGATATGGCTGCCCTTCCATTCCAGCGGACGCACGGTGTCCACCTTCGCCTGCACGAACCACATCGAGGCCCCGTTGTAATGCGAGGCCGCGATGCGCTTGCCCTTGGCGTCGAACACGATGCCGCTGACGGTGGAGGGATGCTCCAGCACCTTCAGCGTCGTATGTCCCGTCGCGTCGCGCAGTTCGACCTGCTTGCCTGACGCGAAGGCGATGACGCCGTCCTTGCCGTTGCTCCATGTCGTGATGTGCTCGATCCAGCGGCGACCCTGCACAAGGTCGCTTACGCTGCCATCGGCGGCGGTACGGCGCAGGGCGTTATCGTCGCCGCCGGTCAGGAAGCCGGTTTCAGCCGCATCGGGGGCAATGGCGAGGATCGCGCCGTCATGCACGGTCGTGACATCCCACGCATCCGACCGGCCCCAGTCCGCGCGGCTGGCAACGACCACGTCACCTTCCCCCGTGGCGAAGGCGACCTGCTGGCTGTCGCGCGCGATGGCGCAGCCGGTGACCTGCCCCTCAAGCTGGCGTATCGCCCCGCGCCGTTCCAGCAGCGAGGGGGATGTGGCGTTGTTCATGGTCTCGCTCATTTTACACGGCAGCTTTCAAAACCGCGGCGAAGCTGCGGGCGGTTGAGGTTGCGGCCGATGAAGACAAGGCGGGAAACCCGCTTCTCCCCTTCCTTCCACGGGCCGATAAAGTCGCCATCGGCCATCATGTGCACGGCCTGGAAGGCGAAGCGCCGGTCCTCGCCTGCATAGTTCAGGATGCCCTTGGCGCGCAGGATGTCGGCCCCCTGCTCCTGCAGCACCGCGCCGATCCATGCCTGGAAACGCGCGGCGTCCAGTGGTTCTTCCACTTCATAGGACAGGGAGGTCACGTCCGCCTCGTGGGAGTGGCTGGTATCCTCAAGGAAGTGGGGGGCATGTTCCAGCGCGCGCTGCAGGTCGAACCCGCCCTGGTCCAGCACATCGGACAGGGGCACGTCACCGCGCTGCGCACGGTGGATGCGGGCCACCGCGTTGATCGAACGGATGCGCGATTCGATGGTCGCCAGCGCCACTTCGTCCACAAGGTCGGTCTTGTTGAGGATGATGACATCGGCAAAGGCGATCTGGTTGACCGCCTCGGGGCTTTCATCCAGCGTCTGGAGCACGTTGTAGGCATCCACCACCGTAACCACGGCATCCAGCCGGGTCTTGCCGCGCACGTCCTCATCCACGAAGAACGTCTGCGCCACGGGGGCGGGATCGGCAAGGCCGGTGGTCTCGACAATGATGCCGTCGAACTTCGCGCGCCGCTTCATGAGGTTGCCAAGAATACGGATCAGGTCGCCACGCACGGTGCAGCAGATGCACCCGTTGTTCATTTCGAACACTTCCTCGTCGGCATCGACCACGAGGTCGTTGTCCACGCCCAGTTCACCGAACTCGTTCACCACCACCGCGTATTTGCGGCCATGCTGGGCGGTCAGGATATGGTTGAGCAGGGTGGTCTTGCCCGCGCCCAGAAAGCCGGTCAGCACCGTAACCGGCACAAGGGCGTTCTGGGCTGCGGCGACAGGCGCGGCCTGGGTGGTATCGGACATGGAGCCTCCGGTCTTTCACTCTATACGACGCTTGGCGTGAGCCTTGTAGGCCCAGATATAGGGCCATGGGGCGATGTGTCCCATACCCGGCGGGGCAGAAAAATCCAAAAGCCGGTCAGCCACCGCCTCCACGCAGGGCCGCAAGGCGCTGCGCGGCCCGGCAGGCGCGGGCATGTTCCACGCTGAAACGCGCCGCCCGCGCACGCCCACGCCCCCCAAGGGCCGCGCGCGCCGCGACATCATCCATGAGTGTCCCGATGGCCTGCGCCAGCCCGGCCACGGGTTCCGGGGCGCACAGGATGCCGCCATCGCCCACGACCTCCGGCAGGCCGCCCATGGGGGCCGCGACCAGTGCGGCGCCAGCGGCCATGGCCTCAAGCGCAGTCAGGCCGAAGGGTTCGGGCCAGCGGCTGGGCACCACCACGATGGCGGCCTGCGCCATGGCGTCGAGCACATCCGCATGCGGCCTGTAGCCCGCCATCTCCACCCCCGCCGCCCGCGCGCGTGGCGCAAGCGCGTTGAGGAACGGGGTGGCGGGCGCATCCTTACGAAAACGGTCGGCACCGATCATCACGAACCGCCAGCCCGGATGCGCGGGCCCGAGCCGTTCACAGGCATCCACGAACAGGTCCGCCCCCTTGTCCGCCACCACGCGCCCGGCAAACAGCACCACCCGCCCGCGCGCGGACTGGGGCAGGACGGCAGCGGGGGTGTTCATGCCATTGGGGGAAAGGCCGATCCATTGCGCCGCATCCGCAGGCAGCCCCTCGGCAAAGCGCTGGCGCACCCAGCCGGATACACAGGCCACCGCCATGCGTGACAGCAGGGCCGCGCGCAGTGCGGGCGTATCGGCACCGCGCATGCCCTGCGGGTCATTATGCAGCACCAGCAGCATTTTCTGGCCGGGACGACCGCGGGCGACATGGTGGGCGATGTCCGGGCGGTTATGCACCTCAACCACGGCGGGCGCGATGTCCGTCACCACGCGCGTCACAGTTGCGGCGTAACGCAGGCCGCGCCCACCCGGCGGCCACAGGCCGGGCCGCACGGGCCGGTATTCATGCCCCGGCAGCAGGGATGGCCCCGCCAGAGGAGGGCCGACAATCACATCATCCGGGCTGGCAAGGGCCGCGACCTGAAGGCCGATCGCACCGACCGCGCCGGTAGCGAACCCCTCACGCGGGGGCAGCACGACCGCCACGCGCCCGGAATGGGTAGCCATGGGGTCAGGCAAGTTCCTCAAACCGGGCCTGACGCCATTCCTTGGGTTCCTGCGCGGCCTTCTGGTACCATTCATCAACCAGCGGGTGGGTGCGCACGGCGGTCATGTAGGCCTGTGATTCCGGCGAGGGGCTGATCCCGTACGACAGGAAGCGCGAGACGATGGGCGCGAACATCACATCGGCCATGCCGAACGCCGCACCGAACAGGTACGGGCCACCCGCGCCAAAATCCAGCCGCGCTTCGGTCCAGATCCCGTCAATGCGCGAGATCTCGGCGTCGATGCCCTGCGTGGTGCCATCGGCAAGTGGCCTGTTGTCACGCCCGGTATTCATGGGCATGGCCTGGCGCAGGGCGCGAAAACCGGCATGCATCTCGGAGGCGATGCTGCGGGCATAGGCGCGCTGGCGCGCATCGGCGGGCCATAGGCCGGCGGGGGCCAGTTCGGCGCAGTATTCGCATATGGCAAGGCTCTCCCACACCGCGATGCCCTGATGCTCGAGATAGGGCACCTTGCCATTGGGGGAGATGGTGCGGATGGCGGCGGTCTCGCCATTATCGGCCAGCGGAATCACCTGTTCGCGCACATCCAGCCCGGCCAGCCGCACGGCAAGCCAGCCACGCAGCGACCATGATGAATACCGCCGCGTGCCAATGACCAGAATACCGTCACTCATGATGCGACTTTCCCTTCGCTTTCGGCCCGGCGGATGAACCCGCCGCCCAGAACCCTGCTGCCCACATACATCACGCAGGCCTGTCCCGGCGCGGGCACGGCGCCTTCATCCAGCACCACGCGCGCGCCATTGCCCTCCGCCTGCCATACCGTGGCGGGGCGGGCCGCTTCCCGCGCGCGGATCTGCACGGTGCAGCGCAGCCCCTCCGGCCCCGGCGGCGGGACAAGCCAGTTCATGTCACGCAGCAGCAGGTGGCGGGAGACCGCCTGCGTGCGCGGGCCGATCACCACGCGCCGGGTGGCGGGCTGAATGCCCACGACCATCTGGCGCTCACCGCCCACCATGGCCGCATTGCCCAGCCGCCTGCTCTGGCCCACGGTGTAGCGGCTTACCCCTTCGTGCTGGCCCAGCACCTGCCCGGCCTGATCCACGATCTCGCCCGCGCCGCTCACGTCGGGGCGCAGCTTTTCCACCAGCCCGGCATAGGAGCCATCGGTCACGAAGCACAGGTCCTGGCTGTCCGGCTTGGCGGCCACGGCAAGGCCGAACCGCTCGGCTTCGGCCCGCACGGCGGCCTTGTCCGGCATGTCACCCAGCGGAAAGCGCAGGAAATCAAGCTGCTCGCGCGTGGTGGCGAACAGGAACCATGACTGGTCACGCCCGGCATCCACGGGGCGGTGCATTTCCACCCCGTCCGGCCCTTCGACACGGCGGACATAATGGCCGGTGGCCATGGCATCCGCGCCAAGGTCGCGCGCCATGCCCAGCAGGTCGGTAAACTTGACGCCCTGGTTGCACGCGACACAGGGCACCGGGGTCTCGCCCGCGGCATAGGCATCGGCAAAGGTGCCGATCACGCTGTCCTGGAAACGGCGTTCGGCGTCGATCACGTAATGGGGGATGCCAAGGCGGTCAGCCACGCGGCGCGCATCATGAATGTCGCGGCCTGCGCAGCAGGCGCCCTTTTTCGTGCTTTCACGCGAATCATAGAGCTGGAGCGTGGCACCGATCACCTCGTGCCCCTCATCCACCAGCCGCGCGGCGACGACGGAGCTGTCCACCCCGCCGGACATGGCCACAAGAATGCGCATGGCTCGGTTCCACTTTCCATAACAGCAAAGCCCGCAGGACTATCAGCCCCACGGGCACCGTGCGTCAAACATCATGTTACGGATGCGCGCAAACCCGGCGCATCCGCAGCGTGTCCGGTCCCTCAGGCCGTGCGCGGCAGGCGCACGACAAGGCCGTCGAGTGCTTCGGTCATCACGATCTGGCAGCCCAGGCGGGATGTCTTTTCCAGCCCGAAAGCCAAGTCCAGCATGTCTTCCTCATCCTCGGTGGGGGCGGTGAGCCTGGCCGCCCATTCGGGGTCAACCACCACGTGGCAGGTCGCGCAGGCCAGTGAGCCTTCACACGCGCCTTCAAGGTCGATCCCGTTCTTGTGGGCGATTTCCAGTACCGAAAGACCCAGCGGAGCCGCGACTTCGCGCCGCGTGCCGTCACGCTCGATAAATACCATATGCGCCATTTTTCCATCCTGCCTGCTACGCGCCCTTCATCCCGACGAAGGGCTGCCCGACAAAGGGCTGTCTGCCGCGCGGCACCGTGCCACGGCCTGGCACAGGATCACCGCCGCGCGATCCACATCGGCGGCTGACGTATAGCGTCCGACGGCCAGACGCAAGCCTTGTGCCGCCTGTACCGCATTCAGCCCCATGGCCGTCAGCACGTAGGAGGGCACCACCTCGGCCGAGGAACAGGCCGACCCGGTGGACAGGCACAGCCCCGGCACGGCGGCCAGCAGGTCCACCGCGCGCACCCCGTCAAAACGCAGGTTGAGGTTCCCCGCCAGCCGCCCCGTCATCGCGCCATGTACATGCACGCCGCCGCACCCGGCCCGTAGGGCCGCAAGCAGCCGGTCACGCAGGCCGGCCACGCGCACGCGCTCCGCCGCCCCTTCCGCCCGCGCGATGCGACAGGCGGCCCCGAAGCCGATGAGCAGCGGTGCGGGCAGCGTGCCCGAGCGCAGGCCACGCTCCTGCCCGCCACCGGAAAACAGCGGTGTCAGGCGCACCCGTGGCCTGCGGCGCACGTAAAGCGCGCCCACCCCCTTCGGCCCGTACAGCTTGTGCGCGGAAACCGATGCCAGATCGAGATCCCACGCCCCGACATCCACCTCCACCTTGCCTGCCGCCTGTGCAAGGTCACTGTGCAGCAGCGCGCCCGCGCCACGCACCAGCGGCGCCAGGGCGGGCAGGTCCTGCACCACCCCGGTCTCGTTATTCGCAGCCATGATGCTGACCAGCAGGGTGGGCACTTCCAGCGCGCGGGCCAGCACGTCCGGGTCCAGCGTGCCGTCGGGGCGGACGGGCAGGATGACCGGCTCGCAGCCCTCACGCCCAAGGTCGCGCACGGATTCCAGCACGCATTTATGCTCGGTCGCCACGGTTATCACCCGCCTGCGCGCATCCCCGCGCTCAAGCAGGTGGCGGACCGCGCCCTTGATGGCGAGGTTGTTGGCCTCCGTCGCGCCGGAGGTGAATACGATCTCCCGCGCCTGCGCACCCAGCAGGGCCGCGACATCGGCACGGGCCTGCTCCACCGCCTCATGCGCCGCGCGACCGGCGGCGTGGTCAAGGCTGTGGGGGTTGGCGAAGTGCTGCGTGAACCATGGCAGCATTTCCGCCACCACGCGGGGGTCGCACGGGGTTGTCGCCTGATAATCCAGATAGATCAGGTCACCTGCGTTCATGTCCGGCCTTTCGCCTGCGTGCCCAGCCGCCCGGCCATGGCCGTATAGGCGGTAATGAAACCATCAACTTCCTCCACGGAGGCCGACCACGGCAGGGAGACGCGGATGGCGCAACCGGCATCATCCCCCAGCCCCATGGCCTCGAGCACATGCGAACGCGCCACCTTGCCCGATGAACACGCCGATCCGGCCGAGACGCCATACCCCGCCATATCCAGCGCGATAAGCTGCGTCTGCGCCGCGCGCCCGGGCAAAAGCAGCGCACTTGTATTGGCAAGGCGCGGCGCATCCGCGCCACATACCCGCGCCCCGGCGGCCACCGCCGCCGCCTCGATCCGTTCACGCCACGCGCCAAGCCGGTCTGCCTGCGCCTGCATGCCCGCCACCGCCACCCGCGCCGCAGCGGCCATGCCCGCAATAGCGGGGAGCGCGGGCGTGCCCCCGCGCCGCCCCTGTTCCTGTCCCCCGCCCGCCATGAGCGGAGCAAGGCTGCGGAAATGCGC
>NZ_QUWV01000007.1 GCF_003403295.1 Komagataeibacter melaceti | reverse complement strand
TTTCCCGGAAAAGGTGGCCGCCATCCCCTCGATCGCCTGCCGTTTCCACTGGGCGATCATCGTCTGATGCACCCCATGTTTCGAAGCCAGTTCCGCCAGCGTCAGTTCCCCACGGATCGCTTCCAGGGCAACCCGTGATTTGAACTCCGCCGCATACCTCTTGCGCGTAACCTTGCCCATAAAACCCGTTCTCTCTCAGGTCGGATTATAGCTTATTGCCCTGTCCGAAAAATGGGGACCACCTCT
>NZ_QUWV01000081.1 GCF_003403295.1 Komagataeibacter melaceti | reverse complement strand
ATCCTGCGCAACCTGCGCGACGCCGAGGATGTCGGCCCCGTGCTGGTCCATGTCATTACCGAAAAGGGCCGTGGCTACACGCCCGCCGAATCGGCTGGTGACAAATATCACGCGGTGTCCAAGTTCAACGTCGTGACCGGCGAGCAGAAGAAAGGCCCGCCGGGCCCGCCGAGCTACACCTCGGTCTTCAGCCGCGAACTGGTCCGTCAGGC
>NZ_QUWV01000080.1 GCF_003403295.1 Komagataeibacter melaceti | reverse complement strand
AGTAGATGGCGCAGAACGGGCGCAGCCCTTCCGTCGCCATGCCGGCGGCGAAGGTGACGGCGTGCTGCTCGGCAATGCCGACATCGAAAAAGCGGTCGGGATAGGCCTTGGCGAACTTGTCCAGCCCCGTGCCCGAGGGCATGGCGGCGGTGATGGTGACGATGCGGTTGTCCGTCGCGGCCTGACGGACCAGTTCGCGGCTGAAGACCGAGGTGTAGCTCGGCGGGCCCGGCGGGCCTTTCTTCTGCTCGCCGGTCACGACGTTGAACTTGGACACCGCGTGATATTTGTCACCAGCCGATTCGGCGGGCGTGTAGCCACGGCCCTTTTCGGTAATGACATGGACCAGCACGGGGCCGACATCCTCGGCGTCGCGCAGGTTGCGCAGGATGTGGACGAGCTGGTTCATGTCATGGCCGTCAACGGGGCCGACATAATAGAAGCCCAGCTCCTCGAACAGCGTGCCGCCGGTCATGATGCCGCGCGCGTATTCGTCCGCTTTCTTCGCCGTGCGTTCCAGGCGGCCGGGCAGGCGCTTGGCCATCTTGCCCGCCAGTTCACGCAGGCCAAGGAACTTGCGCGAGGACA
>NZ_QUWV01000079.1 GCF_003403295.1 Komagataeibacter melaceti | reverse complement strand
GCCGTTCGAAGCGTCTGATGATTGATGCGACACATCTGAAAGCACGCCGGACAGCAGCCTCTTTGTTTAAAAAGGGGTTTTTCCCCGCATATCGGATGCACGAAAGACGGCCTGAACTCAAAACTCCATGCCGTGTGCGATGGTCAGGGCCGACCGGTCCGGCTTCATCTGACTGCGGGACAGGACAGTGACTTCAAAGGGCAGATGTTCTCCTGA
>NZ_QUWV01000078.1 GCF_003403295.1 Komagataeibacter melaceti | reverse complement strand
CGCCGCGAAATCGCCGTTCTCCGGCTGCTTCAACTCGATGACGAGGCGGGCGACATGAACCGCCCGACGTTGCCCGATGTGTGCCGCTTTCACGCGCATTTCCGCGACAGATCCCCGGTTGCTGTCCCATCACCATAACGCGGCGCCGTCGCGGGCGTGACGTCCCGGGACGCCGCCCGGGGCGGCGTCGCATCAGGAGTAAAGAACGTGAATTTCAATACCGTATCGACGACCTGCGCAGAGGGGTGGAGTGCCCCCGTGGCCCATCGCGCCGCGACTGCCGCCCGGATGAGCGCCGCGCGCGGGCTGTTCCGGGAAAAGTCCTGTCTGGAAGCGGAAGTCCGGACAGGAACATTGCCAGCCGCAATCCAGGCGGGGCTGCGCCGCCGGGCGTCTCAGGCCGGGCGAAAGGCGAGGACGCTACTGCTCGATGTCGGCCGGTGAGGCGGCCCGGACAACTCGGCGAGGATATCCTCGACCGCTGCCCAGGCGCCAAGGGTGCGCTGGGCCAGCCGCCATGCGTCCCGCTCGGCGATGAAAGCCTGTTCCAGTGCGGCGTCCACCCTTGCACGGATGGCAGGATCATCCAGAAGCCCCGCCTCACCGGTCTCTTCTTCGAGGTTTTCCGCGTGCCAGACGGTTTCGCGGGCAGCGACAAGCCTGTCGATGGCCCGGCCAATGGCAGGCTGGAAAAGCTGCGGCAGGATGATCTCCGCTTCCTCGCGGGTCTCCGGCAGGCCGTGGCGCAGGAGGATGCGCCGTCCCCGCCTGCGGCCTTCTTCGCGCACCGCGTCAGCGTCGGGCAGGCCCGGAATGTCCCAGTCCCGCAGGCGCTTGTACATCGCGCCCGCATCGGGCATGATGGCCTGCATATGTGCAAGCGTCGGTTCTTCGCGCCGTTCGACCGGAAAGCGACGCAGCGTGCCGTTATCTTCGGTGTAGCCCATGACAGTCTCCCGGAAATGCAGGTTACATACCGCATGAACCAGAAAAATAAAAGCAAAAACAGCATGTTACGTTATGTCGCGTCTGTTGGTGTGCTCGCGATGGGTCTTCTGCTCCCCCTGTCGTCTTCCGTGCTGGCGGAACCTGCCTCCTGTCCGCAGTTTGGTGTCGGGGGACAGCTCCCGACACTGGTTGATCCGAAGCTCGCGCCCCGCACGACGCTCCTGTGCAACGAGGTGTACGCCTCCCTCAATTCAGGCCTCGTTCATGAACCCTTGTGGTCCGCCGAGCACCTGACACGGACAGACATCGAACAGGCCCGCGACCTTGGGCGGATTACCGAGCGTTTTCATGCCGATCCCCGCCTGCCTCCGGGAGATGGGGCGGAGCTTTCCGACTATCGGCGTTCGGGTTACGATCGTGGCCACATGACCCCTTCCGGGGAAGCGCCGGACGCGGTGGCCCAGGAGCAGACATTTTCGCTTGCAAATGTCGTGCCGCAGACCCCGGAGCTTAACGAAGGGATCTGGACCGGCGTTGAAATGGCCGTCAGGAAGCTCGCGACCCGTGAAGGTGAGCTTTACGTGGTCACCGGTCCTGCCTTTCATGGCAGCACGCAGGGTATCGGGCGTGACGTGTTTGTCCCGACTTCCACATGGAAGGCGGTGTATGATCCGGTTACCAATGGCGCGGGCGTCTATGTCTGCAAGAACAACGAACAGCCGACATGCGCGTTCGTGAGCGTCGCGACGCTGATCCGGGTGGTTGGCGTGGACCCGTTCCCGGCCCTGCCAGATGATGTGAAGGCCAACGCAATGCCCCTGCCGGAGCCGGAAGCGAGTCCATACCATCCCCGGACACATCGCCCGCTATCGGAGCGGGGGTATGGTTTCCGGGACGACCCGATGCAATAGGAAAGGAGACACCAATGTCATTTCAGCCATTTGACGATCAGGGCGAAAGCTGCACGATCGACGGGATGACCATCGAAAACGGGAGTGACCGGATCGCCGTTTATGGCCGCCTGTCCATCACCCGGGATCAGGCCGGTCTGGAAAACGCCCGCGCGCTCAGGGAGCTGCTGGACGCCGTTGTCCACGAACTGGAAAGCCAGCCCCATCTTCCTGAAAAGATCACGGTGGGTCTGGTCACGCACCCCATGGAAAACCCCTTTGGCTGACGTGCGGGCCGGGTTTCAGGAAATCGCCTGATATCCGCGTTTCTTGCGGTATCGGACAAGTGCCGCCAGTGCATTCGCGGCGTCGCCTTCGCTGGCATGGAGATCGAGCCGCATCGTGCCTTTTGTGCCGATACGGCCCCAACGTCGCAGCAGGGCGGCGCCCCCGAAAAGATCGGGCTGAACCGCCATGGCATAGTAGCGCCATTCATTCTTTTCAGGATGGATGCGCTGCATGTAGGTGGATAACGGGAACAGTGACATCTGGACGGGTGGCGCCATGGAAGGATCTGTCTCCTGGCTGGTGGCGACTTCATGGATCGCGCCGGGGG
>NZ_QUWV01000077.1 GCF_003403295.1 Komagataeibacter melaceti | reverse complement strand
CAGATGATGCCGGGGAGTGTGGAGGCATGGGTCAAATCTCGATGAAAATTTCCGCCCTACCCGGGTCAGTTCTCAGTGAAAATCAACAGCGGGGGATCATGTCGCCCCCTGCAAGGTCGGCGCGACATCGGCAATCCGGCCATGGGCTTCGCCCCAGAAGTCGATCAGATGATTGAGGACCAGCGCGTCGTCCATCTCCGCAAGCCTCATCGTGACATCGATCAGACATAACATCACGACCGTAAATGAACCGGCGCGCACCTTGCGGACGGCGTAGCCGAGCGCACTGTCGGGCGTCCTGCTGACATCAAGGGCAAAGCCCGTTCCCGTCAGTTCCAGCCACAGGGTTTCGGCACTGATCAGGAAAACGGGCAGATAGACTTCAGGGTGTGCCGCGTCAGCTGGTGATACGACCACCCGTTTTCCGGTGCCACGGTCCAGCAGTTCAATCGGCTTGCCGATTTCGGCCAGAAGCCATGTCTGCGCGGCACTGATCGCCGCCAGATCGATCGCGCTCATGAGAACCGCCTCCTTTGCCATGTCGGCAGGGCGGTGCGGACCGGCCCGATGAGGAAGCGTCGCATGGAGCGTATCGCGGCTGGCAGCGTCAGCCCGAAAAACGAGATCGTCCCGAAAAACACCACGCCGAAGACCCCGATCAGCAGGGTGGTGAGGCTCCAGTGTGTCACGGAGATGAGAATGGGAAAGCAGCTGCGGGCGTCGAGAATGAAAACCCGGACAGGATAGGCCGTTGCACGCCACATCACGCGTCTCTCCTTTCTTCCGCCAGAGCGGTGTCTTCGGTGATCAGATCGGCATCAAGCAGTTTGCGGATGGCTCTGCCGAAGGACTGGCCCTGCGCCTCGACCGCGTTGGCCACGACGTCCGGCCAGTCTGTTGGCTCGGTCCGGGTCAGCTTGCGGCGCAGATCACGATCGAAGGTGAGGAATTCGCGGATCGCAACACGCCCGCCGCCCTTGCGGGGCACAAGGCGCTGGTTGATGCAGAACCGGAGTGCCTGAGCGAGGGCCGAGACCAGGTTGTCACGTTCCGAGGGGGGACAGAGCGCGATCGCGCGCTGGATCATGAGGGAGACGCTGTCTGCGTGTAGCGTCGTGCCTAGGATACCGCCCATCATGGCGATATTGATGGCTGCATTCATGGTCTCGCCGTCCCGACATTCCGTGATGATGCCATCGCTCATCTCGCGGCGTGTCAGGCTGCGGGTGAACGTGGGAAAAGTCAGGGTGGGGGGGCGGATCTCCGTCTGGCTGATCCGCGAGCCTGAAGGCGGACGCAGGTCGTCCAGCAGGAACTCGATGGGCTCCTCGCCGGTTGCCATGTCGCAATACACGGTCGGGTCCATGAGTTTTTCGATGGCGAGCCCGAATTGCAACGTGGTCTTTCCGGAACCGGTTGCCCCACCAAACAGGATCATGCCGCTTTTGAGCCTGTTCGTGTCCCGGATTTCCTGCTCGACCATCTGCTGGTCAAGGCTTGCGGGGCGGGCGGGGATCGGACGCATGACGATGTGGACGCCACTGCCCCGCTTGACTGAAATGGGTGAAAGATTGATCCGGAAACGCAGATTGACCTTGCGGTCCAGTGCCACGCTGTAGGCTGTATCGAGGATATGGCCGACACCAAGCATGGCCATCCCGTCAGAGGCATAGACATGGCCGACGATATCCGCCAGCGCAAGGGAGTCCGTCGCTTTACATGTGGCGTAGCGGATCACGCCGTGCACTTTGATCGTGACCGGATGGCCGGTCTTGATGTCGATGCGCGAGGCGCCGAGGCCATGCGCCCAGCGAAGGAGGGAGTCCAGCCCTGGCGCGTTACGCCGTCGCTCCTCGACCCAGGCAAACGCTTTCCTGCCTTCATCCGGCCAGCGTTCGTCGGTCGTGACGGGGATGGTGATATTCATCGGCAATGCTCCGGATAACCGTAATCGCTTCCGCGCCGGACGTGGCCCTGAAGCCCCGGCTGGCTCGCGATCCGGATCGTGCGGTCATTGAGGTGGAGGGTGTCTCCTCCTCCCACGGCATCTTGGTGCTCGAACACGACGCGCGGTTCTTCGACGCGCCCGGCGTTCAGCAGCACCCGGTAGCGGGCCATGCCGGTAATGTCGCGCTGCAGGCGCGACAGGTCGGAGAGGAAGATCTCGGTCGCCTGCTTTTCCCCGTCTGCCCAGCCTTCGGCCACCCACTGGTTCCAGTGTGACACTTCCGCCTTTGTGCGGGGCAGGGCCGCGGCTACCGGGTGATGCGGTTTGCCCCATGTCCGGACGAGATACGTGCGCCAGTCCGGGGGCGCGGATGTCAGTTGTGCCTCCCGGGTGATCTCGAAAACACATTCTGTCTCGTGCGCCACCTGGCCGGTGTCATTGAGCGCAAAGGCCATCTGTGCCTCGGTGACGATGGGGGGCTGCATGAGGGTCTGGCCGCTCCCGATCGGAAGCACGATCGACCGGAAATCATAAGTGGCGTCGAGTGTCTCCTCGTGGCGCCGCAGCATCTCGTTGATTGCGAATGCCCGGGCGGCCAGACCGCCTTGCGCGCCGTAAATATGCGCGGCTTCCCGAAGCTGGGTGCTTCGACCGGGTTTCAGGTCATCGCCTGGCTCGTCATTGGGGCGGGTGTTCTCAAGGGCCTCAAGAGAGGGGGGCGCTTCGCCGCCAACCACCTCGTCGAGCGTTGAGGCCCCTGTCACCGGTTTATTGATGGGATTGGCAAGGGCGGGGTCAGCCCCGTCCACCTGATCCGCACCCGGCTGGGGCGGCTGTGGCTCCGGGACCAATGTGCCGCTGCGGGCCGATGGCGGGGATGGAGACGATGTCGGTAGCCGGACGTGCTGCCCCTCCTCAATGACAACCTTCCCCGTGGAGACAGATGCCGCATGGGTCGGGCTGCCTGCGGCCGTCACGACGATGGCCGAAGATAGAAAGAGCGCCACCTTACGCATGCCAGGCCACCGTTATCGCGTGGTGAAGCGGGTCTACCGAGACCATGGCCTGATCTCCGGCCTGATCGCCCAATGTCCGAAGGATATCCACCACGGCGGCAACGCTGTTGGTCGCGACGCGCATTGCTCGGGGATGGCCGGTGACCGTCACGCTGTAGCCAATCTCCTGGCCGAGTTTTGCGACGGCCTTGCCCAGCGGGCCGTCCCACACGAACCAGATCCGGCGGGTCAGGTCATCGGGGAGCGGGGGTTGGTTGGTAGATGCAACGACCGGAGACGGGCGGATGCTGCCAAGTTCCCGAAGATCAGTCGTGGTCTCTGCTATTGACCGCTGCAAGGCCAGTTCAGGATTGGCCATGCCGGTCGTCGCAATGGGAGAAGGTGACGACAGGCTCTGCGCACAGGCGTTGAGCGCCATGGGCAAAAGAAAAATGAGCAGAGAATGTTTCATGAGCTTCTCCGGATGATGGGAGAAGCTTCGAAGATCATCTTGCGACTGCTACAGCAAAAATTGGCTGCGTTGCTTTTTCTTTCATGTAGGCCCCGAGAGCAGATTCGTGTCCTCTTTTGGGGTATGCTGTCGCCGGATTGACGCGCAGAATTGCGTGGGACAGGAGCAACCCTTTTCTGTTTTCGGCTCTGAACGTGAGGGGATCACCGGCAGCCATCCATGTTGCTGACAGTCCTACCAAGCATCTGATGTGCGCTGAACAATCTGTATCGATGGGACACAATGAGGTATGTCGATGATATGTAGCCGAGAGGGTAGAGTGCAGGATGAAGATCATCAGAACGGCCATCGTGATGGCGATCATTGCAGGCACGAGTGCCTGTTCGTCCACGGGTGATGCTTCCATAAAAAAAACAACCATCGCGGAAGTTGATCAGAATATTCATGATGGTGTGACAACTTCATCCCAGGTGCGTCAGATTTACGGTGAACCGGGGCAGAAAACCTATGAAGATGGTTATGAGGTCTGGATTTATAGTTTTACGTCCGGCAGGGAGGATGGTCTTTCAATAGCGCAGGACGTAGTCGGGCTTGGCATGCTTGGAGAAAGATCAAATAACAAAAGCAAGATGCTGACTGTTGTGTTGAGTAACGGGATCGTGCTGAAGCATAGTTTTGCCACCTCGCATTTCAGTTCCAGCAGTGGCTTGAGGTAGTAATATCGCAGGCAGGTAATGGTTTGGTATGAATGTATTGATCTGGGCAAGGCATGCAGCCGGGGCTGACTATAATCAAGACGTGTGCCGCAGAAATTAAGTTGGAAGAAACCACCTGCATGGTCCGTAGTAATGGGTCGCGGTAAGTGCGTATCCGCATGTCTCCTGATCAGAAACACAGCTATACGCGCTCCAGACGTATATCCCCCTTTAAGTCACTGCATTGACGGGTAAGTGGTCCTTTTGGTGACGAAACCATGGGACCATGCGGCGGATGGCTTCTTCAATCTGGTCCGTTGCTACCGCAAAGCTGAAACGGATGAAGTATTTCCCGTCTAGAGGGTCGAAATCAATGCCCGGTGCTGTCGTAACACCCGTATCCAGCAACAGGCGCTTGCAAAACGCCATGCTGTCATCCGTCAGGTGCCGGATATCGGCATAGATATAGAACGCTCCATCTGGTGGCGCGATATGGCGCAGCCCCATTTCGGGCAGGGCACGTAACAGCAGGTCACGATTGCGCCGGTAGGTTTCCATATGCCCTTCAAGCTCATCGCGGCAATCGAAGGCGGCAAGGGCCGCGTGCTGGCTGAGGGCGGCGGGCGGCAGGAACAGATTACCCATCCGCGCGCGGGCGGCTTCCACCTTGGCTGGCGGGACAACCAGCCACCCCAGCCGCCACGGCGCCATGCTGAAGTATTTGGAAAAACTGTTTACCACCAGCGCATCGGGATCATATTCCAGAATACTGTGCGCGCGTTCGCCAAAACTCAGGCCGTGATAGATTTCATCCGATATGATGCAGATCCCGTGCGCGCGACAGACGTCAACAATGCGCCGTATTTCATCAGGAGACAGGATGGTACCGGTGGGGTTGGCGGGACTGGCCAGGATCAACCCGTCGGGAGCAGGTTCAAGCGCGGCAATGCCGTCGGGGGTCAACTGGAAGCGTTCTTTTTCCCCACACGGAATTTCAACCGGTTTCATATGGAGCGAGCGCACGACATTGCGGTAGGCCACATAACCCGGTCGCGCCATGGCTACATGCGCGCCGGGCACAAAACTGGTCATGAGCGCCAGAACCAGCGCGGGTGAGGCGCCACAGGTCAGGATAATCTGTTCAGGCTGGAGCGAAACGCCATATGTTTCGTCATAGTGCAAGGCGATCCGTTCCTTCAGGGGCTGGCTTTCCCAATAGCCCATGGGGTCGGTCGCCAGTACGTGCTGGGCGCGTTCGATCGCCGCGCTTGGCGCGCCGGTAGAAGGCTGGCCAAATTCCATATGAATGATGCTGCGCCCCTGCGCGGCCAGTTCATGTGCCAGTGCGCTGATGGACAGCGCGTGGAAGGGATCGATTGGCGGCACAGGCATCATGACCTCAAGGTGGAAAATAGACTTATAGGGTGATGATCGCCCCGCGACCAGAAACTGCCCGTGGAATTCAGGCGGCCTGCCCAGCGTTTTCTACGCGACGTGCCAGTTCCTGCCAGGAACGTGTTGTGAAGGGCAGAGGCTGGAGTTTGCAGAATTCCATATATGACGGTATAAGGCAAATTATCTGTCAAATATGAGTGATAGTAATGGGCTCACCAAAATCCCGCGCGGCTCTTGAACGACTGGGGCGTGACCTTCGTGGCGCGCGCCTGCGGCGCGGCATAGCGATAGCCGACCTAGCCGCTCGTGCCGGCACGTCAGCAAGTTCCATCGCGCGCCTGGAAAAGGGAGACCCGGGTGTGGGGATCGGCACTCTGGCCGACGTGCTTGTCGTGCTTGGTCTTCTGGACCGGTTGGCCGACCTGATTGATATCCGCAAGGATGATCTGGGACTGGCGTTGGCAGCTGAACGTCAGCCTCGTCGAGGCCGGTCTTCTGCGACCACGTTACGCAGGCAGCAGGATAAGGATAAGGCCACGCATGGGGGAGCGGATGTTATTGATATGGACGGTGCTTCGTTCTGATGCCTGATTTCAGCGCCCATGTCGTTCTTGGCAACAGCCTGACTCCCGTGGGTCAACTGCGTTTTACGCAGGCAGGTCCACGGCAGTTTTCGACCTTCACTTATGATCCGGCCTGGGTCGAGAATTCTCGGGCCTTTGCCATCCAGCCAACCTTTCCCCTTGGCTCTGGGCCGTTTCATGCGGCTGGCCAGCCAGGGAACGTGCGCGATGCCCTTGCGGGTGTCTTTGCTGATGCTGCGCCCGACAGTTGGGGGCGCAGGCTTCTCGAGCGTGCCTACGGTAATGGGCTTTCCGAGTTTGAATATCTCACACTGTCGGATGACGTATGTCGGCAGGGTGCGCTTCGTTTCGCCGATGATAACGGAGAAATCATTCGTGGCGGCGCCGATGACATCATACCGCGTCTGGTCGATCTTGCCGCTATTACGGCTATCGCGCGGGCATATGAACAGGGCAAGGACATATCCGAAAGAGATATGCAGGCGCTCGCTGGTGCAGGTGGTTCGGGTGGGGCGCGACCGAAGGCCAATGTTCGGGACGGCGATGTGCTCTGGCTTGCAAAATTTACCTCGGTTCACGACCAGTGGCCAATAGAACGTATTGAAGTTGCCACGCTTCGTCTGGCAAGAGCATGCGGAATCCGGACGCCAGAGGTCAGGCTGGAACTGGCTGAAACGCCGTTTCCTGTGGCTCTGATCCAGCGGTTTGATCGGCGTGAGGCTGGCCGGATTCCTTATATTTCGGCGAGGACTGCTCTGGGGAAAACCGGAACGGAACTGGGTTCCTATACGGAGATTGTCGATTTTATCCGGACCTATGCCGCCGATCCCCAGGCAGAGTTCCGCGAACTCTTCCTGCGTCTGGTTTATACTATTCTCGTGTCAAATAAGGACGATCATCTGAAAAATCACGGATTTCTCTATGTGGGCGCTGGACACTGGCGGTTATCCCCCGTTTTCGATGTGAATCCAGCACCCGACCGTAACCCGCATCTGGAAACGGCGATACTGGAGGGCGGTCCGCATGATCGGTCCATCCGTCTGGCACTGGAGGCGTGTGAATTCTTCGAAATTACCCCTGCTGAGGCCCGGCAGATGATCCGCGTGACAGCGCGGCGAATTTCGGATGAGTGGAGGCCTGTTCTGCGAGAGGTTGGTGTTTCCGGGGCGATGGCGCGTCATTATGAAGCCGCCTTCATAAACGATCAGATCGGGATCGCGCTAACGATCTGATAGTCACATATGACTGATAATATCGTATAATATGCCAGATACGACACATAAATTTGTCGAATCTATCCCTGCCAGACGTCGCCGCGCTATTGATCGAACAGCATGGTCAACATCATTGTGTCCGCAATGATCGGGATGTGAGGCCGTCAGGAAAATATCGGTCACCTTCTACCCAATGGTAAATTCGAGTTCCGATTGTTCATCAATGGCGCGCAGGGTTTCATACAATCCTGCGGCCACGCCTCTACCTTCCACGATCTCATCCGCCAGTTCATCCAGAACGCCGGCAAACGCTTCATCGGTCGCGAGACCGAAAACATTCATGCGCTCGCTTTTTCTGCGTTCGATCTCGCTGTTTGCTGTTCCCGAGGGAAATACAGTGGCGAGCATCCGCAGGGCGCGGGCAAAATGGATCCGTTTGTAAAGGCGCGAACGGAGCGCCGTGTCGCCAGGCGTCGTCGAGAATGACCAGAGTTCGATTGGCCCCAGGACGTTCACCAGAAGCTGTTCATATTTTGCTTCTCCGGCCGACATGTCCACGAAGAACGGCGCACCATTCTTTCCCGGACCCGGCAGCGCGTTGCGAATGACATAGGCGCTGGCATCGGACAGCTTGAAACGTCGGATAAGACTGTCTGCCGTCTCCTGATCACCGCATTTGAGGACCCATCGGGCGGTTGATATCTTGTAGAGATCCTCGCTGAAATCGGTATGGTTCTGTGAAATGAAGGCGAGTTGGACGTTGTGCTTACGCCCCTCGCGGCCGTCGCGGACAGCCTGCTTGTCTACTTGGGGTGCGGGTTCGGTACGGTGCCACTCATCGAAGTCGACACGCTTCGTCGTTTCGTACATCTCCGTGAAGCGGGCGAGATGATAGTCCCGCATGGACGGGGGCATATGCGGGTCGTCGGCATAATCGGGATGGAGAAAGAAATTCCGGGCCAGGATATGGCGGCCAAGCATATACATGAGCGCTGTCTGGCGGTTGGCCGCGGGAGAGCCGGATGGTGCCACCTCGGCAAGATCGAGGACGATCACGCGCGCGTCCCCCATATCCAGCCTTGTCGGGGACGCCAGCATGGGAAAATTCTTGATCACGTTCATGATGTAGCGATCAAACGTGTCGATCAGGCTTTCACCGGTTTCCAGGGTGATCTTGGAATAGCGTTTTTCGATTTCCGGGCTGCGGGCCGCAATCAGCAGATCCTGCAGGACCGGTACGGCATGGCGCTGGGCAAAACCTGCAAGGCGGTATTCCCTGAGATTGACAAGGGCATCGACGACATCCCGCCACCATGTCGGATCGTCCTCTCCCGCATGGTGGGGCAGGCTGATACCCAGCGATGTTATTGCGGCATCGACGTCGGGCTCGATCCCTGGGGTGTAGATTTTGGGCGTGCCCCCCTGCACCCCGGTACAGAGGCGGTAGGCTTCATCAATCACGTCCTCTACCAGATGGTCCATGCCCTCCCACGGCCTGCCATCCAGCGGCGTAGCAAGGAGCGAGATGAAATTCTGCAGGAAAACGCGCTCGAGTGGCAGGGGATATTCCAGTCCGACCTGGGTATCGAAGACATTGACCTCGAAGCCCGGGATTGCCTGCATCTTGACGTAAACCGCCTCGTGCTGGCGTTCGGGGCCAAGCGCGTTGCGCAGCATCTCGATCAGTCCGCGCGAGGACGGCCCGATATCGAGCTTGCCGATATAGGGGAGCTTCGTGCCGTGGCTGCTGATCGCGGCGCTGCTGAGGATCAAGCCCAGAAGAATGGTATTGGCCAGAACGGATTTTCCGCCGCCAGGCGGGGCTACGATAATGTCTACGACGGATGGGCGTAGCCCGCCCCCGGTCGGATCGTAGGGCCAGATTGAACCATCGGGTTTGCGGAAGAGAATGGATCCTCTCTGCCACGGTGATGCACTGCGTGCCCACGGCATCATGGAGAACGCGTCACCGACAAGGGCGAGCGATGAGGTCGCAGTCGAACCGAGCGCCAGGGCAGGGACAGAACCCATGGCCGCCTCCAGCGGATCGCCAGAGATCCGCGTTGTCTTGCTGTTGCCCCACGCATCAATTGCCTGAGAGAGGTCCGACGCCTGCCGTCGCAGCTTCGCCTCTGCTCCAACCGGAGCCCAGGTTGTGGCGGTCATGCGCATCCGCACGGAATTATGGTTGTTTTTCTGGCGCTCCAGCTTGAGTGCAGCAAACGCCCGTCGAATGTCGCTATTTCCGGGGAACATCGCCAGAAACCCGGCTCCGGCTTCCTTGAAGCCGAAGGCGGCGCGGCCACCACCCTCCAGGATCATGGCGCTGCGCCATGGCAGTCTCTTGCGGCCAAGCACGCTGGAGAGTTCGGAAAACGGGCGCGGATCCTCTGGGCCAATCGTCATGTCGACCGGGGCGTATGTATAATCCCCCACGGTCACGAGTTGTCCGCCTTTCGTTTCGGCGTCGGCATTGAAAATCTGGTCCCGGATCGCCGGCCAGAGCAGGCCCTGCGGGTGTGGCTGCGGATCATCCAGATCGTCGGGAAGCCGTGGCATGACCCGGTCACCCAGCAGGGTCGGTTTCCAGGCGGACCCCGCCGTTTCACGATAGGTCGCTTCGCGCGCGACCTGCAATGCCTGATGTGGACCAAGGAATTCGCAGGAAATGTCGAACCCCTGCAGGGCAGCCTGGACGCGTGAAATGAACGATTCATGGCGGGCCGCCATGATATCGGAGCGCAGGGCAAAACGTTGGGTATTGCCCACGCGGGGAAATTGGGAGGCAAGGGTCCGGCGCTCCTCTGCCACCTGTTTGCGGTCCTCACGTGTCAGCACGCTGGGCCGGGTCCACAGGACGTAACAGGTGGCTTCCCAGCGCATGACGTTTGGCCAGCGCCGGCGCCTCTCTTCGATGACGTCCGAAAGGTCCGCTCCGATCTGTCGGGCTATGGACCGGCAACCATTGAGGCTCAGGCGGTCAATCTCGATACCTGAGCGCTCGGGATCGGAAATATACCATCCCACAATGGCATGGCCACGTTCTTCAAGGAGACCCTGCAATTCTATACGCTGCTGCTCGGCGAGCGCTTCCACTTCCTGCCGCGTGCACATGCGACGCAGGCCATTGATGCGCAGTACGGAGACATATTCACCGCGTTTGGTGATGAGATGGTCCCCGTGCGTACTTTCCACATCGCAGAATGAGGCAAGGGGCTGGCGCAGCCCGAGGCTGATGCCGGCCAGCAGACTGGAAAGAATACCGCCCATTGATATGATCCTGTCACGTCATGACCGGTTGGGGATCGGCATCAAGCCATTCCCTGACAAGCGCCGGGTAGATGTCGGTGGGGCCGTTATGGAGACGGCCCAGGGGGAAGAGCCGGATGCCGTCCATCAGGGCGGTCGCGCTTTCATTGATCTGCGGGTCGGCCCGGTTCGCCATCAGCAGGGCAGTCGCCAGCAGTCGGGGAGAGGTTGTCTCCAGCCGCCGCCGGGCTTCGGTCGTTCGCGCGTGCAGAGCGCGGAGCACAGCGAGAGCGCTTTTGCATTGCGCAGGCATCATCGCGGTGTCCGACCCTGACGCGATCGCGTCCATTGCACGATGCCAGACGACATCCTGTCCGTTTGGCCCATTGCCGAGCGTCTGCATGAGGGCTTGATGCGCGCAGCGGGTCAGGGTCATGATGCGGGCCTGCGGCAGTTTCGGCCACCATATTAGGACGGCTTCGCGTTCAATGGCCGGACGGGTCGGATCCTGCAGGATGTTGCATAAGGCGCAGACAGGCCCGGGTCCGTCACCATGCCATGGAAACCTGCGACCAGGCGTTATCAGGCCGCAGCAGGCACATGTGAAAAGGCCCGGCTCACCCATCTCCCTGGCGCCTGGCGCTGACGGATCCCATGGGCGCGGCAGCAGCCGGAAAGACTGTGTGAGACGGGCCATTGCGATCGGGTTCCTAGCCGCCGCTCGTGAATTGATAGGCCTGAGCCTGCGTACCAACGGTTGCCGAGCCACCGGACGCGGTGTTGGCAGCCTTGTTGATCCACTGCGGACCCGTTGCGAAAAGACCGCACAGCACGATGCCGGCGATTGCCATACCGACCTTTCCGGGCGAACGGTTCTGTTCGTTGCGGCTCTGCCAGGCCGCCCATACGCCGCCGATGAAGCAGATGAAGGCAGCGACATACATGCATGCAGCAGCGACAAAGCCGCCCGCTGTCAGTCCCTCCTGGGCGGTGGCCTGCATCTGGGCCCCGATACCGTTTGCGCTGCCGGTTGCGGATTGGGCCAGCGCATGGCTGGCAATGAGGATCGGGACGGCCAATGTGCCAAGTGCCGTGACGGCACGCTGTCTGTATCCGGCCCGTTGTGTCACCAGACGCGTCAGTCGCGCCGCGCTGGTGGTGCCTGTGCGAGAGAGGTTCATGGTCGAGGGCTCCGTTGAAAGAGGGATCATGTCCCCCAAATCATTGTTCTGTCGGCAACATGCGACTTCGAACGCTTTCTTTGCGGACAGGACCTAGCCGGACGTTGTCCAGTGGTTCAGGATCCAGGTTGCTTCCTTGACGGGATTGAGGAGGATCACGCCGAAAACGAACTGGATGAGGCAACTGAGTTTTGAGCGGTTTGTTTTTCCGGTCGCTGACGCGTTCCACGCAACGACCGCCATGAACGCCGCCCAGGCGCCGAACATTTCGAAGAACAGGGCGAAATCACTGACGATTGACAGGATGGCATCCTCTGGGCCAGTCCCGGAAATGACGCTTCCCGTCGTCGCTTCCGTGTAGCCGGTGACAGAAGCTCCCAGCGCAACCTGCGTATCGAGACCGGCAGAGCTGGTGGATTTTGTGAGTATCCTGTCAAAAGTGGCAAAGACGCCGGACAGGACAATCCCGATCCAGGGCACCCAGGGACGGCCGACGAACGGGTTCTGGGGCTGGCGCTGCTGCCATAATCCCCATGCCCCGGTCAGGAAGGCAATCCACGCTGCAATATAGCAGGCCATTGGCAGCAGCCAGGCCATGGCGAGAGCGAGATCGTTGACGAGGTTGACCAGACCTTGCACGTCGATGTGTCCTTGCCTTACTGGATGATGCCGCGTTCAGCCTGGATCACCCACATCGTGCCGCGTTGAGAGATGGTGCGCACACGACCATATCCGCGGAGATCGGTGCCGATTTCGATTTCGGACTGCGGCGGTTGCCCGGCCGGCGCAGCGTCGTCCTGCACCATGGCAAGCTGGGGAGATGCAGCAAGTATCCGGTAGTGGGGCGTCCATGTCGGGGGCGGAGAAGGAGGCGTCGGGCGCATTTTCGCTGTCCGGGACGCTGGAGATTGCGGCGGCGTTGGTGCTGGCTGCGGCTCGGCCGCCGCCGCTTCCAGAGCTGCCCGTGCCTTGTCGGCCGCGGCGCGTGTGGCGGCCGGTCCATCTGACGGGGGTGCTTCGGCGTCGGCCACGGCTCGTTTCGCTTCGAGGAGCGACATCCGGCGGTTGAGATCCGAAGCCTTTGCCGTATCGGCGATACGCAGCCGGTCAAGATCCTGCCGGAGCGCTGCGATGTCGCTGCGGGTCCGCTGCACCAGTGCTGCTTCTTCCGTTACAAGCTGCAGCACCTGCAACTGGTCGTCCGATGTCATGGGAGCCGCTTGCAGCCGGGTTGCTTTCTGGACCGCATCGTCGGTTGGAACGGCCGTTTCGATGCCGATATCGTGTCTCTGCGTAGGCGTGTTCTCAGCCGACGGAGTTGCCGGTATTGGGTCGGCGGGATGGGGCGGCTTTTTCATCGCAAGGAGTGCCTTGAGATCCTCATCTGTAGCCGAGACCTGAGGTGCCGGGGGTGATGGCAATGATGTAGGTGAGTGCCCTGGCGCTGGAGACGCTTTGGGGCCTGCCGGTAGCGGGGCGGAAATCATTCCGACTTCCTGGCCCACGGGAGACGCCTGCCTCTTTGTTATGCCCATCACGAGGAAGAGGGAGAGCAGACTGCCGACGGCAGTACCCGCGATGATGACCTGCCTGCGGCGCGGAAGCGCCCTGAAAAGGGCTATTGCATGTGGAACGGGTCGGTTTCTGTCAGGTGCTGCTGTCACAGGTTGCGGGTGAGGAGAGAGAGGCTCGGCAATTGTGTCCGGTTCAGGCGAAGGGTCAGGCTCGGGCGTCGTGCCCAGCTTGCGAAACGGAACAGGTTCAATGCCGCGATCCGCGCTGAACGGATCCCGGGACGTCGTTGCGGTTGCGGCTGAGGTCATGGTGAATGCTGCCTTCTGGTAGAGAGTGCAGAATTCGCCGATATCATGCGACCGGTGCCCGAAAACTTACTTCTTCATGACGACGTCCGACATGAAGATCACGCCAACACTGACCTGAGCGGCAAGATTTACGCGCGGCTGGGTCGGCATCTGCTGCATGAGCGCGCTGTTGACCTGCGAGGCCGCTGCACCGGCCGCCACGCCCAGTTGTTGCGGAAAATTCAGTGACTGGACGTAGTTGACGTTGCCGAGGGCTCCGATCGAACCGGTCGTGTTCGACGTCATCTCGATCGCCTGCCCGAGCCCTTGGACAAAGGCGGCTGCGGCGGGAAGAACAAAGCGCTCAACGTATAGCTGGTCAACGCTTGAGGCCACCGCAGCTTCCATGGTGTCCGGCGCAACCACCATACCTTCGACCTGGATCGGGGTCGGATCATTCTTATGGAAGACCTGATCAACGCGGACAACCAGCCTGTTCAGATGTCCCCCGGCCCTTCTGACGGATGCTTTCATCCTGTCGCCAGCGAGTGGACCTGAATCAGCTTCCAGGATGATTTCTCCCCCGAGATCGCTGTTGGTTGCTGAAACCGTATGGGCGTAAATCCCCCGCCCGGCAGGAACAAGGACGCGGGAGAGGGCCGTCTGGGAATTTGCTGTCGCCGCCGAAGTTATTGAAGGGGAGACCACCGGTTTTTTTGGCTGTTCCCTCTCGGTTTGCGTCTTTTCATACAGGACATTTGTGACCGGAAAGCGTCCATCAAGACGGCCCGCGAGATCCATGATCGCATGTCTGTATGCGGTGATGGCGTCTTTCTGGAGCTGCGGGTCACGTGGCATGGCAGCACGGAAGGCTGCATCCGTCTGCACTGGTACGACGGGAACGCTTGGTACGACCTCAGGCGCGTGCGGGGCTGGCGCTGCGGCGGCCTTGGCCATCGCCGGGTTGGCGTCCGCCCCGACCTCCTGGGCGACCGCGGGCGGGGGAGGCTTGTCGTCGGGATGGGTGAGCGTGCCCGGCGCAATATCAGGTGAATACGACTGTCCCGCAGTTTGTGCCCGGTCTGCCTCGTCGCGGATCTGATCTTCGCGGAGTTCCTGCTGACGCGGATTGGAATTCAGGCCGCCGGGCAGGGGGTTGGCGGCAGGCGGCCTGCCGGGGTCCGAGCGTGGAAGCTCCTTACGGTGGATGGTGGAGATGAGTAGCGTGACGCCAAGAACGGTGCCGATACTCCCAAGGATTGCGAGCAGACGTCGGTTTCCGCCCCGCGACGCATCACTGAACAGCTGGTTAAATCTGGGTTTCATCACTGTGCGTCCCTGATATGGGCCGAGACCGTCCGTCCCGCATCGGAGAGAAGGACAACGGGGGACTCATGGAAGGCATAGAGCGTGTATCCCCCTTCACCCTGCTCCATGCTGTCCGAGGAGGGCGTCATGAGATGAAGGCGCGTGCGAAGATAGACCTCGTTTCCAATCCGCCAGGCGCGCACGTCATCGGGTGAAATACCCTCGACGGCCAGAGGAACGGCTGACGCTGGTGGAATGCCGCTTAGCATGGCGTTCATGTAGGGCTCGCCTGTCGCGGGTACTCCGGGGCGGCTGTCGACCGGCTCCCGGGCATTGGGGCCTCCCTCGGACATGCGAACGGTCAGGTTGTCATCGTAGGATCCACGTCCCGCGATCAACAGGAAGGAGACCGGCTTTGGCGCGTTCTGAAGCGTTACGAGCAGTCCACCTCTGGGCTGGAGCGACATCGGTTCGATATTGATGGTATTGGAGCCCTTGAACGGGACGCAGGTATAGAAACCTGTTGTCTCAACCGCAGGATTCCCGGCCGACGCGCCGCTTTTGCCGGAAGCACAGTTCGTGCTGCCGTCCGGGTTGGCGGAATTGCCAGACGTATTCCATGCGATCGGCCAGGGCTGTCCCGTGCTGTCCACGAAGGACAATGCGGTCGGATAGCCTTTTGTCGTAAAGATCAGGCTTGTCTGCTGACCAGGCGCAAAGGAGACACGGATCGCCGGGCGCGCATTAGGGGTCGCGAATTCCGTGCCGACCTGCTCCGTGGCACGACGCACGTCCTTCAGGCGTTCCCCCAGCCGAAGGATTTCTTCGGGCGTGAAAGGAATGGCCTCATGCTCGGCCTCATCTTCGGCTGCCTGATCCTGATCGTCTGCAGGTGTCGTTGCCGCAGGCCCGGGCTGTGATGGCTGCTGTGCGAGTGCCGCAAGTGGCAGGATGGACAGGGTCAGCGGAAAGAGAGAAAGAATTCGCACGGTTGTCACTCCCTACCCGACGAGACGACAAGCTGTTCGATGGCCAGTCCATCCGGGTGATCCAGGTCCTCCACGCGATCAATCGTCACGGTTGCCATCAGCATTTGCGTATTCTGCTGGTTGACGTTTTCGCAGGTCTGGATGAAAGGGAACTGTATTACGTAGCGCGAATGTCCCTGCACGACAGTCTCGGCGCGTACGGTCGCGGCCCGTGTCGGCTGCGCGTAACAGAGCAGTTTTGCATCCCTGAGTTTCGCCAGATTCCCCTGCGTAATGAAAGACTTTGCAAAGGTGTTCCATCCGTTGAGCGTGTAGTGAGCGCCCGCGGTGTTCATCTGGGTTGGAAAATCACGATAGTTGATGTTGTAGGGTGCGATCGCCCATTTGACGGCCCAGCCGAGAAGCTGGTCCTGGCCAAGTACCGGACTGGTGAGTGCAACGGCCGGTCGGGGAGCGTTCTGGCCGTCAACGTAGAAATAGAGGGGTGTGGGCGGGTGTGCACGGATATAGGCGTCGTGCGCCGCGAACACGATGACCACGCCCGCCAGTGCGATGTTGAGCAGCAGTGATCTGTCTACAACAATCCCCTGAAAGTCGGGGTCGGTAAGGCGCCTGGTTACTGCGGAATTAAACAGCCGCATGGCGCGCCTCCCTTACGGGGGCATGAAAAAAGGTGGTCATCACTCTACTCTCATTTCCCGACGGTGATGTGAGCAGGCTGGAAGTCTATCTTGCGACCGGCACGTTTTTTCTTTGACGGTTCCCGGCACTACTCAGGCGGCAATGCCATGCGTGGCGGCAATGCTGCGGCGGTATCGTCTGCTGACCCGGTCACCACCCTTGCGGGTGGTCCAGAAAAAGCATCCGCTCTTGCAAAGGCATTCCCGCCGGATGTACTGGTGTTCGCCGATATAATATTCGGCCCTCGCATGAATGAACCAGGGCACTTTGGCGCCGCGTCGTGGCGGAAGCTGCTCCCAGCAGCTTTGGGATTTCAGCGCGCTTTCCGAAATAAGGAAGTCCCGCGCAATTTCACGCGGGTTCTGAAATGCAAAATGGCGGTAGGCGATTTCAATGTTGGCGGCCTCGTGCCACCGTACCTTGTCTCCTCCCTTATGTCCTGTGAGGGTCAGCCTGTTGAGGCTGTTCCTGACAAGCCATGTCCGTCCCCGCCGGGCTTCATGAGGAAGCAGGGAGGCCTGTTCCCATGTCAGGACAGCTTCGGGATCTGCGGGAATGGCACTCCGCTTTTCGGCAAGTATGGTCTCCGCCTGTATTTTTGAGAGCCTGAAGCGCGGTGGCAGGCCAAGCTGCTTTCTTTTTGCACGCACGCTCCCGGCCGAGCGGCCAACCATCTCGGCTATGTCGGCGGTTTTATCACCACAGAGCCAGCGTTGGCCAAGGATGAGCAACTGGGTCCTTGTCCATGCTCCCCTGCGTGCAGGCGCTGCATAAAAAACATTCTGGGGTCGGTCGGCCCATTGCGCGACTGACTCCTTTACCTCCTGCACTGTCAGGGTAAGCATTGTCGCTACAAGGACCTCGTCGCACAGCCTGGCATAGAGGGCGCGTGTCATTTCTGGCGTGGGATAGGTCTGAAGCCATGTAAACAGACCGTGTTTTATGACCTGGCCGAACGATGCTGACTTCATGGCGGTATGCCCTCGTCATCGCGTTTTCGGGATAGGCTACGTGTTTTGGGAATAATATCTCTTAAGCGTTATATAACCGTCAAGAAATAAATAGCGCAGAACGCGCCAATATGACTCCAGACGCGGTTTCTGGTCCACGTTGGTGATCCGCCGGGGCACATCACCTGGAATGGACAGCCCAAGGCACAGGGGCTGCCATAAGAAAGGAGACCCCTTTCCTGACAGTCTCCATACCTTCATGCACCCGGTCAGTGGTTTGCGATATCGTCGAGGTGACCAATAATGGACTCGAGATCAGCGAGGGCTTCGAGTTGTGATTGCGCGGACATTGCCCACGCGGTCATGTCCAGGGAACGCAAAAGGTCTGCGTCGTCGTGTATTCCCGGGATCAGGTAATAAACGGAGACGGACAGTCCTTCGGCAATGCGATAAACCGTTTCAAGGCTTGGATTTCTCAGCCCTGCTTCGATCAGGCTCAGGCTGGTCAGGGAAACGTGTGATTTATGGGCGATCTGGCTCGCTGTTGCCCCCTGAAGCGTCCTGAAGATCTGAATCCTGCGCCCAAATATCTCAAGGAGGTCCTGCCGTTCCCCCGAGGTGAAGGCGACACTGTGTGAATAATGATCGATCGGCAATCTGGCCGGTATTTCCGGCAGGTTAAACGTCTTTGAAATATTGCCAATAATGTCGCGTAATTTCTGGATTGCCAGATTGTAGTCCGAACACTGCTTCATGGTCTTTTTCAGCTGCGTGGCGGATGCTACCAGATCCAGATGGGCAAACCATGTTCCTTCCGGTGCACCTTGCGGAAGAATATCGCGCGGATCTATCTCGAATACCCGTAGCAGCGCCGATAATGTTTCCAGGGAAACCGGACGACCTGCTTCGATGCTCCGTATGACCGATACATTCAACCGTGCCAGTTTGGCGAGGTGCACCTGCGTCCAGTCAAGCGCAGTCCGCCTGTCATAAATGATTTCCCCGATGTCTCTATATAATTGGCCGGATGCGAATAAAGCCTCGGCTTGCATCTTGCCATTGTCATGGGACATTTTCGTTTACTCTCACGACGGGCATTTTCCTCAGCAAAAGAAGCTTCCAACATCCAGAAGATATCGACTGGCCGCGTCCTGACAGGGGATCAGCCGTGACGGAACGTCATGATAGTCGAGTTGGAGCCCGCAAAAAAGGTGTCTGAGGTCGCAAAGGCCGCTGCTCTGGTCAGGAGAGCTTGATGGAGACACTCATATGCCTGTTATGCCTGCCGTGGTTATGGCGCTGGCCTCTGGCCCCATATCTGTCACACCTGCCGCGTTTCATCTGGTCCAGACGACCTCTCCGGAAACTCCGCCCCGGCCGGCATTGACGTTGCCGTCAACGGGGACAACTGGCGGGGAGACCTTACCCCCATCGGGAGACGCTGATCAGGAAGGGCCGGGCGTATTGCCGGGCACTGGTACGGATCCTCGAACATCCGGGAATGTTCCAGCCCGTCGATATTTCCATATCGCCAGTGGATACGGAAAGCAGGTTCCACTTGGCTTCGCCATACGCCAGATCGTTCCGCATGGGGTGCGTGTCGTGTTCGCGGCGGACGTGAACACCAACGTTCCTGTTGACTGGCAGGGCGGCCGGGAATGGAACAAGGTTCTGGCGACCACGGTAGCCCAGGCGGGCGACGTCATTGATGTTGGTCATAATAAAGTCGCGGTCCGACGTCGAATTCGCTGACCGGTCGCATGATGGCCCGACACCTTCGTCGTAATCACCCGAGGAAGGTTCCATGAACAAGCCCTCATCCGTCCAGAAATCCGGGCCTCCTTCCCCGATGCCCAATGTTGCCCTTGCACTGGATGCGCTCGGCGAGATCTGGCGCATCAGGGGCGGAGAAGACGTCATCGCGATGTTGGACAATGATATGGCAGCGAGGACGGCCTGGCACGCCGTCCTCGCCGGTGTCGCGCCGCATGAATGGCCTGATCTGGTCAACTCCCTTGACGCGCTGATCCCCTATCTGCGCGGCCGCAGGGACCTGTTGTCGCCGGACAGCCCTTTTGGACGGGGCGTGATTTCGGAAAGCAGGCGCCAGGCGCTTCATCGCCTTCTTGCTCCGGAAAGGATTGCCCTGCTGGAGGCTGTGACGCGTCCGGCTACACGTCAGGAGGCCGCATGATCCGTCTGCGCTTCCGTGTCCTGTTGTCAGTGGCTGCCGCTCTTGTATCGATACAGGGGCATGCGCAGACCACGTCATCAGGCACCTCTGGTGCCACGACATCTACGGGAAGCGTCGGCTGCGCCGCCCTGACCCAGGCGGCGGCAACAGCCGTAAACGAACGCGTCCAGGCCAACGACGCCTATGAAAAGCAGCCGGATAGCGTCAACGGCCTGTCCTGCCTGAGCAATTTTTTCAACGGCACCGGACTGAATCTCATCACGAACGGCCTTGACCCCGCAGCCCTCCTGCAGGCCGTCGAGGGCCAGATAGGCGGCCAGGTCTGTCAGGCCGCACAGGCGGCATGGGGTAACGCCATGGGGTCGACCCAATGTGGACTCAGTCTGTCAGGCGTTAACCTGGGGCTCGGTTTTGCCTCGAGTAGCGGACTCATGTGCCCGAGCCTGAGCTTCGGTGGTGGTGGTCCGCCAATTGCGACCGCCATTGCGGGGACGTCGAGCGGTACGACTGACCTGTATATCAACGGCTCTCCCCAGCTTCCGACCGGATACAGCCTGAGCAATCTCGTGGACGGAGTGTTCTGATGCGCAGGCTGCAGATGGTTGCCATTGGTGCCGCTTCGTGCGTCTGCGTGCTGGCAGTCACGCCGCGTCCGGCATACGCGCTTTTCAGTGATGCTGCGGTCGTTGCCGCGATCAAGCTTCTCCAGGCGTTCACGGGCAACGCCCTCAATACGATGACGAAAAACCTGACGGACAGCATCGATTCAAATCTCAGTAGCCTTACAAACCCGAATTCCGTGGCGTCTCTCCTGACGAAGGGTTTCACGCAGGTTGCCAATTATGCGAAAGCCCAGGTCGGTGCACAGTCGCAACTTATGGATGCCCAGGACGCGGCGATGGCCGGATTTCTACGGCGTCAGCAGGAAACCGGAATCCGGGACGAGCATATGATGAATCCGGAATTCTGCGCGGGCCTTGATGCCCAGCAGTCCACCGTGGCCGCGTCCAAAGCGGCTCGATCCGCGGTGTATGCCATTGCGACCGTGAGCGATCCGCGTGGTGAGGCAGGTCAGGGGACGCCCTCCTATTACGGCAAGTCACAGGGCACGGATGCGAATATGTCCCTGCACCTCAAGCGCTACTGTTCATCCGACGACGTGGCGCAGGGGCTCTGCTCTTCCGTGTCCCGGCTGCCGAACGCCGACCAGCGTGCCGCCAGTCTGTTCGGCGCCGATACCCTGTCTGCGGATGGCGCAGTGGATGCAGCCAATGATTATGCGACCACGCTCATCCAGCCGGTAGCACCGGCGGCCCTGCGTGGCGAGCAACTATCCAGCCTTCGCGGACGTGAGGCCGCAACGCGGCGGCGGTCATACAACAGCCGTATGTCTCTCGCCCGTTGGGTCACGGGCTACGTCACATCTCTTGGCGTTCCGTCCGTCACGCTGACGCAGGACCAGAAGGCCGAAATGACGGCCGAGGGGCTCGCACCGCTCGACAAGGCGTCATGGCTGCAGGCCATGGCGCTGGAAGTCAATCGCAGGGTCTCCAGCGTAAGCTGGAACGCCTCGCTCCAGGCAATGCCTCCCGCGTCCGTCATGCGCGAAGTTGCCACCGAGATGGCGCAGTCCAATTACCTTGCGCTGCAGAACTACCGTCTCGGGCTCTACCTGGCGACCATGGGAGCTGCCCGGGTTGCGCAGGAAGAAGAGGTCGCCTTCAAGGACGGCCTGACACCGATGCCTTCCCCCACGATCAATCCCTAGAGGTTTGCCATGTCTGAGGCCCAGCAGAAAACCGGCGATATCGAGGATGTGCTGAAAACCCTTGATCGCGTGCAGTCCGAATACAGGAAGCAGGCACCCGGGCAGGCCGCCGCATATGATCGGCTGCGGCAGGAATCCCGCGAGCCTGACGTCCATAATGATCCCGGTTTCCGTACGCGCATCGCATACGCCGTGCAGGATGTAGAGCGTCTTTTGGGACCGACGCTCGAAAAGGAGCATCCTCTCCGCACCGAGATGACAGAGCGCGCAGCGCATTACCCAGGTCTGAACGAACCTGTGGTCGCTGCGATGATGCGTGAAACGCATCGCCTTCAGCAGCCAGAAGTAAACGCAATCCGGACACTTGCCAGCGAACTGGTTGAAGGACGTCAGGATCCAGACCACCCGGACATCGCGCACACCATCGAGAACCTGAGGGCGACCGTCTTTCCCGAACCAGGGCACCAGCCAGCGCCAGGGCATGACCATGCGGCTGGGTCTGCGCACGATGAGAAAGGTCAGCCGTGCAAAACCCGAGGAATGGCGTCCCCGGGGGAGGGTACCCCGCCAGGACCGGAGCAGTCAGCCAGCAGCCAGCCCGGACGGACCCATACGACGGATCCTCAGAAGGATTTTCGAGAGAAACAGACAGGTCCGGCAAAAGATGCGCCGGAAAGCCGATCGACGATGGATGCCAGCGGCACAAAGGAAAAGGCGGCAGCGAACACGCGGGAAACGAACGCGGCGGCCAAGGATCAGGAGGACGTCAAGGTTATTCGCGGTGGCGGATTTGCCCGCCTTGCGGAAGCGATTGCCTCGCGCATTGATAACCAGCCTGCGAACCCGGCATCATCGTGGATGGAAAAGGCCGTCGATTTCAGCACCCGGCTGCACAACGCGCGTGACGCAAAGAGCCTGGAGGCGACCGAACGTCTGGGAAAGCAGGCGGTGGAGGCCCTGCGTGACCTCAGGGAGCGACCAGCTTCCTCGATCATGGCGGCGATCTCAGATGCAGGAAAGGGCGATCCTGACGGTGTTGCCGGTGTGTTGTCGGAGATGAAGGCTGGTGGTCGGTATGCCGATCTGCATAGCCAGTTTGTGACGGAGAAACAGAATAACCAGGCATTTGCGGCGCAACTGGAGAATGTCACCAGCAAACTCGAAGCCTACGGAAAGGGAAGGGAAGCCGCCGAGGCAACAGGCCAGCGCATGGGAATGCCCGGCAGTGTGACGCAGCGCTTCACCCAGATCGATGCCGAGATTGGCAGGACTGCTGCCGAAGTGCCCGGAAAAAAAGAGGGGGCCAGTGCGCTGGAAGACATGAGCGAGAAGGCCCGCGAGATGATGCACAAGGCTGTGACTGCGGTGACGGATTTCATGACGCGGATGAATCCTGGTCCCACCGCCAGTCCTGCGCCGTGACTGTGCTGCTGGGAGGACAAACCATGACGCCGTTTCGTCGCCCTGTATTCGCCATCCTGCCGCTCCTGTTTCTGTCGGCTCTTACCGTGTCCGCTGCAGCGCAGACGGTTGTTGCGACCGGTTCGGAAGATGCAGCCAGCAGCACGGGCTATAACGTGACATGGGACCTGCTTGATCCGGGCAGTGACTGGGCGGCGCAGGTCATCCGGTCCGTATTCCCGGTTTTCGGCCAGGATACGAGCGCGCCCAGCATCGGCAACGAGGCGACCGTGATAGGAACCATGATCGGGTGGTTCTCCGGGTTCGTCATGGCATTTGCGATGGCGGTCGTAAGCTATATCTACTTCATGAACATCCACCGGGGGGCAGAAACAGCGCAACTCCTTGGCAACAACCAGACCAGCATGTCGATTGTGCGGATCGGGATTGCAGCCATCCTGATGTGGCCGCTTCCGACAACCGGCTTCAATGCGGCGCAGGCCGTTGTCGTGCAGGGCTCGCTCTGGGGCATCGGTATGGCGAAGGTCGTCTACGACAAGGCGAAGCAGGCAATCGGACCAGACGGCAAGGTCATCGCACAGCCCCTTATTCCCGGCACAAAGGGGATTGTGACCGGTCTTGTGAAAAATGAGTTCTGCCGGGCCATTATTAACATTGCTGCGAATAACACGAACCTGATTGCAGCCCCGACCGGGCAGACCGTCCTGTCCGTGACCGGCGGGAAGATGGGAATCATCAACTATTCTTACAATATGGCAGCCGGCGCAGGGGACGGGACACCAGTTTGCGGGGCCGTAAGTCTGCAGGCGCCCAATACTGACGCGGTGAATCTGGCCGGTTTCCAGGTCGACCAGGCGGGTATGCAAAAACAGGTCCTTGATTCCGTGATCCTTGGCGACATTCGCAGCCAGGTTGCGCAGGTGGCCGAGAATTACTGGCAGACGAAAACGACAGCGTCCCTGGCCCCACTCATGACCATCATCGTCAATGCCACCAACGATTATGCGTCGCGTCTCACGACGCAGGCGGCACAACTGCGGTCGAAGCTTCAGGACACGGTCAACAATCAGACGCTCGCGCTTCACCAATGGGGGATTTCGACGAACGGAGATGCGGTCAACACCAGCAACCAGATGGATAATCTCGGGTGGACTGGCGCAGGAGCCTACTATCTCGAATTCGCGCGCCTCAATGGCCAGACCCTGTCTCTCATGACCGCAACGCCAACCATCACCACCCCATCCTATTCCGGTCTCGGAAACTATCTTGCCTCGGACATTGCGCCCCTGGTGCAGTCTGCGGACACCTTTATGGAGAACATTGACAGCATGGTTGCGACGCAGGATGGCGTGACTGCGCCAGGCGGGAATGCCGACCTGTACACAGGCGCTATACCGGGTGGAGACGGTGCGGGTGTGCTCGACCAGCTGTTCCGCGCTTTGCACCTGAACGATTACGCCCTGCAGATCGTGACCGGATTTATCGAGCCGTCCGGGACGAACGGCTACTGGACGGATCCGTTTGGCAATCTCATGTCACTTGGAAACTGGATGATCACGACCGCCCTTCTCACGATGGGCACTGCGTCGGTCCTTTCTTCTACGGCCGGGACCGTTGGTATCGGCGTGCTGTCGCTTCTGAGCGGGAATCCAGAAGGTGCCGTAGCGGCAGGGGCCGGGCACGCACTGATGCACTTTTTTGGCGCGCCGATTATCGGCGGCTGCTTTGCCATGCTTATGCCAGGCCTCACCATTGCCTACGTCATCCCGATGATCCCGTTTGTCATGTGGATGTTTGCCGTAGCTGGGTGGTTCATCATGGTCTGTGAATCCGTGATTGCAGCACCTCTGTGGATGCTCGCGCATATGACCATGAACGGGGAGGGGCTGCACGGTCATGCAAAACAGGGTTATGCCCTTCTGTTCAATGTCATCTTCCGGCCGGTACTGATGCTGTTCGGACTTTTCCTCGGATATTTTATATTTGATTCAGTGTCGTGGCTGATCCACATGTGTTTCGGCATTGCGGCCGGACTGGTGCTGTCAAACGGTTGGATTGTCAGCAACTTCCTCGGCATGATTGTTCTGGTCAGCCTTTTTGTCATGATTCACGTCACCCTGGCGTTCATTTCATTCAGGATGATCTCGATCCTGCCCCAGCGGGTTCCCGCGATGATCGGATTTGGTGACGTGGATCGCGTTGATATCGACCAGTTCAGCAGGGACGCCGCCGTTGTCGGTATGGCGGGCACGTTGCTCTCGATTCAGCAGTCTCTGGCAGGAAATAAAGCAGATAATCAGAATGGGCCGGGACAAGGCAACGGTGGCATATCTTCTGGTGCTCGAGCCCTGATAAGTGATACAACAATGAAAAAGAGCGTCTGACTTTAGGGTCAGGAGGAACTGAGATGTCGAACTGTGGTGGCCTGAGCGGGGCTGCAGCGTTCATGTTGGGACGTGCATCGCACCAGTACGAACAGACGTTGGGGAACTCCATACAACGTGCGCTTTACGGCCGACGGCCTGCGCGACCGACAGAAGCCGATGAACTTGCTCACCTGCTTTCGCAGATGACAAGTCTACTGCGACAGAAGAACGCGGAATCTGACAGACTTGAGGAGCATCTGCTCAGATCTAGGGAATATGCTTCTGGTCTGGAGGCTCAGATCAAAGACCTGAAAGACACTCTCGCTCTCGCAGATGCAGCAACTGCGCGGCAGGCAGTTCAACTTAAGGCTGCTGGGGACCGAGAGAAACGCCTGGCGTGCGATCTTGCGGCAGCCCACGATAAATACCATCGACTTAGCGACGACCATACAATGCTGAAGACTAAAGCCGAGAACATGGAACGACGGATTTGGGGCTATCTTTCCATGGAAAATGAATGGAGAAAGCGGCAGTCCTAGTCGCAAGATACTTTGTCAGGATGGTCTCCTCTAAGCGGGAGACCATTCGTGAAACATCTCATTCTACCTCTTGTCCTCTCCCCCTGGCTTGCGGCATGCAGCGCTGGCAACGTGTCGTCTGCTGCACATGTGCATGGCCCAAAGGCTCCCCCGACCAGGCATGCGCGTTATGATCCGCACGTGGCCTACGGATCGACACGTGTAATCTGGACACCCCCTACGTACGATCGCGCCGGTACGATCGTCCGGCCTGATGATCCACGGGCGATGTCGGGGCGCGAGGATTACGAACATGCCTCCTGGGCAACAGGCGCTCAGGGCGGCGACAAGAACGCGCCACCCGGCACGTTCTGAGTGCTCCGCCAATCCTATCTATTCACCAGCGTAAAGCAGATGGACTTGCGGTTACGGCCTGCGTGGAATGAGGCTGTCGGCGGTGGCGACAAATTGGCGGGCGGAACCCAGGCGGCGTTCGCGGATCTGCCAGTTGAGCCACGCGTTCTGAAACGCCACGAGTGTCAGAAATGTCCAGAAGGGTGCGAACTCCAGCGCAGCAAGGAGTTGGCTGCCCTTCCAGTGGGAAAGGAGCATTTCTCCGGTCCAGCCAAGCACCAGAACAACAGCGAGCATACTGGCAGCAAGCGCCCGCCTGTATGTCTCATGCTGTCTCTGATCGAGTAAGATCGCCACAACGCGGGGTTCGACGCCGTATTCGGCAGCGACCGCGGCGATATCAATAGGGGTACCGTCTGGCGCCCGCGGGCCCTGCATACCGGCTTTAGGCTTCAGTAATGCCTTCCCGAGGGCTTCAATCAGCGCGGCATTCCTTGTTACATCGGACCAGGCGACCAATGTACGTGGGTCGCCAATCACCACGCGGGCCACCTTGCGCGTTCTTTCAAAAAAACGCCGCGGGCCGGTCTGGTCCTGTCGTGTCTTCATTGCGAGACCGAGGTGAGAAATGTGGCGACATCCGTGGGAACGCCGTCGAGCCGGCCGGTCCCGCCATTGCGGTGCATCCAGACGAACGTTGGTGTCCCTGTGAGCCCTATCTGCCGTGCAATCCGGGTATTACGGGCAAGCTTCTCCCCACTATCCGGTTCAGGTGCAGCCAATCCCGGGTTTAGACGACCGTTGACCCACGCTTGTGCCATCTCGTTTGCCGGGAGCGATAGCATGGCTCTCGCATTGACGGTACTGGCGCCGTTATCCTCGTAATCAAGCAATGACAGCGGGACTATTTTCAGGCGAACTTTCCCTGCATCGATTGCGGGCTGAAGGATATGCATCGCCTTCATCGAGTAAATGCATTGCGGGTCTATGAACATGATGACTTCCGGGGCGGAAGGTATCCCTATAAGGCCTCCCGAGAGCCCCTGGAACTCGGACTGTTCGTTAGCGTCGGATGAAGCGCCAGAGATACTGATTTCTGGGACGGCTCCAGGAATGCCCCTGATCTGGTCTTTCGTGATGTCCTGTCCAGCGGCACCCCACATCCGGGCCGCGACTGCTGCCTTGCCATCCGGGGTCGCATAGACGACCTGAAAACGATTATCTGCCCGAACAAACATTCCCCTGATGCCATCGACCGGTGCGAGATCGTGGGCGCGCGACCCGGCCAGTGAACGTAGGGTGTCGTAGGGTACCGGAATCATCGTGCCGCTAAGCACGATTGCATGGCTTTCCGGAGCGAAAAAGACGAGGAGTTCGTTCCGGGTATGGGCGATGCCAGCTTCGAACCCGTGGAGATCGGGTAGTTTTTCGATGTTGGCCCCTGCGATCCCAAGGTGGGCGACTGCATCGGTCCTACCTTTATCATCATGTTCCAGGGTCGGCCCTATGGTGTCGCTCCTGGACTCAATCGGAGTAGACACAGAGCATTGCTGTCCTCGCGCTGGCGCGTGCATGAGCAGGAGAAATGGCAACACGTAGAAACAGCGCATGGCGGACTCCGGACAATACCTATGTCCTGTACGCCCTGATCATGCGACTGCGATTAAAAAATCATCCCTTGTCGTTTCCCCTTTCTCGAGACAGGAGATTTTCAAAAGGGGGGGGGATCGGGGAGAGAATAAACGTATCTTCTGCTTCGCTTCCTAACTCCTCGACCGACATCTCGCTTATCATTTTTACAAGAATATCAACGCGGAGTTGCAAATAATGGGAATTCGGGTGGTCGTCTTTCAACTGACGGCCTTTTTCGTGGCAAAGCACCAGAATGGGGTGCAATGATCTTGCCTGCTCACGCCTGGCAGTTGATGTTTTCGCTGGAGAAGCAATGTATTCAATATTGCATCTCAGCGCTAAAATCGCCTGAACCAGCGTCAGACATAGCTGTCCGGATTGTTCGTCATCGATAAGCTCGAAACGCGAGCGAAGTTCATCAAACTTCATATCATCCTCACACGGATCAAGACGAACACACTGAAGCAACGCAGTGCACGGTTGCCATGTTTCTTACGGAGCGCTGGAGCGGCATAACCCGATATACTTTGCTATTGTTGACGATTTCCGTAGTGATTTAATCTGGTCACCTGGCTCCACGGAATCATGATCAGGCTGCTCAATCTACACGATTCCGTCTTGTTGTAACGTATATCTCATTATTGTTACCAAGTGTTTCGTCAATATTCTGCGGGCAACGCATGTTCGAAACATGCCCTGCACTTTCTGGCTGATCGAAGGGCAGTCACGCCTGAGTGGCGAGAAAAAGCGTCTTCTACGTCATCTTCGACCGGGTCATGGCTTGAGGCAACCACCAATGTGCTGGATGATTGACGTATCGGAAGACATCCGCATCGTATCATCCGACCCATAGATCGTAGGAAATGATCCATGCATGCTCCACGCGGAGTTGCAAAAGGCTGAAAGAAGTTCAGAATATCTGTACTTGGATAATAGATCATGTTAGCATCATGCGATGCGCAGGACCAATATGACATCCAGAAGATCAAGGAGCGCCGTTCCCCCAGGGAAAACAATACAACTTGGACTGTTCCCGCTATCGGTCCAGTTGCGCCGTATTCAACCCAGTTTCAATGAGTGGCGGTATTACGGACTGTCAGTTCAGCCCGACCTGTTCGGTGGTGCTGCACTTGTTCGTAACTGGGGCAGGATCGGGACAGCTGGCACCCAGCGCGTGGATCTCTATCCCGACGAAGGCGCTGCGGTGAATGCTCTGACCGCGATGATCCGTTATCGCCTGAAACGCGGCTATATCGTTACACAGTCATGACTGGCAGCATTATCTGCAGGATAACCCGGGGTGATCATCAGACAGGTGATAGAGATAAATACTGTATCCGCTCACCACGTCATGGAAAATTCGTGTGTGGATATATTCGGACTAAAAAACTTATCATCGACATTGAGGTGAGCCGTAGTTTTCGTGAAAGGCCCGCTGCATAAGCCAGTCTACGCCGTCTGATAGCGTAATCAGGGGCAGGCTCCGCCGCATACAATTTGCGTAAAACTTGATGTTCATGGTGCAATGTGATCGATGTAGGCAACGTACCGCAATATATAATTCAGCTTTCGATACGCCATATTTTGCCGATTGCATAAAGACTTACACTCCGGCAATGTTATTCGGCAAAAATATAGCGGAGAGGCTTTATCATGGACCAATCAGACGACCTATCCCCGGCAATTGTAATTGCCATGAGCGACATCGTGGCAGCGCATCTCGGCAATACCAATACCTCTCTGCCGACAGAACATGTCCCGGCGTTTATCCGCGATGTCTACGCCGCTATCCGCGAAACAACACCGGCCACACAGAAAAACAGCAGCATCCCTGCCCAGCAACCCGCAGTTCCAGTCGCGCAGTCGGTATTTCCTGACTACATCGTCTGTCTGGAAGATGGCAAAAAACTCAAAATGCTCAAGCGTCACCTGCAGACAAGGTACGGAATGACGCCAACGCAATACCGAGAGAAGTGGCAGCTTCCTATGGATTATCCCATGGTTGCTCCGGAGTATGCCAAAATGCGGGCGACTCTGGCGCGAGACGCGGGTCTCGGACGTAAGGTTTTGGTGCCCCAGACCGCTCCCGTGGACGAAGCAACCGCAGCACCTTCTGTCGATAGTGCGACGAAAGAAGTGTTGGTCGACACTGCAGAGGCTGTATTACCCCCCAAAAAAACGATTTCGAAGCGATCCAGGTCGTCGGCAACTGAAACCGGATCTTCCGCGGCATCGCCAAAGAAAACGCCGGGTTCCAAGACTTCAGCGAGACCGCGTGCGGTACGGAAGACCGGCACGAAAGCAAAAGGGGCCAAGGTCTGACTGATCAGCCCAGCCTATCCGGCTTTGTCATAAGGCAGCCAGGCATCACCCGAACGTCAGGATGATCAGATGATGAATGTTCATGAGGAAGATGTTCGAGTTATCATTGCGCCAGTTCGCGCCACACTGCTCAAACTGGAAGATCTCGTCGCCGGGATTACCGATCTGAACGGGCATGATGAAATTGACTTTGGACAGTCTGTAGGTGACGAAAGCTGGTGAACACCAAATCGCAGGTCACGTGGGTTCCGGACTGCGGCGACATTGTCTGGTTGGAATTTGATCCCTCAGCCGGGGCGGAAACGGGCTGTGCATCGGCCTGCGGTGCTTCTCAGCCCTGCAAGTTATAATGCCAAAGCGGGGATGACGCTTTGCTGCCCCATGACCACTAAAATCAAAGGCTATTCGTTTGAAGTAGCCGTAGTAGTAAAACCCGCCAGTGTGGTCCTCTCTGATCAGGTGAGAAGTCTGGACTGGCGGATGCGGAACGCGAAGCTCAAAGGAAAGGTCTCGGCAAAGGAAATTGAGGCAGTTCGTCAGCATGCCAGATTACTGGCTGGCCGAGGAAAACAGGGAAGCCCGAACATTTCAATGTATTCAAACATGTCCTGCCGGACTTCTTAATATGTGTTGTAGGTTCGACGCTGCATGCGCTTGTCTGATGAGCGATCAACCACGTTCTACGCCGACATACAGGGCAACGTTGGCCTCTGCGCCAGAAAACGGAAACATGAGATGTGCAGCACAGCCGAACAGGGTCACGTTCGGTTGCGGCTGCCAGCACATTCCTGGCGGTAGGTTGCTATACGTTAGCAATGGCACCGGGCTGTGGTCGGGTTTTGTACTCTAATTGGGCAGGGGTGTGAAATCACCTGTTTCAGTCTGGGTGCGGGGTGAGTCTGGAGCCTTATCCTGACGCCGATGAGCGTTCAAAACGCCGGGTACCGGCTAGACGAGCCATCAGCCCGCATATGAGTGCGGCTGCACAACGCGGGCCTATGTATGATACCGGTGATCGGGTTGAAAAAGGCAGAGCTGGGTACCGAGGGCACGACAGCATCATGTCCGTCCGTAGCAAGGAACTTTAACAGATGCTCAAATCCGAGATACGAGCCTAGCCAGCTGTGGCAGAGCAGCACAAGTGGGCAAGACGCCACGCCTTCGGTGGGTGTTATTGACAGCCAGTCGGTTAAAACCGCTACAACAGCGGCCGCTGTGGTTATGACGCGAGCAAAAAAAATCAAGGGTCGCGAGCGGCATATCTCGACCGACACGCTGTGTCATGTCGTGGCAGCTGTCGTGCATCCCGCCGACATTCAGGATCATAACGGTGCGCCGCCGGCAGCAAGCAAAATACGCTCATTGTTCGCTTGGCTGCGCCATCTGATTGGTGAGGGTGGATATGCTGGCGAGAAGTTGCGTGGTGTGCTGGTCGAACGTGGCCGACGGACGATCGAGATCGTCAAGCGCAGCGATCGGGCTGAAGGCTTCATCATCATGCCGAAACGCTGGATCGTGGAGCGTCGCTTCGTATGACTCGGACGCTGCCGCCGTTTCACGAAACATGTCGAGGCACCAATCTCGTTATCCTGTGCACAGTTGATGATTGTCCATATCTGCAGCGTGCTGAGACAAATCAATCAAACCGCTTTCTAATTCAGGCTCTAACAGAGCCTTAAATTCACATATGAAATTATCGCTTACTCTAAATATAGAAATGATAATCATTTTCATAATATAAATTTTCTTTTGTAGACCGGATGTTCAGGTTCACGTCAGGTTTCTCTGTTACCGTCAGAAAGTCGTCGTCGTGATGGCAGGAACTTTATGTACGCCGGGGAACAGACGCTTATTATGCAAAGGATAGTGCGGGATAGTCTGTATGCAGCCTGTATTTTCTTCCTAGGGGTGTCGGCCGCTTGGGCGGATGATGGGACAGAGGGCATATGTATGACGGTCCGGCATGGTATACGTTTGCATGTAGATGGCATGTATGGGGGTTATCCCCATTCCGTACTGCGTGACGCCGTGCTGCAGGGCGTGGCGTGCCCCTCTGATGAAGCTGAACGGCATGTCTTCGGTCTCATTGCCGACCCGCCGCCACACCTGCGTATTTCCGTTACGAGGCCCATGGGGCAGGGGCAGCAGGGGGCGATTTCGGCCCGGCTGTTCTCGCAGGGGCATTTTGTCATCGGGGAACGCATGTCCCTTTCGCCCCTGGCGCGTTCGCAGTCCCCGTTTTCGGTCACGTCCGAGATCAATCTGCTGATGGCGCGACTGTGGAGCGATTTGGCCGAACGGATCAGCCATGGTGGTCGCGCCATTCCATGATGGCCTGAAGCATGAACCGCGCCATCCCCCCCATCGTGTCGATCGCCATGGCCTGTGCCCTGCCATGGATGGCCCTGGCCCAGGACGCCCGCCCTGGCCCATCCTTCCATGAAGCCGTCGGCATGGCCTGGGCGATCGATCCCGTCCGCACCGAACTTCAGGTCGGCCATCATTCCGCCCGCGCCCGCGCCAGCGCTGCCGGGTCATGGTTTGCCGGCGGCCCGACCCTGTCGGGTGAATACATGGATGACCACATGCTGGGCAGTAACGAAGGCTATACAACCTATCAGGGCGGCGTGTCGGTGCCGCTATGGCTGCCGGGGCAGGGCAGCGCCACGAAACAGGTCGCCAGCGCGGAAGCCGCGTCGATTGATGAACAGCTCAATGTCGAACACATGGCACTGTCCATCCGGGTGCTTGATGCAGGCGCCGCCGCCCTGATCGCCCGCAGCCGGGTGGATGTGGCCCGCACCCTGTATGATGCGACCGCGCGCATGGCCGCCAGCGCCACGCGCGCGGTGCAGGGGGGCGAACTGGCCGCGACCGACGGGCAGGTGGCGCAGGCGGCGATGGAGAACGCGCGCGATGAACTGGCCCTGGCACAGGAGGAAGCGCAGAACGCGACTACGGCCCTGGAGGTGCTGCTGGGGCGCCCGGTTGTGCCTGACCTGAGCCGTTATGGTGGCGGCGACGTGACGCAGGCCCGTTTTGTCAGCCCGCGCGACATGGAAGACAACGATCCCCGCATAAAGGTCGCGCACCGCAATGTGGAAGCCGCCGAAGCGAACATGAAACTGGCGCGCCGTTCGTTCATGCCCAACCCGGAAATCGGCGTGGACGCCATTCATGAAAAGCAGTACGGCAGCCCGTGGGATGATCGTGTGGGCGTGAATTTCAGCATCCCCCTGCCCAGCGAGGTCCGTAACACGCCCATCATGTCCGAAGCCCGCAACCGCCTGGCCACGGCCACCAGTCAGGAAACGCAGGCGCGGCGCATGGTGCATCTGGAAATGATGCGCGTGCGTGAACGCCTGATCGCGGCCACCACGGCACGACAGGCTACCCGCAGTGCCGCAGAGAATATGGAAAAGCGGGCCCAGGCGCAGGAACGGGCCTGGCGGGTAGGCGAAGCCGGTGTGGATACGGCGCTTGCCGCCCGGCAGGCGGCCGCCAATACCCGACTGGCCAGTGCCCGGGCTGAGGTGGAATGGCATGTCGCCAGCATCCGCATGCTGATTGCAACAGGTGTTGTGCCATGAAGCGGATTGCCTCCATCCTGTTTCTTCTCGGCCTGCCCGCCCTGCCTGCCCATGCCGGGGAGGGGGCACTGCCCCCGATCGTGAAGCTGGACGGGGCGGCGGTTGCCAATGAAGGGGTCACCATCGTCACGGCCACGCCGGGTCGTATGGCACCCATGCTGCCGGTCATGAGCCGGGTCATGCCCGATACGACGCAGGTCGTGCATATCCACCCCGCCGGCAGTGGCAAGGTGCTGGCAGTACTGGTACAGCCCGGCGCATCCGTGCAGCGGGGGCAGGCGCTGGTGCGCTATCAGGATCATTCCCTGCATGTTGCGCGCCTGCAGGCGGTTCAGATGCGTGCAGCGCTTGCTGCCGCCATTGCGGCCCGGACCGATGCGGCAGGTGCGGTGCAGCGGGCTAAGGCCCTGGCTGGCGAGAGCATATCATTGGCCGAACTGCGCCGCAGGCAGGACGTGCTGGCACAGGCGGATGCCACCATGCGCGCACGCCAGGCGGATGTGGACACGTTGGGCCACCGTTTTGCCGAGGAGTTCAATTCCTCATCGGAGCAGGACAGTCAGGGCGCGGAAGATGAAACCTCAACCCTGATCTCCCCTGTCAATGGCATGGTGCAGGTGATCGGTACGTCAGTGGCGGGTGATGTGGACCCGAGCATGGATGTGGCCACCGTCGCGGATCTGTCCAGCATATGGCTTGTTTCCGACATCCCGCCAGACCAGGCGGCACGGATCGCACCAGGCGGCCAGCAGGTAACGCAGACGGCAGACGGCCCGTTTACATCCCGTATCGATACGGTGGACGGGATGGCCAGTTCCCTGACCGGGCTGGTCCGGGTCATAAGCCGTGTGTCCAACCCCACTGGCGCGCTGGTGCCCGGTATGGTGCTGGATTCTGCACTGGCCCAGCGTGACAGCGTGGCGGGTCTTGTCGTGCCGTCCGAAGCCATCCAGCAGATTGACGGGCACAACGTCGTGTTCGTGCGGGTGAACGCGACGGATTACCGGCCGGTCGTGGTCGATGTGGCACTGGATGACGGGCGACAGGCAGTGCTGCGTTCCGGCCTGAAAGGGGGCGAGCCGGTGGTGGGTCATGGTAGTTTTGCCCTGCGTTCCGTCATCGGTCTGGCCGGAATGGATGCAGACTGATGGCACATGCCTACCTTGCCACCCTGATCCGCGCGCGCATGCTGGTGCTGGGCGGTCTTGGCCTGCTGCTGGCCGCGGGCATCATGACTGTCCTGGGCCTGCCGGTGGAAGCGGTGCCGGATATTTCGCCCCGGCAGGTTCTCGTCTCGGTCGTGGCGCCGGGCCTTGCGACGGAGGAAGTGGAAAAACTCATCACCTTTCCCGTCGAGACCAGCATGACCGGAATCCCCGGCATGACTGACCTGCGTTCCGTATCGCGCGGCGGCGTCTCGGTGGTGTATGTGCAGTTTGCCGATGATACCGACATCAACCTGGACCGCACCCGCGTGAACGAGCGCATACAGCAGGCGCGTTCAAACATATCCGTGCCCGGCATTACCGTCAGCATGGGGCCGCTGGCCACTGGCATGGGCGAAATCATGCAGTTCCAGATCCGTGGCGCGGGGCGTTCGCTCATGGAACTCAACCGCATCATGAACTGGACCGTGGTGCCGCAGATGCGTCTTGTACCCGGTGTGGTGGATGTCAACGTCAATGGCGGGGCGGAAGAAACCTATGAGGTGACGCTGGACCCCGCGCGGCTGATCGGCAGCAACCTTTCGGTAGGCGAGGTCTATCGTGCGGTGGATGCCGGCAACGCGGCATCCGGTGGCGGATGGATCACGCACCATGCCGAACAGCAGAGCGTGGTCGGACGCGGGCTGGTCGGCAGCCTGGCCGACTTTGGCAACATTGCCGTGCGCACCAACCCCGATGGGTCCGCCGTGCGGCTGCGCGATCTTGGCCGCGTGCGCGCAGGCGCGCGCACCCGTCTGGGGGCGGTAACGCGTGACGGGCAGGGCGAGATCGTGATCGGCGTGGTGATGATGGAAAGCGGGGCCAGTTCCAACGCAACGCTTGCCGCGATCGACCGCGCCCTGCCGGGCATCAGGCAGGCGCTGCCCATGGGTGTCACGATCGAACCCTATTACACCCGCGCCACCCTGACCGGGCAGACCATCGCCACCGTGCGTGACAACCTGGTCATGGGCGCCGTGCTGGTGGTGGGGGTGCTGGTGGTGGTGATCGGGAGCTGGCAGGCCGCCCTTGTCATTGCCTCGGTCATTCCGGTTGCCCTTGTCTGCGCGATGGCGGGCATGCGGCAGTTCGGTATCTCGGCCAACCTGCTCAGCCTTGGCGCAATCGATTTCGGCATGATTGTCGATGGTTCGCTGGTGGTGATCGAACATGTGCTGTCGCGGCGGGAGGAAGAACCGGAAGCGGAATTCATCCCGCTGGTCATCTCGTCCGTGCAGCAGGTCATGCGCCCGGTGGGGTTTGCCATACTGGTCATCATCATGGTCTACCTGCCGATCCTGACCCTGCAGGGGATCGAGGGGCACATGTTCCGCCCCATGGCGCAGACGGTCATCATGGCGCTGCTGGCGTCGCTGGCGTACTGCTTCATCTGCGTGCCCGTTCTGGCCGCCCTTGCGCTGGGGGGCGTGCGGCCTGCGGGTGATACGCGGCTGATTGCCTTCCTGCGCCGGCCCTATACCCATATGGTGACATGGGGGGAAACCCATCCACGCATCCTGTTTGGCGGTACGCTGGTGGTGCTGGCCCTTTCAGCGGGGCTTGCGATGAGGCTGGGCGGTGAGTTCATTCCCCAGCTTGATGAAGGGGCGCTGGCGGTCACCACCACGCGGCTGCCCTCGGCCTCGCTCGACACCGTGCTGGCGTCGGTCACGAAGCAGGAACAGATCCTGCGCCGCTTTCCCGAAGTGCGCTCCGTGGTCAGCAATACCGGCACATCCGCCATTCCGACCGACCCGATGGGCGTGAACGAGACCGACAGCTTCATCTTCCTCAACCCGCCCTCTACATGGAAGACCGCCCGCACGCAGGCGGGGCTTGTGGCCGCGATGGATGACACCCTGCGGCGCGAACTGCCCGATGCGCTGTATTCGTGGAGCCAGCCGGTGCAGATGCGCATGGACGACCTGCTGTCTGGCGTGCGCACGCAGATCGCGGTGTCGATCTTTGGCGATGACCTGACCACGCTGGCCGATCTGGGTGACCGGGTGGTGGCAGCCATGTCGGGGGTGAAGGGAGCGGCAGACGTCGCGGCGGCGGGTGATGGCACCGTACCGCTGATCGTCGCCGATATCGACCGCACGCAGGCCGCCAGCCGCAATGTGGCGGTGCAGGACATTCTGGATACGGTGGAGGCGGTTGGCGGGCATGTCGGTACAAGGCCGGTCATCGTGAACAATGCCATCATCGGCACGCAGGTGCGTCTTGACCCCCGCACTGTTACATCTGCCGCCGCCGTCGCCGCGCTGCAGGTCCGGCGCATGGACGGGCAGGGCAATGTCCTGCTGTCACAGGTGGCGCATGTGCATGAAGTCGATGGCCCGCCGCGCATAAGCCGTGACCGGGTCCGCCGGCGCATGGTGGTGCAGGCCAATGTGCGCGGGCGCGACCTGGCCGGTTACGTGGCCGAAGCGCAGGCCCGTGTGGCGCGGGAGGTGAAACTGCCCGCAGGATATACCATGCAGTGGGACGGGCAGTTCCGTAACCTGCAATCAGCCACAAGGCGGCTGGAAATCGTGCTGCCCGTTGCCCTTGGCCTGATCTTTGCGCTGCTGGTGGTGGCGTTTGGCGCGGTGCGGCCCGCGCTGCTGGTGTTCGTCAACCTGCCGGTGGCGGCAACCGGCGGCATCGTGGCGCTGACGCTGCGCGGCATGCCGTTCAGCATTTCGGCGGGGATCGGCTTCATCGCGCTGTTTGGCGTGGCGATCCTGAATGGCGTGGTGCTGGTCAGTGAGATCGCAGCCCTGCGGGCACGGGGAATGGCCGTGGCACAGGCGGCCTTTGCGGCCGCGGAATCCCGCTTCCGTCCCGTCATGGCCACAGCCCTTGTCGCCAGCCTTGGCTTTTTTCCCATGGCGTTTTCCGAAAGTGCGGGCGCGGAAGTCGAGCGCCCGCTGGCCAGTGTGGTGATCGGCGGGCTGGTCACGTCCACGTTGCTGACCCTGCTTGTGCTGCCATCACTGTATGCCCGGGTCATGCGGGAAAAGGATCAGGACTGATGCGTATCCTTATTGTCGAGGATGAATACGATCTGGGTGTGGCGGTGCAGGAGCGCGTGGGTCTGGACGGGCATGCCGTGGACTGGTTCACGACGCTGGAGGACGCACGCGCGGCCATGGCAACGGTGGATTATGATTTCATACTGCTCGACCTTGGCCTGCCCGATGGAAGCGGGCGCGACCTGCTGCGTGAGGTCCGCCGGACATCGTCTGACATCGCCATCCTCATCACCACGGCAGAAGACCAGATCAGTGACCGTATCGCGGGTCTGTCCGAAGGGGCGGATGATTATATCGTCAAGCCCTATGACCTGAATGAACTCGTGGCCCGCATTGCGGCGGTAGCCCGCCGGTATGCATCGCCGCGCAGGCAGGCGCACTGCCGCGTGGGAGAGATTACGATAGACCGGGAGAACCGGTCCGTAACGCGTGATGGCGAGCGGCTGGACCTGACCGCGCGCGAATGGAGCATCATGGAACTGCTCTCGCGCAGTCCGGGCCGGATCTATTCGCGCCAGCAGATCGACACGGTCCTTTATGCGCTGGATCGCGAAGTGGACAGCAATACTGTCGAGGTCTTCATCAGCCGCCTGCGGCGCAAGCTGGGCAATAACGTGATCCGGACCATACGCGGTCGTGGTTACTGCCTGGATGGAAAGAACGGCTCATGAAAAGCTGGAGCCTGTCCACCCGCATCATCAGCAGCGTACTTATGGTCGTTATTCTGGGGCTGCTGATCCTCAGTATCGCCGTGGGCGGATTTACCCGCTACGAGGTGACGGAACGGCTGGATAACTCGCTGCAGGAAGTGGCCGAGCGATTGCAGACGGCGGTGGCCACGCGACTGCACGAACCGGGTGCGGCGTCATCCATCGCCTGGCTGCCCGAGGCCGGACCGCGCACACTGGCCTATCAGGTCGTGGACGTGAGTGGACATGTCGTGCTGCGTTCCCAGAATGCCCCGCAAACCGCATTTGTCAGCAACTGGCGGACCGGGTTTGCCAACGTCCCGCATTTTCGCGTTTATGTCGCGTCACCCGTGGCGGAGAAATACCGTGTCCTTGTGGGGGAACCGACCTTCCACCGGCGCGAGGCCGTCCGGCGCGCGATGCTGATCTCTGTCGTGCCCATGCTGCTTTTCATGCCGGTGATCTGGTGGCTGGTGCGCCTGATCGTGCGGCGCGCCCTGCGCCCGCTGGACCTGCTGCATGACGAGATGCGCGCACGTGGCAGCGGCAACCTTCAGCCCATTCCCCCCCTTGATCTCCCTGACGAACTAGTCTCCATCCAGCGCTCGATCAATACGCTGTTGGCGCGGTTGGAGGCAGCGCTCTCTACCGAGCGCGCCTTTGCCGCAAGCGCTGCGCATGAACTGCGTAACCCGCTTGGAGCCCTTCTGGCGCAGGTACAGATGCTGGGCCGACTGATGCCGGCGGGTTCGGATACGGGCCGGCGGGTGGAGGTCATTGCCGACCGGACCCGCAGGCTGGGCCGCACGGTGGAAAAACTGCTGCAGTTTTCCCGCGCCTCGTCCGGCGTCGCTTTCCGGCGCGACCGTTTCGACCTGATGACCGTAGTGCGTGTCCTTGTCGATGATCTTGGGCATAATCCGTGTGACGGGCAGGGCATTGTCATCGCGCCAGACGGGATTCACCACATATTCGTACATGGTGACATGGATGCGACCGGCATCATGTTGCGCAACCTGCTTGAAAACGCCCTGCTGCATGGAGGGCACCATATGCCCGTGCGGGTGGCCGTGCTACCAGATGGTGGAATCGACATCACCAATGACTGCCCCGCGCTGCCACCCGGCATATTCCAGCGGCTGACTAGCCCATTCGTGCGCGGCGGGACCGGTAATCATGGCAGTGGCCTGGGTCTCGCCATTGCCAGTAATATCGCTACCCAAATGGACGTTACTCTGCGCTTACGTTCCCCACTTACAGGATCTGCCAGAGGATTTGGTGTGTGTGTCACCTTTCCAAACTCGAAGGTAACCTAATTCATGACTGTAGAGGAACAGACGCGCAGGCAACTCCATTTTGCGTACTCTACTCCCCTATGTCACGAATGCCCTGCGTCACGGTTGCCTGGTAGCAGCCCGTTGGCAATATTCTGAGAGGCTGCTTGGGAAAATCAGTCAACACGTGCCTATGGGTGGTGGGGTTGATGCGTCTTTCGCTGCGTACCGACTACGCTTTCCGTGTGTTGATCCACTTGGCGTGTAATCCTGATTCGCGTGTTACCGTCAGGAACATCACTGAGTTGCATGGCATTTCGCACAATCATCTTGTGAAAGTTGTACAACACCTGTGTCATGCCGGGATCGTACAAGGTACCCGGGGACGTACTGGTGGCATCCGTCTGGCTGTGTCTGCCAGAAACATAAACGTCGGTCATATTATGCGGCTCATGGAAACTGAAAAAGAATCCCCTGGTGCCTGTCACTCATCTGGCAATAACCAGTGTATACTGGGCAATGCTTGTCAGTCTCGCCATCTCATAGTACAGGCCGTTGATGCATTTATGGCATTTTCCGATGGGATGAGCTTACTGGATCTCACTAGTGGTTCAGGATAATGTGTTTGCTCACTTTTCCATCCTGGCATGATGCCTCCCTCAAACACTTGATAGAACATTTGAAGCCGTCGATGAAAAAAATATCACTGTAGTCATAGTGAATCTCGTGTGAAGTAAGATTCATATAATCTTCAGGTGAAAAGTTCACTTTGTTGCGGGTAATATAATGATAGCGGACGTTATTATTATTACGGTGTTGAAAGATTTTTACCAAAGTACGGACGGCTTCTAGGCTCGGGACACATAGCCAGAACATGACGGTTGCGGTGAGACAGATGGCTGAGAAGAAGACGGTCGGGCACCTGTTGTAGCGGGTTGCAACCCGCCGCCAGCCCTTGAGCCTTCCGAATATGATCTCGATGCGATTGCGGCGTTTATATTTTCTCTTGTCGTATCTGACCGGTTTTCCGCGAGATTTCTGTCCTGAAATGCAGGGCTTTTATACCTTTTGCTTCCAGGGCGTCCCTGAACCAGTCGGCGTCATCCCCGCGATCTCCCGGCATCCATTGTGCTTCAGGAAGACTATCCAGCAGGGCAGCGGCATCGGTATAATCGCTTATCTGTCCCGCAGTCATGAAAAAGCTCAGCGGTCGCCCACTCTGGTCGGTGATCGCATGCAGCTTCGTGTTTATGCCCCTCTGGTGCGGCCGATCAAGCGACCTGGATCCCCTTTTTTAGCCGCACGCTCGAAGCCGTGCGGTGTGCCTGGAGATACGTCGCATCAGTCATGATGGTCTGGGGCTCTGCCTTTCCGGCAGCCAGACCGTCCATCATCCGGGCGCAGATCCCCATGGCGCCCCAGCGCTTCCAACGGTTTTAGAGCGTCTTATGTGGACCGTATTCCCGGGGCGCATCGCGCCAGCGCAAGCCGTTCCGATTGACAAAAATGATGCCGCTCAGCATTCGGCGGTCATCAACGCAGGCTCTACCATGGCTCTTAAAGAAAAAGGGCCGCAGACGCTCCATTTGTTCGTCCGGCAGCCAAAACAGGTCGCTCATCTCCAGTCTCCTCACAGAGCCTGAATCAGATTCCCGCACTCAAATCAATGGGTTGTTATCATAGGGGATGAAGCCAGTCTGGAAAGCACTCGGGGGCTCAACTCGCGTTCATCACCATTTTTCCATTCGACCGCGAAAGTGTGTTGCCGCCATGACACGGACGCTGCGGCTTCATGGGCTACGTGGGCGAAATGCACCGTGACATTTGCCTACCGCGCTAACTGACTACTGGCGGAGATCACCATCATGACACCCGCCACGACCATGGCGGCATGACCAATATGGTGAAACAAGCGATCATGTAGGTGCGGCAACAGGTACTTCATGATTATTGATGACAGAACCGCCGCCGCAGCAACAGCGATACCCGCAATGCTGGCCCGGGTATTCAACAGGCCGAACTCAGCGTAGAGAGCGATCTTGAGCACATGCAGCATGATTTCGTTGGCCGCGCGGGTTGCGACGATTTCTTCCTTCCGCAGACCAAGTCGATAATAAAACCCATTGAACACCAGGCCGACCGCTCCGGTAAAACCGGAAATGAAGCCGGCGGTAGCACCCAGCACGTGCAGTTCGATAGCGTGGGGCGTTTTCACAGTGACCTGGGGTGCAGGCTTGCGAAAGAGAAGGGGAAGATTGCCCATCAGGAATACGCCAAGAAGCAGCGACAGATAGGCTGGCTCCATACGGCTCAATGCCCATGCGCCCAGGGCGGCGAAGGGCAACGCGGTGGGCGCAAAATGCCGGACGATGTCCCACCGGATCGCCTGCCGGAACGAGATGATGCGCGTCGCCGAACTGGCAACTGTCCCGATCGACAGGGCGGCTGGCACCTGAGTGCCAGGCAGCACCAGCCCCAGCAGGGGCATTAGGAGCAGCCCGGCACCGCCTCCCGACACGGCGCTCAGGCCAAATGCCGCGGCTGATGCAACCAGAATCAGGGACCAGAGCAGCATGGTTTGTATGAATCCCGATTTGGATCCCTGCTCGCCGGGACCGTTGCAGGCGGCCACATCGCATGGGCGCGCGGCATCATTATTTCTGGCGAAAGCTCACGGGGATGTCAGCTTACAATGCCCCAATCTTCAGTCGTATTTGCACATCTCTAACCAGCCAGGAGGCCTGCTGTCTATGAGGCCGTGAAGGCTAGAGCTCTATGGGTAATTTAACGATACACCTTACGCCAGGGTTGTTGTGAGACAAGACGATCGTGCCCCGGTGCAGTTGTACTACGGCTTTCACCATGGTAAGCCCTAGCCCGTTACCGTCATGCGTACGGCTTGTATCAAGACGGACAAAGCGGTCGAATACCCGAAGCATGGCTTCGTCCGGAATGCCTGGACCATTATCGGCTATTTCTATCGTGATGGTCTTGTCCGAAAGCATTATGGTCGCTGTGATGGTGGTCTGGTCGGGCGTATGGCGTACGGCATTCTCGATCAGGTTGGAGAACGCCTGCCGTAAAAGGACTGGATGACCGGTGACGGTAGGGCAGGCGGGAATGATTTCGGTTTCCAGGCGCTGTCCATTGTCTTCGATAACGGAGCGATACGGTTCTAGAACTGATTCCAGAAGTCGTGCGGGATCGAGGGGTTCCATTTCGTTGTTCCATGCCCCGGACTCAAGTTGCGCCAGCTTGAGCAGCGAGGAAAATATTTCCAATGCGGCATCCAGATCCTCGATTGCACACTCGACCTGCTCATGCATGGTATCGGAAGGTCCATGTGCCCCAATGGCGCGCTCAAGATTCTGGCGCATACGCGCCAGCGGGCGGCGCATGTCGTGCGCGATGTCATTGGAGACCTGTTTCAGACTTGCAATCAGGTATTCATTCTGGTCGAGCATCGCATTGAGGCTCTCCGAGAGATGATCAAGCTCATCATCCGTGCCACGTAGCGGGATGCGGCGAGACATATCGCCCTGCATGATGCTCCGTGCCGTCCTGCTTATCGTCTCGATCCATTTCAGGATCAGGTTGCTCAGGAAAAGGCCGCCCGCTACCCCTATCAGACCAAATCCTGCAATGCCCCACAGGATCGTTGTCCATAATGCGCGTTGGAGATGCGTCAGGGGCGAGGCATCCATGCCCACGAAGTAATAGCCGCCGTCATCAAGGCGATAACCTATTCCATAAACGATATCCTGGTTGATTTCTTTCGGCAGGCGATGGGACCATGCCAGCCAGCGTTCGCCCGGCACTGGTCGCAGATGCAGCATGTTGCCTGCGACAATGACCTGTCCGGGGTCCTGAAGCAAATAATGGAAACCGGGTTCATGTTCGATCAGTCCTTGCACAACTGGCAGGAGATGACGGACATCCGCAACACCAGCATCTGCAAATGTCTCATGGCTCTCGTTCTCCACTTCCCGGCGGATCTGCTGGCGCATGGTTGACTGGCTGTAAAGGCCTGACGTTATAGTCATGACCATGCCGCCCAATATAAAAAGACCGGCGAACAACGTGACGATACGAAACGACGTCGTGGCGATGATACGTCGTGTCTCCACATTTCGGCGTCGGGATATCCTATTCCACGACATCATTGGACATATTTATCATGTAGCGACATCCTCTCAGGATATGGATGACCGAACAAGATCCACCCGTCCCCGATCATGACAGGTCCGGTTGGCAGAGGCTCCAGCCCTGTGGCCTGACTTTACCCCAATGGTCTTTCCGCGTTAACCCCTTTGCCTTGTCCTGTCCGGAGAGAACTTACCGTCTTTTATTTTTTATATGCCTGCGCGTACGTAGTATTTGTTTTAATACCGTATAAAATATAATTCATATACATCCACATTTATGATATGTATCACATGGAATATTGATATTATTTATTCTGTATTCAATTTGGAGACATGGTCGATACATTAAAAAATGCCAATAATTGTCTATCCATCGTCATGGATGGTGTCATGTAACAATGATTCTGATAACCTGATCAAGAACTCAGTCTCGCTGGGCGGGACATTAAATTTGTTGATTGGCCTGCTTCATGACGCTGGTAACACGCCCCCGCCTGCTTTTGGTTGAAGATGACCACGCAACTACGGATTACGTGCGGCAGGGACTGGAGGAAAGCGGAATTGACGTGGTTTGTGTCGCTAACGGGACCGATGGATCGCAGCATGCCCTGTCGCAAACGTGGGATATCGTCATTCTGGATCGCATGCTGCCTGGTCTGGATGGACTGACAATTCTCATGCGCATGCGCTCTTATGCCATCATGACGCCAGTCCTGTTCCTGACGACGATGGATGGCGTACCAAGCCGTGTCGCCGGTCTGCGGCATGGTGCGGATGATTACATGATCAAGCCATTTGCATTACGCGAGTTGGTCGCGCGCGTGCAGGTACTGCTTCGTCGATCATCTTCCTTCCAGCATACAACAATAATGAATGTGGCTGACGTTGAACTCAATCTGCTGACGCTTGCAGTGACACGGAATGGCGAAAAGGTTCTTCTGCAGCCTCAGGAACTAAAACTTCTGGAATATTTCATGAGGAATGCAGGCATGGTGCTTTCCCGGCAAATGTTGCTGAAGGATGTCTGGCATATGGATTTCCCGGTTCGTACGAACATCGTCGAAACGCATATTTGTCGTCTGCGGGAGAAACTGGGGCAGGATGGCCAACCTCTGATCCACACCGTCAGGGGTAGCGGTTATGTCATGAGTGCGTGACTCCCTGGCGGTATAGGATGATCTTGCATGCATGCCCGGTTCGGCCATCCTGGATGAGATAGGTACGCAAGCAGGATGACCATGGCGTGTAGGCAAATGCCTTTCGGTCCGACATCGTAGTCGGCCATTAACGATCGCAGCGACAACGGAATAGAGATCACTGCGCATATAATTCGCGTCCCGCAGGAGAAGCGGGGTTCCCATAGCCGCCTTGGGAAAGTCTTCAAGGAAGTTGATGCCCACTATCTATTGCCGGGATAGCATAATCCCACAGACCTATTTCTATGTAATATTATATTGTTTTTGTCACGATATAAATGAAATGCAAGTCGCATGCAGAGCACTGAAACGACTGCCTTTGATAGCACAATTACAAGAAGTACATTCACGATATCATTCCATTCGTTCAATATACAGAAATATTTAATACATTATGTCTGTACCCCGAATATCCGGCCGATGGCAGCCGTCACGGCCATCGCTACGATGCCCCAGAATATGACCCGCATTGCCGGACGCCATGGTGAGGCCCCACCTGCACGCGCACCCACGACTCCCAATACCGCCAGACCAATCAGGGATACAGCGGATACACTCCACGAGACCACGCTGGCTGGCGACAGCAGGGCTGCCAGCACGGGCAGTATGGCACCGGAAGAGAATGCGCTAGCCGATGCAAAGGCGGCCTGTACCGGACGCGCCGCAGTCGCGTCCGAAATGCCGAGTTCATCGCGGGCGTGCGCCCCCAGTGCATCATGCTTCATGAGCTGAAGGGCAACCTTGCGTGACAGAATATCATCCAGGCCACGCTGACGGTATATCCCGGCCAGTTCGCTCACTTCAGCGTCCCAGCTACTGCCAAGCTCCTTTTTTTCGCGGGCGAGGTCAGCCTTCTCAGAATCCGCCTGCGAGCTAACGGACACATATTCCCCCGCGGCCATGGACATGGCCCCGGCAGCCAGACTGGAAATTCCAGCCAGCAGGATGCTCCCCTGTGTCGCATGGGCGCTGGCAACGCCGATGATCAGGCTGGATGTTGACAGGATACCATCATTCGCCCCCAGAACAGCGGCCCGCAGCCAGCCCAGACGGGAGGTCGCGTGGATTTCTTTGGGGCGCAGCGGTATTTTACTTTCCATATTCATCGGATACATTCCCTGTCAGCAGCATTCTCTGAAAAACATTGTCCCGGAGAATGAAGTAATGAAAACACGCGGCCAGCGCATGACCCGTGGCAAGCACGATGATCAGCCAGCCATTCCACTGGTGCAGCCAGTGCAGAATGCCGACTGTCGATGTCGGAAACCTGCCAAAGGGCGGCATGATCTGGATGGACAGGAAACTCATGGCCTGCCCATTGCCCCATCGCCACAGATACCCAAGGAGGATTTCCAGCAGGACTAGCCCATACAGGCTGTATTCCACGTAGCGCGCCAGCATGGCATCAAGCCAGCGATCGGCGGCGCGGATCTGCCGCCCCCAGCCTAGTCGCCATAGCAGGCGTGCGGGAAACAGAACGCTCAGTACCATGCCTGCCGTCAGGTGGGTCACCACCAGTTGATGGTGTAGCGGGTTCCGGAACAGGCCCCATAAATTCGCGGTTGCGAACTGCAACATGATAATGGCCGTGCATCCCCAGTGGAAAATGATTGTTGGTGCGTCATAACGTGCTGGGGAAAGGCCAGATTTGTATTTCATCCGAACGATCATATCACTCAAACATGACGCGAACCTGAACGATTGGCCGCCTTGCCGATACCTGCGGCCTGTTGGTGTTCAGACTGTAAAAAAAGAACGGAGATGGTAAACCCACGACGACACCGGCAGCGAGCAAGGAACCTGTATCCAGATAACTGTGTGGCGCCCGTGACCTAATGACATCGCAGAATATGTGCAAGCTACGGCCATTTTCGGTAAACCGGATCGCAAATGTGATGGACTGAGCGTGTTTCCCCATTATGGAATGGCACGCTTCCCCTGTGCGATCCGGTTCGCCAGATCGCCCCATAGGCGTGCTGTTGCAAGGTTGATGTCTGCCTTTACCGAAAAAGGAGACTGGGTGCGTGAGAAAGGAGAGAGGGACATCCGTTCGCCGATAACGAAATGCCCTTGTGAAAACAGCATGATGGACAGCGATCCCTGCTGGCCCTGCCCGATGGGGCGCATGACGGCAATACGCATATGGGGCGGCGGTATCGCAATGGTATGGAAAGCGCGTAGTTCTGCATTCCCCGAAGGACAGGCTACGCTCTCCAGCACCGCATCACGCAGGACGGAATGGGGATATCCGCCATACGTGCCGTCGACATGCAGCCGGATACCCTGTTCCACTGTCTCGCAAATACCGTTTGTTTCTGTTTCTGTTTCGGCGCGCGCCACACAGCCGGATATGCTGACTATCATCAGGATTGCCAATCCGTAATGCACTATCGATCTCATAATATTTGTCCGGCCTCCTGGCACCCGACCCTGGCCATGCCATCATGCCGATGCTCGCTGTTCTCGTAACACGCAGACATGACGTGAACCTGAACACGGAAAATAAGGTCACGGGGGAGACGCTGCTAGCAAGAGATCAGCCGTTATGAGCAATGGTAGGGCGGCCAATCCTTGTAGCAGGCAGCATGGTACTCCGTATTACCACGCATGCCGGCGATCATTTTGTGCAGGCAGCCAAAGTGAAAAGTCTGAATTGTTTTCCATAGAAGCGGCAGCCGCGATAATTTATTTTCCGCTATGTGTTTTCGTCCATCGCCAAAGCAGAATAGACACCTTTTTATGACCTTCAGGCATATTTTTTAAAAACAATAAATTAAATTACGAGAACGATATAATATCACAATTCTCTTTTATTCACATTGTGTCTTTAACAAAAACATCATGTTGTGGAAAGAAGACCGGGTATATGATATCTGTCTGGATTACGACCTTTTTTACGATAATATGAGAAACATTTGCGACCGTGCGAACTGACATCACGCAGGATTCCGGCGGTTTGCGTTACCCGAGTGTTCCGGCGTGTATGTGAGGGAATTTTCTTCTGGGGCATCGGCGGTTTCATCTCCGTTGCGGGGCAGGCCCAGACCGCCATTGCGGGTGGGCAGGCCCATCTGGGCGCCAGTACACCTTTCTTGGCCCAGATTGACCCGGCGACCGTGCGTGATTCCTGGCAAGCAGGCGCAATCACGACCAGCCACAGCCAAGATACGCCGTCTGCCGGTGGGAGCCTGCTGGGGAATATGGGGGGACTGCGTCCATGGCTGGCCCGCTACGGCCTGACGCTGAGCATTCAGGACGTCAACGAGTTATGGGGTAACGCCACGGGCGGGATCGGCAGTACCAATGGCGATGGCAGGGGATCGGGCACGGGCCCTTCCTATATCGGCATTACCATGCCGACCCTGATGGCGGATCTGGAAAGGATGATCGGGCTTAAAGGCGCGACAATCAACATCAGTGCCCTGCAGATCCGGGGACGTGCCGTCACTCAGGACCATCTGGGCAATTTCAACCCCATCAGCGGATTTGAGGCGGATCGCTCCACCCGCCTGTTTGAACTTTGGTACCAGCAGTCCTTTCTCAGGGGCGCGCTGGACGTCAAGATCGGCCAGCAGGATCTCGATACGGAATTCCTGATCAGCGATTACGCGTCCCTGTACCTCAACGCCAATTTCGGATGGCCAATGGGTCCTTCGGTCAACCTTTATGCTGGCGGTCCTTCATGGCCGCTTGCAGCTCCCGCAATCCGGTTGCGCTACCGACCCGGTGAAAAATACACATTCATGTTCGCGGCGGCGGATGACAATCCGTCGGGTAATCAGGATAGCAGTGTCTTTGGCGTGACCGGAAACCCGGCGGACCCCACCAGCCAGACCATAAGGGATGGAAGTGGCACGCAGTTCAATATGGGAACCGGCGCGCTACTGATTACCGAAATTCAGTATGCCTTCAATCCTCAATCTGGCGACAGTGGACGCGCGGCCAGTCATCCGGGCCTGTCAGGCGTTTATAAACTTGGAGGCTATTATGATACGGCACGATTTCCGGATTATCGATATAACACACAGGGACTGTCTCTTGGCGCGGATGGTGGTACACCCCGCTGGGATCGGGGAAACTGGCTGATTTACGGGATAATCGACCAGTTGATCTGGCGTCCGTCGCCTGATGCATCACGCGCACTTGGCCTGTTTGTCCGGGCGACGGGTAATAGTGGTGATCGCAATATCATAAGCTTCGCCATTGATGCCGGCCTTAACCTGAAGGCGCCCTTTTCAGGCAGGACGAATGATACACTTGGTCTGGGCTGGGGTATCGGTCGCGTCACATCAGGCGTGCGTGCCTATGATCGCGCGCGCGGTGCCCTGGTGCAGGGAAACGAAAATCATTTTGAACTGACCTATCAGGCCCAGATCACACCATGGATGGTCGTGCAGCCCGATTTCCAATATGTCCTGAACCCCTCGGGCGGCACGGGAGATCCATCCTGTCCGACGCACCGGATTGGTGATGAAGCCGTATTCGGGTTGCATACCAATGTGAATTTCTAGCTGAACCTGGAATGAAAAGGCGGGACAACACAGTCTGGTCGGATCTTTTCAAAAAAACCTTGTACAGAGTGGTTCAGAATGTTACGCTGCTATGCAGACCGAAGATGGCTTCGTCATGCACATGCTGCCCTTTATTATCGAGAACACCACCACTGGGCGATATGATGCCCTGAATATCAGGCTGAAGCATGAACCATGGCGTGATTGGGATCTGATAGGTCAACTCCAGATGATATTCGGTGCCCTGCATGGGCAGGCCAGAACGCCGGTCCGCCTGGGCAAGATAGGGACTAGCCGCCCCCAGGCCCGCACCAAACCCCGCCATGTCGCCTGCACGTCCAAACGGCCCCTTCAGGGACAACCCAGCATCTGCGGCATAGACGATCTGGTTGCGGTCGGTGTCCGCTGTCCAGTTCCCCCGAATGAAAGCGTCAAGCTCCGTTATTCGCCCGAAATGCTGCAGCGTCTGATCCGCAATGGCGTAGACGGCCCAGTTGGTTTTATGGTTTTTTCTGAGATCGGACTGGTCGGGAAAGCGTCCGGTATCAAAGTAACCGCCAAGTTTATATGTGCCCTGCCTTCCGTACAGGGTCCGCCGGTACTGGACCTCCCCGAAGAAAAGAGCGCCCGTGCGGAAACTGAAGCGCGTGCCACCGGGGTCGCGGTTTTGGTTCCACAGGTCCTTCGCGTTGATGAAGGGGCCGCCCACAGGATTGTCATCGGCTGCCGCGAACAGGAAATTCCAGTGTGGGGACAGGGTATAGCGCAACCGTATCGCAGGCGTGGCCACGGGGGAGACGGGGCCTTGGTCATACAGGTCATTATCGGGCATGATGGGCCAGGAAAAGGACGCGTTGAGGAAGTTCAGCCCGACGCTGCTGACCATGAAGTCATGCCCGAGATCCAGCTTGCCAATCCGGAAGGCCAGGCGTTCTCCCATGAATTTCTGGCTGTACCACAGTTCATATAGCCGCCCGTTATCATCCGCTTCGATATTCGATGTCTGGTTGAAAACATACAGGGGCGTATTACTGAATGGTCGCCCACGGATTTCCATGGCGCTGATGTCAAATGTACCCAGTGGCAGGCCCGTCAGGGTGTGCAGATTCGTCACCATTTCAACCGCGGCGGACCCGATGTAGTTGCTGGATGCCTGCGCGCCCCCCACCGGGTTGGACCAGAATTCATTGGTATCCGATATACGGATATCAATTCCCTGTGCCAGCAGCCAGTTCCGTATTCCGCCCCAGTTGCCGGACAGATGGGTGCGCGGGTCAATATGGTCGGGAATATTCTGCTGTGGCGTAACGCCCGCGCTCAGCACGCTTACGGGAACAGGCTGGGCATATGCAAAAGAGCAGGTTTTCAATAATATGATTGTATGTAACCATATATGATGATTATGCCAGATGCGCCTCATTTTTCGAAAAAATATCGTATAATAAAATCTAAAACAAATTATTTATTGAACAATTCTTTTCATTAATTCAATATATATTTTGATAAGTGGAATAGCTTCGTTATGTCGGAATTTATACGAAATGCGCTTTAACAGGCAATAGAGGTGGTCCCCATTTTTCGGACAGGGCAATAAGCTATAATCCGACCTGAGAGAGAACGGGTTTTATGGGCAAGGTTACGCGCAAGA